>DAOUMU010000279.1:0-11808 GCA_034409055.1 Anaerolineae bacterium
CAATCGCCTATTGATGCTCTTTATCAAGCTATTCAACTGGCAATGCACAATCTATTTGAAGCGCTTGGCATCGCCGTTTAACTCTATCGACAATCTTTTTTACATGTTGGTGCGATAAGCGCCTAAACCACAAAGTTCTGCATATCGTTCAAAACTCAATAGTTCGTCCAGGTAGATATGGATGGCGCCTTCGGCCAGGGCTTCGACCTGTTCCCTGGCAGTGCCCAACATTGCCCGCCGGTAGAGGCACAGCTTGAGGTCCCCCTTGGTCTTCTCTTCCACCAGTTGGGCAAACCTGGCCGCTGCCTGCCCCCCAATAGAGGCGCCACGAATCACCATGCCCATCGACCTTGATTTACCTTCGTCCTCCTGAAAAAAATACTCAAGGGGTCGGTCAAGAGCCTGGCTAATCTTGCGCAACGTGGGCACAGTAGGAATGAGCGTCCCACGTTCAATATCCGATAAATGGCTGGCCGGCAAGCCGGTTATTTCAGACAAATCAGATTGGCGCATGCCCATCGACTTTCTGGTTGCCCGGATGCGGTCGCCAATTACATAGGTTTCGTTTAAATTCACTCCGGTTGCAAAGCCTTGTGAATTACAAAAAAATAATATTAAAATTTAATTTAATCGACTAATTTTGAGCGCAAAGAGGAAGATTATTTCTGTTTTGTTGGATAATATGCAGTTTTTCAGATGAGTCAAATTTAAAGCGGAGCGAGGGTGTATTTCAATTTGGGGGCAAACATACTTTGGAGTCGAGGCTTTATCCGGACGTAGCCCCGTTTGGACCGGCTAAAGCCTCGACTCCAAAGCTGACAAATGGCAGGTGATTTATAATTTGCCCCAAAACTGAAATGCTCCCCGGAGCGTTACCGTGCCCCCTTATCAGCCAACAATTCTCTGGCTCGCTCCTCCTGAATATTCCCTTCGGCTACCAGTTGGTCGGCAATAGCCTGTACCTGTGCCCCTTGAGCCCCAGCGGCCAGAGCCACCTGCCGGGCGTGCAGGCGCATGTGCCCCCGCTGGATGCCCTCGGTGGCCAGGGCACGGATGGCGGCCAAATTCTGAGCCAGGCCAAGGGCCACCATAATTTCGGCCAACGTACGGGCGTTGGGATTGCCTAAAATCTTCAGAGACACGCGGGCGGTGGGATGGGCTTTGGTGGCCCCACCGACCGTACCTACTCCCAGGGGCATCTCCAGAACCCCCCGCAGATGGGTCACCGGCTTCGGTTCCTCGCTGCCCGTGACCAGCGACCACTCGGTCAGGCTGGTGTAGTGGCCGCTGCGGGCAGCGTAGGCGTGCGCGCCGGCCTCGACGGCGCGCCAATCATTGCCGGTGGCCAGGGCGACGGCGTCGATGCCGTTCATAATGCCTTTATTGTGCGTCGCCGCCCGGTAGGGATCGACGGCGGCAAAGGCCCAGGCAGCAAAAATAGATCGAGCCACCTCTTCGCCAGACAGCCCTGCCCGGGCGAACTGTTCAACCGGAATCCGGCACTCAGCCCGGGCCAGGCGGCGGTCGGCCAGATTAGATATTATTCTTAAACTGACCCGGCCTCCGGTGATCTGCTCAATAAGCGGGGCCACGGCTTCGGCCGCCGTATTGACCATGTTGGCCCCCATCGCGTCCCGGCAATCATACAGAATGTGCACAATCAGCATTGGACCGGCGGGCGTATCGGGCAGAGGACGGCACTCGATGCGTCTGGCCCCGCCGCCTAATCGCTGAATGATAGGGTCCGGCTCATTGGCCCTGGCCAGCAAGTCAGCCTCGGCGGCCATGAGTTTAGCCACGGCAGCCTCCAAATCTGTTAAGCCCAACACCTGCACCTGGCCAATCATCAGCGGTTCGGTGCTACGGGTTTGGAATCCCCCCCCGGCCCGGACTAATTTGGCGGCATAGCTGACCCCGGCCACCACGCTGGGTTCTTCGACCGCCATCGGCACGACAATCTCGCGTCCGTTAATCAAAAAATTGGTGGCCAGACCCAAGGGCAGGACGTGCCGGCCCACCACATTTTCAATCATCACGTCGGCCTGTTCGGCCGAGAGACCGGCATCGAGCGCGGCCAGCTCCTCGTCGGTCAGGTCAGCATACTCGGCCAACTTTTGCCGGCGTTCGGCCAGGGTCAGTTTGTAAAGCCCGGTCAAACGGTTTGCATCATTCATTTCATTCGCTCCTCTTCGTAAAACGTGAAACGTAATGATTTACCAGCAAACTGGCCATTACGTTTCACGTCTCTGAAATCGAGTGAATTATACCTGGACAGAAAGAAACAATCAAAATACGCCCCTACCGAACCAACTTCAACCCCCGCGCCATGGCTCCATCAAAATCGCCGATGAAACGCCACCAGTTGGTCAGCGGGCGGCCTCGATAGGTCAAGCCATTGTTGGCCCCGGGTAGATTTTGCATCCAGTAGATAAACCAGGTCAGGCTGTCGCCGTGCCAGCGCTCGCAATTGAGACGTTTCTTTTGACCGCTGCCGTCCGGTCGCCAATCCTCGATGTCTGTCCAAACATAACGGCGATTGGCCCAGTCGTAGTCCCGTTCGGCATTGGGCGGATAGTGGGCCCAACCGCAGCCGGGGTTAATAATTTTGTGGGAGTGGTCACTGCCGACAAAACGGCCCCAGAAAAGCAGCTTGTGCCACTCGCCGGGCGGTGTCCGGTCCCGCCCGTCGACGTAGTTGAGGACGTGTTCGATTTGGTGGATGTGATCTTCCACGGCTTCTGAAGGCCCCCGCTGATAGTTGTAGTGATAGACGGTGTAGGTTTTGTCTAAAACGGGTAGATCATGCGGGTCACGATTACTATTGCTGATGTCCCCATAAGGACCGGCCATGTTCGACTCCCACAGCACCACCTTGTTGCCGTGATAGCCCCAAATCCAGACTTCTTTGACCCCCCGTTCTTCCACCCAGGACCGAATATCCACCCGTTCCATGATCGCGTTATAATCGGTCAGGGGCACGTCGAAGCCGCGTTTTCGCAGGGTAGGCACCGGCTCTAAAAACTCGATTTCACCAACAATCTGGTAGCGCAGGCTGGGCCTGGCCCTTGGGTCTTTGTAGCCGTGATAGGTACTGCCCTGTTCTAAGGCCTGCCCCACCTGGGTCGTTGTCTTCTTGACGTGGCGGCGGATGTTAGCCAAAAGGGCATCGACATCCCCGGTGATATTAATGTCCAGCCGCGCTTCTTTTTCAGAAAGGGCCTCAACCGCTTGGCCGATAGAACTGCCGGCCCTGGAAAAAAAGCGGGCCAGCCTGGTCGCCCAATGGTCCTGCTTAATGGGGCTCCGCTTGAGAGGAAAATAACTGATGACTAACGTTGGAATAGTAAACTGATCAGACATTTTTTGATGTTTGGCCCAAGGCTCGTAGAATACAACTACAGTTTATCGAACTTAAACTCGTTCGTCAACCCTTATTAAAAATCTATAGATGTAGAGGAACAAAATGGAAAACAACGAAACCTACGTTGCCATAGTCACCGGCGCAACGGGGGCAATTGGTCAGGCCACCGCCCGACAACTGGCCGAAAAACAGTATGAAGTCGTTCTCGCCGTTCGCAATGAGGCCAAGGCCCAGCAGGCCGTGCGGGATATCAGCCAAACTACCGGCAACAGCCGGGTTCGCTACGAATTGGTTGACCTTTCCAGACACGCATCCATCCAGGCTTTGGCCGAGCGATGGCAGGGACCGCTGCACGTGCTGGTCAACAATGCGGGCGCCACCCCGCGTACCCGACAAGAAACGCCCGAAGGTATCGAGTTGCAGTTTGCCACCAACGTGTTGGGCTACTTCTGGATGATCCAGGCCTTCAGCGAACATCTTAAGCAATCGACCCCGGCTCGGGTGGTGAACGTGGCCAGCTATTGGGCCGGCGACCTTGATCTGACCGACCTGGAATTCAAGCGTCGCCGCTACCACAACAATACGGCCTATCGCCAATCCAAGCAAGCCAATCGGATGCTGACGGTGGCCTTTGCCGGCCGCTTGAAACCCTACGGTGTGTCCGTCAATGTTTGCCACCCTGGTGATGTGAATTCCACCTTGAGTAATAACCTGGGCTTTGGCGGGCACGAACCCCCAGACCGGGGGGCCGAAACTCCCGTCTGGCTGGCCACAGAGCCAATCGGCCAGCAGGAGACGGGCAAATATTTTGAGTATCTGCGGCCGGTCAGGGATCGTTTTGCGCAAGACAAGCCGGGCATAGAGGCGCTTTATCAGGCCTGTCTACGTTACTCGGATAAACGTGACTGACCTCACCACGCAGGTTCTTATGTCTCAGAAGCGCTTCTCCAATGTCATCGGTTTTGATGACGCCCCCTTTACCCACGACTACGTCGGTCAGGTCAAGGTGGTGGGCGCCGTCTTCACCGGCCTACAACTGACCGGCGTACTCATCGGTGAGGTAGAAAAAGACGGGGCAGACGCGGCCGAAACACTGGCCCGGTTAGTCGCCCAATCCAAATTTGCCGAGCATGTGCAACTGGTCATGCTGCAAGGCATTGCCCTGGCCGGGTTTAACGTGGTCGATGTCTTTTACCTGCACCACCAGCTTGGGCTGCCGGTTCTGGTCGTTTCACGCAGATTACCCGACATGGCCTCGATACGCAGTGCTCTGACCACCCGGATTAGAGGGGGCCAGCACAAGTGGGCCCTGATTGAGCAGCTTGGGCCCCTCGAACCGGCCGGAAACGTTTACGTCCAACGAGTCGGCCTGACCGCCGCCGAAGCCACCGATGTGGTCGAACGATTTGCCATTCACAGCCACATCCCCGAACCCCTGCGCACGGCCCATCTCATTGCCGGGGCCATTGTCGAAGGGCAGAGTCGAGGCAGACCGTGAGCCCCGGCTTACTTTTTCAGCATGCGGTAAATTGCCAGGAGAATAATCGCCCCGATGACCCCGAAGACAATACTCCAGAGGCTAAACCCCCCCGTCAAACCGCCCAGACCGATCAGGCGGCTGAGGAAGCCGCCCACGAACGCCCCGGCGATACCAAGTAAGGTCGTAACCACGAACCCACCTGGATCTTTACCGGGCATAATCAACTTGGCCAGGGCTCCGATGATGAAACCGATCACGATCCAGACAATTATTGAAATGATGAAACCCATTATCTTTCCCTCCTTTTTACTAATTGGGCCTATTTTTTACTACTTTTACCCTTTACTGCTAACGTGGGGATTATACACCAGAAAAATAAAAAGGACTAGGTTCTGTTGACATTTGTCCAAGAATGTCATTCCGAGGAGCGCAGTACCCAAAGGGCATAAACGACGAGGAATCTCCGGCAACGAGGACAAATTCAAGGCGACATAGAAGATTCTTCACTCCTTTTAGTCGCTCAGACCTGTCCTGAGCGAAGCCGAAGGAATGACATAATCCGAAATGTCAACACACCCTAGCCCGAAAGGCAGCCCCTCTTCTATCCACCGCCGTTAGCCCCTCTCCCCCCATTGGTAACCCCCTAAAATACACCACCGGCAACCATCTCTTACCGCCTTGTTTCTACCCACAGCTTTTCCCCATCGGTGCTAAACTCAATCGTGCCCCGCTCATCGGTGCGCAAAATCGTCAGACCGCGCTCGGCGTACCGTTCCAGTACCTCCGGCGCTGGATGACCGAAGCCATTATCTTTACCCACCGAGATAACCACAATCTGTGGGTTGACCGCCTCCAGAAACGTATCGCTGGAGGAGGTATTGCTGCCGTGATGAGGACTTTTGAGAACCGTGGCCGCTAAGGGTACCTTGGTTTGTACCAATTTGCGTTCGACCGGCTGCTCGATGTCGCCGGGCAGCAAAAAACTGATTTGGCCGCATTGCAGACGTAAAACGATTGAACGGTTGTTCGGTTCATCCATACCGGCCATCGTCCGGCCGGGGTTGAGAATGGTGGCCGTGATCCCATCCCCCAGGGCCAATTGCATACCGGCCTGGCCAGTTGTGGGCGCCAGTTGTGCCTCAGCCAGTTCCGTTTCCCATTCCTGGTAAAGTTCGCCTGTGCCCTCAATATCCGTGACCAGGACTTGCTCCACCCGGTAGCGGTCCAGCAGCGAGACCAATCCACCCAGGTGGTCACTATCCGGGTGAGTGTTGATGACCACCTCCAGCGTGCGGTCCCAGAAAGGCATTTCCTGGCCCAATCGCCAATTCAGTTCGGTGACCGAGGGACCACCGTCGAGGAGTATCTGGCGACCATCGGGCAGGGTAATCAGAATAGCGTCGCCTTGACCCACATCTAAAAAAGCAACATGCAGGCGACCATCCGGCAGGGCCAGCACAGCCAACCAGACCAGCAGAGCCACCACGCCTGCCCCGCCAACCCACAAGCGGGTCGTCAAGGAGCCGATTTCCGGCAGGGCAAAGCGAGGCCGTACTACCTCATCTTCGCGGGGTTGGTTGGCCCACCAGATACCGGCGGCGATGGCCGCATACATCAAAACCAGTAGCCAGAAGGGAAATCTCCCCAGGTCCAGCGAGGCGTAGGGCAGGCGGGCGGTCAGCTCGACGACCCAGACCGACCAGGCCAGGGGCAGCCAGACCAGCCAGCCGGCCAGTTGGCCCAGGGGCAGCCAGAGCATACCGGCCAGCGCGGCCAGCCCCCCCACGATCATAATCGGCGGCTGGACCGGCAGGATGAGCAAATTGGTCAGCAGCGAAATGATGGATAGCCGTCCAAAATGGTAAACAATGAGCGGACCGGTAATAATCTGCGCGGCCAGGGTAATAATCAGCAGCTCGTTGAGCAGGGCCATAGCCAGGCCCACTTGCTCCGTTTTGAGGTGGCGCTTTAGCAGACCGAAGGTCGCCCGCTCCAAAGGGGGCACGAGCACAATCAGGCCCAGGGTGGCCATAAAGCTCAGTTGAAAACCCACATCCCACAAAATAAGGGGATTGATGAGGCTCAGAATCAAGGCAGAAAAGAAGAGTGAATTAATGGCTAAACTTGGTCGCCCAACCGAAATTCCCACCACAAACACAGTCCCCATGACCGCAGCCCGGCTAACGGCGGCATCGGCCCCGACTAAAAAGGTGTAAATTATAACCCCTACAATCGCTAACGGTGGGGCATAACGTTTTCCAAATACACGCTGGCCGAGCAAAAGAAAAATCCCGGCGATCAAAGCGATATTACTGCCCGAAATTACGATCACATGAGAGGTGCCGGTCAGGTTGAACTTCTCGTACAAGGCGCGGGGAATGCCGGTTTCGATACCTAACAGGATGCCGTTGAGTAGTGAGGCGTAGGGTTCGGCCAGGATGCGGTTGATAGTTTGTGAGGCACGAACTTTAAAGGTCAATAATGCCGTCCAAAATGGATTACCCTGGTTGCTTTCGATGAGTTCGATTTGAGGGCGGCGCATCATTGAGTGGATGCCAAAGCGAGCTAAATAATCCTTGTAGTTGAAGTCGTCAAAAATAGGCGGCGTTTCCAGTTGACCCGTAACGGTCAGGTAATCGCCGTAGAAGCGCTCGGGGTAACGCGCTGCCCGAACAAGGACCAGGCCCTCCACCGGCCGGAACGTGTCACCGCTTTGAAGGGACTCGGCCCGCAACCGGAGGTTGATATAGTCGTCGCGCACATCCGGCTCATCGACGACGCGGCCAATGATTTTGACGGGAACATTATCATCGTTGTAAAACGCGATATGGGTCTCATCGAAGGTGGGCTGGAAGAAACTCAGGCGAAAAGCGCCGGCAGCCAGGGCTAGAGCAAGGACAGCTCCGGTCCGCACATGGGGGCTGTGTCGATAAAGGAACAGCGCGCTCAGGGCAGGCAAACTGGCTATGGCGACAACAGGCCAGGGCAGGTTCAGCCAACGAGCCAAAGCAATACCAACGATCCAGGCGACACCTAAACGAGATAATAAAGGCACTAAACATCTCCCAACTACGGGATTTTAACATAGCCAGGAGCGGGTAGTCAAAGTGATAAGGGAGTTCCGAAATTTAAATCATCCCAAAACTTTCGGCGGACACAGGTATTTTTTCGGAACTGCCTAAATAAGGTATACTTGCTTATATGGGGCTAGTTGTATAACAATTTATGGCTGCTTACGCCGTAGAATCAGCAAGTTAGGCTCACTTTTACATTTTTTCATAGGCATACCGCTATGCACAGCAAGCTGCTTTTATACAGTCTGACCGGATTTTTCCTTTTCGCTTTATCAACCGGGCTGGCTTGTGGCCAAAAGGTAACCAGAAGCGATCAAGCTTCACCCCTTAACCTCCAACCATCCCCTCAACCATCAAGCCCTGCCAATCTCATCACCATGTTCATGTGTGGTGACGTCATGACAGGCAGAGGCATTGATCAACTGTTACCTCATCCTGGCGATCCTCTTATCCACGAACCATTCATAAAAAATGCCAACGGATATGTAGAACTGGCCGAGAAGGCCACGGGTCCGCTTCAGAAACCGGTCACCTTCTCTTACATCTGGGGAGACGCTCTGGAGGAATTGGAACGCGTCGCCCCGGATTTGAGGATAATCAATTTAGAAACAAGCGTAACCAGCAGTAACGATTATTGGCCGGATAAGGGTATAAATTATAAAATGAATCCGCAAAATATCCCCTGTCTGACAGCCGCCAAAATAGATTATTGTTCCCTCGCCAATAACCATATTCTTGACTGGGGCTACGCCGGTCTCACCGAAACATTAGCCACCTTGCAGAAAGTGAAGATAAACACCGCCGGAGCAGGTCAAAACCTTCAGCAAGCACAAGCGCCAGCCGTGATGGCCGTTGAGGGCAAAGGCAGAGTCATTGTGTTCTCCTACGGCTTGACCACCAGTGGCATCCCTCACAATTGGGCCGCTTCAGAAGACAAGCCCGGTGTCAATCTGTTAACAGACCTGTCCGATAAAACCGTCCGGCATCTCGCCGCACAGGTCCAGGCCGTGAAACAACCGGGAGACATTGTCGTTGCCTCCATTCATTGGGGCAGTAATTGGGGATACGATATCCCTCCTGCCCAAACAGAATTTGCCCATAAACTAATTGATCAGGCCGGTGTGGACCTCATTCACGGCCATTCATCCCACCACGTCAAAGGCATAGAAGTTTATCAGGCCAAGCTCATTATCTACGGCTCCGGTGACTTTCTCAACGACTATGAAGGTATCGGCGGCTATGAGAATTTTAGAAGTGATCTAGCCTTGATGTACTTTGTGAGTGTGGATCCAGCCACCGGCAAGCTCGTTCACTTGCAAATGACGCCCATCCAGATAAAACACTTTAGAGCGAATCGAGCCTCAAGAGCAGACGCGCTGTGGTTAAGCGATACCTTAAACAGAGAAGGTCAACAATTTGGCACGCGAGTGGAAATGAACCGGGCCAATGCCTTAACCCTAAAATGGGATTAATTCCTGGTGAGGGAGCAGAATGAACCAACAACCCAAAGGGAGCAGATCAATGAATACCACCATCCTGATTCTGGCCGCTGTGGCTGCGATACTACTGGTTATTGCCTTCTGGCGAGGGCGTGACCTGCCGTCGGCTGGACTATTGGCCGCTGGCCACACCCTGTGGCGCAACCTGCCCATCCTGTTGTTGGGTTTTGTCATCGCCGGGCTGGTCCAGGTACTCGTCCCCAAAGAACTGATTTCGCATTGGTTGGGCGCCCAGGCCGGGGTCAAGGGTGTTCTTATCGCCTGTCTGGCCGGTGGGTTGGTCCCTGGCTCGCCCTATGCCGTCTTCCCCCTCGTCGCTGCCCTCTATCAAGCCGGGGCCGGCCTGGGCGCAGTGGTCGCCTTCGTCTCCGCCTGGTCATTATGGTCCGTCTCTCGTCTGCCCATAGAGATGGCCCTCATCGATCCCAGGGCTGCCCTCGTTCGCTACGGCCTCACCTTCCTGGTCCCTCCCTTTGCCGGCCTGTTGGCCAATGCCCTCACCCGACTGCTATAAGCCACCCGCCAGGACCTGCCGTTGTCCAAAAAAACACCTTTGCCCACCAAAAATCATTACGCAGTACCCAATATGCAGTTTAAGACAGCCAAACCCACAACAGCGCCGCAAGCCGTGCCACTGTAGCCTTTTTTTAATTAAGATGATAAAATGTTATGGTAGACTTGTAGAATATAGAACCAGAATTGACAATGAAAAAGTAGCTTCCGGTGAGGCAACCTCATAAAGCATCCAACCACGTAAAACGTAAAAGTGAGCCGTAGATAAGACATTACGCTTCACGTCACTTGCCCTGCGGGTTTACGTCACTTGCCCTGTGGGTTCACGAGTTGGCTGGCGACATCAAGTGGAAGTTACTTTTTGCCCCGCTGGCAAGCCAAATTCTGGTTTGATTATTATCGAACTACTGCCCACCTGTTCACCCATATCGGGGTGACAGATAGGCAGTGACTATATAGCCCTTAGTCGGACAGCAATACAGCTATATCTGATTGGTAAGAAAACACAGTCCGGTTGGTAGTCCGGATGCACGCCAGGCGTGTCGTATCCTTCCCTCTCGGGATGTCCATTACCATCATCTTTACAAACAAAGAGAGGGTAAAATGAAATTGACAGTATTTTTTGATGGTCAGTTTTGGGTGGGACTTATTGAATGGCAGACTGAAGCAGGTTTATTTGTGTCGCGGCACATTTTTGGCGCTGAACCAAAAGATGAAGAGATATTTGCTTTTGTCAATCAGCAACTCACATCAATCGTGAATTCACAGACAGTTAGTGTGGCGGTCAAAGCAGAGAGAAGGATACGAATTAATCCCAAACGTATGGCTCGCGAAGTTGCTCGTGAAATGAAGGCGGCGCCTGTCTCAACAAAAGCCCAGGAGGTTTTGAAGTTACAGTTGGCAGAAAACAAAAGGAAAAAGCGGGTTTTAACGAAGGAACAAAAGCGTAAAAAACAAGAAGAGAAGTGGCTATTAAGGCAGAAGAAAGCGAAGCAAAAACATAGAGGAAGATAACGTTGTGATGCAATTTCTTGCAACACAATCTGACTGTTGTTTTTTGTCCTGATCCCTATGTGCTCAGATAGGATAGCAGGAGTGTTTTGGCAAAGGTATTGGATCAGGAGAATAATCCATTTCAATTCACACCAACCGCCCAACAACGGCTTATACCCGACTGCCTGCCGCTCGGTTTAATAAGCACACTTTACCAGCGAACAAACCGTTCAGTGGAGTAAGTCTTGCCAACCCGCAATTGTGTGAATAGCGGCGTTGGGTGGCAAAACACTATCAATCAGTACAGGAGGCATAAACACTATGCAGAATAACCTTGAAATTGCGAAGCGATATTTGGCTACCCTTGAGCAGATGGGAGATTGCAATGCCCTTGCCGAGTTCTTCTCCCCTGATGTTGTCCAAGAAGAGTTTCCAAACCGCCTTGTTCCAACCGGAGCCAGGCGTGACCTTGCCGCTATCCTGGATGGATGTGAACGTGGGAAAAAAGTGTTGTCTGAGCAGCGATATGAGATAAAGAACGCAGTGGTCAGTGGAGACTTTGTTATTATGGAAGTATTGTGGACGGGTAAAATGGCTGTTGCGGTAGGAACATTACCGGAAGGCGGCGAGATGAAAGCCCATTTTGCCGTGTTTTTAGAGTTTGGTGAGGGCAAGATTGTGGCCCAACGGAACTATGACTGTTTTGAAGCGTGGTAATATAGTGTTGATGCTTATGCGGAGCTATGGTTACAATTGCTAATTCCCTAACCTGGACAAGCCAGAACCAAACAGGTTTTTTCTTTATCCACGAATTAACACGAATTTTCACTAATTTTTGTAAGGCTCAAGATGATGTTGAACAAATCTATAGGACGCTGATTAACGCAG
>DAOUMU010000280.1:0-2600 GCA_034409055.1 Anaerolineae bacterium
TGTCAAAGGGAGTGGGTTCTGCCATTAGTTTCCTCCAGTAAAGAATTATCAGAGTAAACCAATCATTTTACTTTTCACTTTCTTTTTGTCAACCCTTTCCTTGACATAACTTATGCGATTGCCCTGGCCCCCCCGGCCCCCCAAAGGGGGGTGAATGAGACGAAAAGTTCCCCCCTGTGGGGGGCTAGGGGGGCCACATGGAACGCCTCGATAGCAATTCATTGCCCAAATATGGACGACTCGGTGTAACATTCGAAATGACATAAGGCGACTGCATTTTATTTCCGATAAACTCTAAAGGAGAATTTTATAAATGAAAGGACTCATCTTAAGCGGAGGTAAAGGGACGCGTCTCTATCCGCTGACCTATACCAGTGCCAAGCAACTGATCCCCGTGGCCAACAAACCGGTCCTATTTCGGGTGATTGAGGCCATCCGCGATGCCGGTATTACCGATATTGGCATTGTGGTTGGCGATACGGCCGAAGAAATTGAGCGCGCCGTTGGCCAGGGGGGACAGTGGGAGATCAACATTGCCTACATTCCCCAGGAGGCTCCGCTGGGGCTGGCCCATGCCGTGAAAATCTCCCAAGATTTTTTGGGAGACGACCGCTTCGTTATGTTCCTGGGCGACAATGTTATCCAGGGTGGGATCAGCTCACTCATTACCCAGTTTGCCAGTAGCAAATACAACTCGCAAATTGTCTTGACCCGGGTTGACCAGCCGGAGCAGTATGGCGTGGCCGAACTGGATCAAGAAAACCGGATTGTTAGATTGGTTGAAAAACCGAAAGACCCCCCCAGTGATTTAGCCCTGGTTGGCATTTATATGTTCGATCACCACATCTTTGAGGCGGTCAATACCATCAGCCCAAGCTGGCGGGGTGAGCTTGAAATTACCGACGCCATTCAATGGCTCGTTGAACACAGTTACAACGTTTACCCCTATGTCCACCGGGGCTGGTGGATTGATACCGGCCGGCCCGGTGATATGTTGGAGGCCAATAGCCTGGTCTTGGAGGAACTGACACCCACGATTGAAGGCTACGTTGACCGGGTCAGCGAAGTGGATAGCCGGGTCACGGTGGAACATGGGGCAGAAATTATCAACAGTGTCGTGCGCGGACCGGCTATTATTGGCAAGGACACCCGCGTGGTCAATGCCTACGTAGGCCCCTTTACCAGCATCTACCACCATTGCCTGATCGAAAATTCGGAAATTTCTCGCTCCATTGTGTTAGAGCACAGTGAGATTCGTAATATCAGCCGCCGGATTGAAGACAGCTTGATCGGGCGTCACGTCATTCTCCATCGCTCCCCCATTCGCCCCCGGGCCTACAAGTTCACTTTAGGCGACCACTCTCACGTGGGCCTACTCGGGGATGAGAATATTTGATAAGCGAGGTAGTCTCACAGATTTATCCCAAATATATCCCAAATTTACCAATATAATTTGACATAACCACCATATATCCCAAATATATCCCAAATTGATTTTGGGATATATGGTTGGTTAATTATTAGTACATCAAACCAGAATTGGGCTTGCCAGCGGGGCAAAAAGTAACTTCCACTTGATGTCGCCAGTACAACTCAGCATAAATCCTTCGGTAGTTATTCGCTCGCCAGGGACACCTGCACTTGTGGCGCAGGTGCAAGTGTTGACAAATCCCGGCCTTATGCGCTTTAGACGGGGATTTGGCAATCCCCTTCGAGCGAGTAGTTGTTTCACTACCCGATACGGGGAGAGAAACCAGGTTTTTCGTCGTCTGAACCAGGTTAATCGTTGTCTTTTGAGCATTCTGGAGGACCAAAAATGCCTTAGCCAGCGAAAAACCTGGTTTCTGATTTCCAATGTCGGGTAATGAATTCAGTAGTTACAATTTTGATACACTAACGCTCAAGCAGTTTTCCGGTCAGGATTAAATGCTTCAAGCGATGGGGTTGGTAAAGCTTGTTGCGCCAGACAAACCATAAACCGGCCATCAAACCGCCTACCTCCCACACCCATAACTCAGGCCGCCTGGTAAAAGCATACCAATAGGCCAGTTTGATGTCCTGTTGTTCACTACCTCGCTTGCCCCAAACCTGAAAATGCCAGCCGGTAAAAGGCCAATACCAGGTATTTTTGAACAACCACAACCGGTCTAAAATAGCGTGGCCGTTGAAAGCCAGGCCGTAGAGCCACCCCTTTGGTTTTTTCCAGACGATATAGATGAAAACCCCCAGGTGCACCAGCAACGTATGGGCAAACAAGACCGCCGATTTATAACGCCGGTAGAAGTAGAGAACGGCCAGTGGTTTATCAATCAGGTCAGGGCCCATAGCAGCCAGGGCCACCAGGCGGTAATCAACCTTTTTCAAAACCGGGATTCGATCCTTTAACAAGTCAACCGTAGCGATGGTATAGGCGATATGGCTTTGTGGTAACATGGTTTTCTCGATGAGATCAGGGTGTCTTGCAGATGGTCGTATTAGAGTTATTGCACGATAACAAAAGAATAGTATAGGAACAGGTTGAACCAAGGTTGACCTTAAGGTTAGGCTACCGAAACTCCAGCAATCCGTCGAGCAATGCGGGGATTAACGATAGCCACGAC
>DAOUMU010000281.1:0-3618 GCA_034409055.1 Anaerolineae bacterium
GACCCAACGGTGGCCAGATATTGGGTTTTAGAAAATGATCAGTCAGAGGTCATCGGCAGTGTATCGGTTGTCAAAGAGTGGAGTGATTGGCATGCTGGCTATTATTGGTGGATACAGAGTATGTTCATTCAATCGGAATACCGGGGACAGGGTTTAATGACCTTGCTGCTTGACGCGGTTAAAGCCAGGGCCAAAATCGAGAATGCGCTTGAAATAAGACTTTACGTCCATAAAGAGAATGTCCGGGCCATCAAGGCTTATCAGCGGGCCGGTTTTTCAGACTTACCTTATCAAATTATGGCAATGACACCATCGCTATAGATTTGGGCTATGAGGAGTTTGGTATGCCCACGTGCCAAACGGAGCTGCACGTGGGCGTGCTGGCTCCTCTCTCTAAAGTAAATGAAACACTCCCAAAATCACCTTATAGAGAGGTATTTTATGACAACTTACCAATTTACAGTGGTAATAGAACCAGATGAGGAAGCATTTTATGCCTATGTTCCAGCATTACCGGGTTGTCATACTTTCGGGGCAACAGTAGATGAAGCCCGGGTCAATATTGCTGAAGCGATGGCACTTCATATTGAAAGTATGCTGGACGCAGATATTAGCACTGTTGAATTTCGCAAATTGATCAAGAAAAAGCGTTGAATGGCCTACATTTGTCAACAATTATGGGCTCGACGCTGATCAAATTCAAGAAGTGAGGCATCCGGGGATTCGAAGCAGAACTATGCTATGCAAAAAAGCTCTGAGACAGGCTTACAATGCTTCCTATGATAAGCCATACACTCTATTCATCCATAACGGGAATTGCTGGTTTGAGGGTTGTTTCAGCCCGGAGATGGTTTGCATATAGTTTAATTATGCCCCATATCACAAATCCAGCGCCAACGATGCGCAACATCCAAACCAGTGTAGAACTGGGAAGTTCGCCAAATAGATTAGGTATAATAGCATCGCCGGCTAAGGTGATCGGAAGAATAACCGCTACTTTAATTGTCACTAGCATTGAAACTATAGAAGTCTGGCCAACCTTGCGGGCAGCAATTTCATAGGCATTGGCGAAGGTCACGAAAATCATAAGAACAATGATATAAGGGAAGGCAGGAAGTAAGAACGAGGCAAATGTATCCCAGAAATCAGTTGTGCGCCCTCTTATAACTGATAATCCAATCGCAAGACAGGTGGCAGACGTTGCTAACCCAATAAAACGCCAGAATGCATAATTAACTGGATCAATTGCTTTGCGGGCTCCTCGCTGATCAAGAATTTTCGATACTGCATTTGCCCCATTTTGACCTAGCAAGAATATAGCGAGACCTAGCAGTGTAGTTTCAAATCCTGTTAGGTCTTTAAGAGAAGCTAGGACTGAACCAATAATGATAAATAGAGATGGCCAACATAAAGACGACATTTTCACATTACCCATAGCGGTATCATAGAAAAGCAAATATAAGATATAAGCGTTTGTAAGAACGACGACAACAGTTGGATCAACAAGTTGGCTGCCCCATATAAAGAACATGGTTGCAACGGCTGATAGAAGACCTGACACAAACGCAAAGCGCAGTTCACCGAATTTAAACGATTTTATACCTGCAAAATCAGGGCTAATTCGCGAACCAAAGAAATTAGAGGTAAAAAATTGAGTAACTACGCCAATCCAACTTCCCAGCACTAAATATACTAAAACAGCAGTGAATGGGTCCGCTGGGAACACTATGACTTGCTTCACAATCAGATTGTCTGTTGCTGATTGTAAAGCAGCAAAAAAGCCGCTGATAAAACATAAACAAAAAACTTGACTTACTACAAACTGATTCATTCTTAGAATTTTCATAGCTTCCCCTATTCTTTCATCTGTAGACAAATTGCTTTTGACCAGATATTCTTCCACTTTTTCTAATCGCTTCTTGGGAGAAACATAATTTTTCTTTAATCGTGTTAAAAGACCTGCTGCTAAAGCTTGTGATAATTGAGATGCATAGCCTCACGAACAGTCTGTGTAACTTGTTGTGTAAGTAATCTGGCCTTTTTTGTGCCATCTTCAACAAGGTCTCTAAGGTCTGTCCGTATTGATGCTTCTAGACGCCTTTCATAGATAGGCACGATAATTTCATTGAGCGTTTGTGCAAGAAGTCTCTTGATCTTGACATCGCCTACCCTGCCCCGTTCATAGTCAACTTGCAGTTGATCGATTTCACACTGATCAGGATAGAACACGCGGAGATATTTAAATGGAATGTGGTTTGTCACGTTGCCTGGGTCAGTCACACGTATCTTATTAGGGTCGGTATACATACTATTCACTTTTTTCTTGATAGTAGCTTCAGCATCCCCGAGATAGATAGCATTATTTTTACTTTTACTCATCTTTTCATTGCCATCTGTGCCTACCAATCGCCCAACATCTCCAATGAGTGGTTTACAGTCCGGCAGAATTTTGCAGCCATACATATGATTAAAACGACGAGCAATTCTGCGCGTTAACTCCAAATGCGGCACTTGATCTTCGCCAACTGGGACAAGTAGCTCATTGTTGTCTAACACCGGGACAGGAGCTACCATCAAGATATCGGCTGCTTGGTCAACCGGATAGGAGGGAAATCCAACGACCATATCGTTTTCCAAGCCGTTCATTTCAGCCTTTACAGTCGGGTTATTTTCTACCCAGGACCAAGGGGTTACCATTTGCAACAGTATAGAAAGCTCATAACGTTCGATAACCGCACTTTGAAGTACAAAATGTACGTTGGATAACTCAGGGTCTAAACCAATGGCTAACCAATCCAAAACCACTTCTCTTACAGCTTCTTCAATAAGTTGAGGTTGATGTGCGTGGGTTGTTAACCCCTGAACATCTGCAATTAGGAAGTAGCATTCATATTGGCCTTCATTTTGAAGCCTGACCCAGTTATCCAATGCTCCAACTTTATGGCCTAGATGAAGAGGACCTGTCGGTCTAATACCAGTTAAGATGCGTTTAGTTGCCATATCATCATTCCTTAAATTAAGTGAACACTACTTCAAAGTTTATTTTGTCCTAGCACGGGTGAGAGGACTTGAACCTCCAACCTGCAGTTTTGGAGACTGCTGCTCTGCCAGTTGAGCTACACCCGCATTAATTATTAGGTACCAGAATTTCTTTCTGTGCTTTTATCTGAGGCATAATGCTTTGTTAAAATTTCTAACCCCAAGATATCTTCTATTTCTGAACGGTGAACTCGTCAGTCCGACTTATCTTAAAAGCAGAAGTTAAGGTACGATTCGCACACCACCTCCAAACGGTTGAACGACTAACACGTAGATATTCTGTCGCCTCTTTAATAGTTAAAAGATCATTTCCGCTGGTAAGGGCAGAATTTTTTGATTTGCTTCCAGGTTACCATATGTATTGCAAAACTGCTTGACTCGAATCATGCAGATTGCATGCATAAGATGACATTTCTTACAGCGAATAGTGCTTTTAAAGTAAAAAGGCCGTTCTTTCTAAGTTTGAAAGAATGGCCTTTCTTATGTTACCAGTATTTTAATAAAATGGGGGTGTAGTGGTTCAGAATTAGTTGCAGTTCAACCCGGCCCCCCTACCCCCCCAGAGGGGGAACTTTGGCG
>DAOUMU010000282.1:0-27963 GCA_034409055.1 Anaerolineae bacterium
GCGGTGTTGCGATAATTTCTGATACCTGATCATGGCTTCTGCCCTCCTTGTGTTCTGGATTACACAGAACAACAAGATTACTTTTCAGGTACGATGCTGTCAAATTAAATCTCTATAATGTCTAATGTATCTGGTGGAGCAGTTGGGGTAATTGTTACAGTCATTCATAGATACACAAGCACCCAATAATAATCCAAGGAGGTAAAGCAATGTCGCATCTTTTTATTGATTTGTACGATCGGGTTGGTGACAAACTGCCATGCTGCACGTTGGACGATCAGGATGTGAGTAACCGGCAATACTTCCATGATCTTCATCGGCGTGCGTTTGCGGACCGGACGGCCCGGGTTGTTATCAGGCCCGGGGATGAGTACCGCACCGGCGATCACATCCGCTTGCTGGATCAAGTCAGGCCTGAAGATGCAGATACAATAGCCATCGATCCGGCCATCGCCGATGATGTTGATTTAAACGAAGTCATTTTCGATCATCGCGGTTTTGCCGACCGGGCAGAAGCCGTTTTGATTGTCACCAATCCCCATCTGGACAGTCGTTATCGCCTGCGGATCAGTCTTTATGATCAGGTGGGACAGAAATTTCCCTCCCTGATCTTTTACGATTGGGAGTATCCGAGGGAACTGCGCCTGGCAGACCTGAACCGCTTCCACTTCGCCAACAAGACTGCCTTGATCCGAATCGAAGAAGGTCCCGGCTACCAGCCTGGCGATCGAGTGATTCTCCGGGAAACCCTGGTCCACGGCTCACGGACTCAAACGCTCGAACCGGGCGAATATGATTTGAGCCAGGTCATGTTATTAGAAACAAGAAGCTCCGGTTCGTGGTCGCTTGTCCGCGAGAGAAAATGCTGGGCCGATACCCTGGCCGGCTTTGAGCTCGATCTCCAACCCCGGGTCATCTCTCATTAATGAGATACTCAAGGGCCTGACGTGCTGAAACACCGCCAGCCATGACAAAAACGCTTAGATATGGTATGCTAAGATTAGTGTAAACTTTTGCCTGTGAGGAGATGACGATGAATGTTCGACCTTCACCCATTGCCGGAAGCTGGTATCCGGGTCACGCGGAGATTCTGACTCGGGATATCAACCAATACCTGGATCAAGCCGAAGTGCAGCCGCCAGAGGGCAAAATATGGGGCGTCGTCGCCCCCCACGCCGGGTATCGCTATTCAGGACCGGTGGCGGCCTACGCCTTCAAATGCCTCCGAGACCTGCAGCCCGATTTGGTGGTCGTTATTTCGCCCCTCCATTCCGGCCATCCCGCCTCCTTACTGACCACGGCCTATGAAGCCTACCAAACGCCGCTCGGCCTGGTCGAAGTAGATACGTCGACCGTGGACGAACTGGACCGGGCTTTGCAAGCGCGTCTGGGGTACGGCTTGACCCAACTACAACCCGACCGGGAACATTCCCTGGAAATCGAACTGCCCTTTTTACAGCACGTCTTGGGTTCGTTCCGCTTGCTGCCGGTGATGATTCGCGATCAACGTAATTCCGTGGCTGAAGCATTGGGACAAGCCCTGGCCGAGACTCTGCCAGGCCGGCCGGTGCTACTTGTGGCCAGTTCCGATCTGTCACACTTTTATCCGCAGTCAACGGCGCGTGAGTTGGATATGGAGGTATTGCGTCGTCTGGAAGCCTTCGACCCGCAGGGCGTCATGAACGCCGAAACGGAAGGGGTCGGTTTTGCCTGTGGCCGCGCGGCCATTGCCGCCGTGTTGTGGGCCGCAAAACAGTTGGGAGCCGACCGGGTCAGCGTGGTCCGGCACGCCACTTCGGGTGATGTCACCGGGGATTTTGGCTCAGTGGTGGGGTATGGTGCCGCCGTCATCTGGCAAGAGTCTGGAGCGCTAAATTAGACAAAACGTAGGCAAGGCATCTCTATGCCTCAGGGTGAAACGTAGGCAAGGCATCTCTATGCCTCAGGGTGAAACGTAGGCAAGGTATCCCTATACTTCAGGGTGAAACGTAGGCAAGGCATCCCTATGCCTTGCTCAGCCGCGTCTTTACAAGGAGCGAATCAGCATGGCTACACCGAATCGTACCATAATCGAACCTGGCGTGGTGCAGGGGCAATGGTGGCACCGGCTGGAAGACGGACGCATTCAGTGCGATCTGTGCCCCCGCTTTTGTAAATTGAGAGAGGGTCAGCGGGGCTTCTGCTTTATCCGCCAGGTCCGTGAAAACAGCATGGTCCTGACCAGTTATGGTCGCGCCTCCGGCTTCTGTATCGATCCGATTGAGAAAAAGCCGCTCAACCATTTCTACCCGGGCACCAGCGTGTTGTCCTTTGGTACGGCCGGCTGTAATCTGGGCTGCCGCTTCTGCCAGAACTGGGACATCTCCAAGGCCCGTCAGACCGACCGGCTCGGCGATTGGGCCTCGCCTGAGGCTGTGGCCGATGCCGCTGCCCAGGCCGGTTGCCGGAGTATTGCTTTCACCTACAACGACCCGATTATCTTCGCCGAGTATGCTATCGACTGTGCCCAGGCCGCCCATGAGCGCGGCATTAAGACGGTGGCGGTGACAGCGGGTTACATCACCCCCGAGGCCCGCCAGGAATTCTTCGCCCACATGGACGCGGCCAATGTTGATCTGAAAGCGTTCACCGAACAGTTCTATTCTGAACTCTGCTTCGCCGCCCTGGAACCGGTGCTCGATACGCTCCGCTGGCTCAAGCAGGAGACCAACGTCTGGTTCGAGGTGACCACCCTGCTCATCCCCGGCCACAACGATTCTGAAGAGGAAGTGGCCCAATTATGCGATTGGTTCCTGACCAACCTGGGACCGGATGTACCGCTTCATTTCTCCGCCTTTCATCCTGACTTTAAGATGCGGAATGTGCCCCCAACGCCGCCTTCTGCCCTCAGCCGCGCTCGCCAGCAAGCCCTGACCGCGGGCATCCACCACGTCTATACCGGTAACGTCCATGACCCAATGGGACAGTCCACGACCTGTCCCTCCTGCGGCGAACTACTGATCGAACGGGACTGGTATCAGCTAGGCCGGTGGCACCTGGCCGCAAATGGCTGCTGCCAGTTCTGCGGCACCCGGCTGGCCGGTCACTTCGAGTCTGAACCCGGCCACTGGGGCGCACGCCGTAGACGACTTTTTATCAGTAACTAATTTTCCTGGCCTGATTCGTGGACCCAGACCCAGGTGCCGGGGTTCTCTTCGGTGGCCAGAGTCCAGTTGGTTTCGCCGGTCGGGGTCGTCCATTCAAACAACCATTTGGCATCGGCTAAGGAGAGGTTGACACAGCCGTGGGAGTGATGCAATCCGAACCGGTCGTGCCAGTAGGCCCCGTGCAAGGCAAAATTCTTATTGAAGTACATTGACCAGGGCACATCTTCCAGAAAGTAATGGTCTGGATAGCCTTTGCGGCCGCTCATCTTGGCCTGTTCAATCTTAAGCCAAATCCGAGACAGGCCGGTTTCCGTTTGCCACCAGGGCAGCCCCGACGAAACCAGGGTGGCATAGACCATGCGATCCCCCTCGTAAGCGGCCAGGGTCTGCTCATACAGATCGATCTCGATCCATTTATCCTCCGGTCCGACGCCGGCAGGCCGGGGCTTGGGGGTCACCACCCCCACCATCTCCTGTTCTAACCAGTGTTGAAAACCCACCCGATACCAGGCCCGATCGCCGATGTACTGAGTTTCGTCAATGGTCACGATTGTGTAGCGTTTCAAGAGCATCGAATCTTTGCCCGGCACTTCACCGGGCGCGGCTGCAGTCCAGGCATCGAACACTACCCAGGCAAAGGGTTTGGGCCTGGATAGGGCCAGGCCGCGAAAGGTTGAGGGCTGGTAAATTTCCAGGTAGTCGGCCTGCACGTACTCATCCTGGTTGATGGCGTACCAGTGCTGGTCTTCCTGCTGGACCAATTGGGGGTCGGCCAGGCTGACCCAGACGTAGCCGGGGGCCAGAAACTTGACCGGGCTGAACTCTGTCGTGGCTTGCAAGGGTTGCGGGTAAACCGGCACGTTGCCGGTAATAACGCGGGCATAGGTCAGTGAAGATTCCAGTAGCGGGTCTGGGGTTGGGGTCGGGGTAATTGTTGGCCTTGGCTCTGTTTGTTCTGCCGGTGGGTCGGCGGTCTGGGCCAGGGCAATCCCCCCCCCGATCAGCCCCAGCACAAGCGCCAACCAGAGACTGGTCCATAGTCTCATCGGTTGCCTCCTCGGTATTTTCTACTTGACGTCAATGCTGAAAGAAGTATCAACAACCCGGTTTCTCATTGAATTTGCCTATACTATCCCATCTTTTTACGACAAAAAAGGAGGTATCCTTCACTTTCTTCAGAGTAGATTAACATCCATTGTCTTTGCCTATGGACTCGTGGTATACTGGATAAAGAGAATGTCCTCAATGTTGACCAGGCCAGAATCACCGGTCACATCTTCACGTTGTCATCATCTTATCATTAAACATGTGGTCTGGTCAAGAGGGCTTCACTTACTTTTTGGATTTTGCCATTTTTTGTAACAAAGGTAAGATCGATCTGTCTACTTTTTGCTCAAAGGGGATTGCCAAATCCCCGTGTAAGGCGCGCAAGGCCAGGATTTGGCAACACTTGCACCTAATGGCACTAACTTTTGGCTCGAAGCTGGTCCGTGACCAGCGTCTTAGCCCCCGAAACGCCGGGTCACGGACCCGGCTAGAGCAGAGAGAGGAGGACTGTGCGCCTAAACTTTTAAATTTTCTTGAAATGTTAGTGTCATTAACACTTGCACCTGCGCTGCAAGTGCAGGTGTCCCTGGCGAGCGAATAACTACCGAAGGATTTAAGCCGAGTTGTACTAAGAAACTTGGTATAAGGTTACCTTGGGATGAGGCTATCGCTATTAAAGAGATGATTTCGAGTTATCCTGTTTCACTTTAGGAACCATTTGAGCTTTGCCTTGACCGAACCAACCAGCTATAATCTGGACTAAATCAGGCTAGACCAGAAAAGCAGAGGGGACAATGACCACTGAAGCTGAAATTTTGGCTCAAATTGCCCAGGGAGAAAGCCAGCAGCGGGAGTTCAAACGACTGATCGACAACCCGGAGAGCGTAGCCGGTGAGATCGTGGCCTTCGCCAATAGTGAAGGCGGATGCTTGTATCTGGGCGTGGATGATGAGGGGACCATCGTCGGCTGCCCGGACCCAGCCGGGGTAATACAAACCTTAACCAATATCTGTCGTGATCGTTGTCGGCCCCCCATCACGCCGGGCCTGGAACAGGTTTCGATTGGGGATCGAGTGATCGTAGTGTTGGAACTGTTACCGGCCCTCAACCGGCAGAAACCGTATAGTACCCAGGGGGGGCGCTTTTACCTGCGGGTCGGGACGGATAAGAAGGACGCCACCGGCCGGGAATTAATCCGCATTGCCCAGAGCGCCGGAGAGTTGCACTATGACGAAAGCCCGGTGCGTGGGGCTGATCTGTCTACCCTTTCCGAGCTCGCTTTTAGCGACTATTACCAGCGGCAGTTTGGCAGCCCGCTGACAGACGGCCTGCGCCAGGCTGGCTTATCCCTGGAGCAATTGTTGCGCAATATGCGGCTGCTGGACGATCTGAATAGCACCCCAACCCTGACCGTAGCCGCCGTGCTGATTTTTGGCACAGACCCACAACTGTTTCTCCCCCAGAGCCGGCTTTCGGCAGTGGCTTTCGCCGGTCCAGACGAGGACAGTGCCATTCTGGACCGCAAGGAGATTACCGGTCGCTTGCCCCAAATTATTGAAGATAGCCGCATTTTTTTGCGGCGTAACGTGCGCGTGGCTGCCCAGGAGTGGGGCTTTGAGCGGCAAGACCGGCCCCAGTATGACCTGAACGCCCTGGGAGAAGCGGTCGTCAATGCCATTGCCCATCGTGATTACAGTTTGAGTGGCTCGCAAATTCGTTTGTTTGTCTTTTCCGACCGTATTGAGGTGCGCAGTCCAGGTCGTTTGCCCAACTCGGTCACCCTGGATAACATCAAGTTGGGCGTCCACGCCGAGCGCAACCGGCGGATTGTGACCTTATTGACTCATCTGGGATATATGAGCGCCATCGGTACCGGCGTGCCCCGGCTCATCATCCGGTTGTCGCGGCAACTGGCGGGACGTGAGCCGGAATACAACCTCATCGGCGAAGAATTGCGATTGTGTGTCTGGGCCGCCGAGATAAAGTGATATAAAATATGTTCTATCTAACGCCAACCCAAGAAAAATATCTCACCCGTAACGGCTTCGTGGTCATTCCCTCGGCTGAATTTGAGGGCATCGCCGAAGCTTACGAACAACTCAAGAAAAGCGGTTCGCCCATCCTGGTCACCACCGACGCGCTGTTACATACAGCCCACCTGTTCTTCGATTACCTGTTGCGCCTGGTCGAACTGGCCAGCTTGCGACCCCAACTGGTCAGGCTGACCGAAACCTTACGGGAGGCTTCGGCCAGTGACTTCAATCAGGCCAACGATCCCCAGGTCAAGGAGGCGGCCCGGCGTAACCTGGCTTTCTTCTCGGTCGGGACCAGTCTGCTTGAGCCAACCCACCAGCCACCGGCCATTGTGGCGGACCTGGTTCAGGCCGAACTGAAATTAATCGAGGAACACCCCACCGGCGTACCCCCCCCGCAATCGCCCGTCTTGGGTATCCGCGAGGATTACACCCAGTACATCCCCCGGGGCCACTACACCCGCAACGACGCTTTCCGTACCTACTTCCTGGTCGCTATGTGGTACGGCCGGCTGGGCTTTTTCCTCTACCCCAGCGAATCCCACGCTCTCTCCGAGGTAGATACGGAGCGTCTGGCCCGCCAGGCCCTGCTCATCACCGGCCATTTACACCGGCAGCGTATCGATCGCCGGGCCGCCATAGAGGTTTGGCGTGGTATTTACGAAACCACGGCCCTGTTTGCCGGCCGGGCCGAAGACCCCGGCCCCGACGAGTATCTATCCCTGGCCCAAGGTGTCTACGGTGGTTTGCCCGACCTGGCGCAACTGGCCGATCAGACCCGACTCAACCTCTTTCTTGACCGGGCGCGCCAACTGCCCCGGCCCCGGGTACTGTCCACCTTTTACTGGTCCCTGCCCCAGTCCGATTCAGTCACGCCCCGCTGGCAAGACGGCACCCTGGGCTTTCACTTTATGTCCCAGCGCTTTGTGCCGGATACTCATATCTTCAGCGAGTTGGTGTGGGACCGGCTGGGTAACTATTTGGGGCATGGCTCTCCCTTTACCCTATACCCCTCCTTATATGCCGGGTCCTACCGGGGGGTACCGCGCGGCCTGGACGTGCTGGCCGTGTTTGGCTCGGAACTGGCCGAACGTATCCTGCAGGAGGAGGGGGACACGGCCTACGTCGGCTACGCCGAGAAACTGGCTGAACTGCGGGTGTTGTACGCCCACAGCGAAGGGGGACGGGATCTCTATCATCGCTGGCTGGGGGTGTTGCGTATCCTGTTGGAAGCCCCGCCTGAAACCGCGCCGCCGTTCATGCAAAACGAAGCCTGGGGCTGCAAGCAACTCAACGCCGCCCTGGGCTCCTGGGCCGAGTTGCGCCACGATACCATCCTGTACGTCAAGCAAAGCTACACTTCAGTCGCCCGGGGCATGCCACTCGAACCCCCATCGGCCCAGGCTTACCTGGAACCCGTTCCCCAACTCTACCGCCGTTTGGCGATCATGATCGCTCAACTGCACACCCAACTGGACGGTTGGAGCATGCTCGAGTCGACCGTGCGTGATAAATTGACCGAGTTCGAGTCACTGCTGACCGAGCTGACCGGCATCGCCGAGCGGGAGTTGGCCGGCCAGTGGCCCACCGAGGCCGAAATGACCAATCTGGCCGCCATCGGCAAACGGTTGAAGGCGCTGCTTGACTTTCCTCCCGAACTGATGGCCCAGATCACCTCCGGCACCGACGACCGCATGGCCCTGGTGGCCGACGTGCATACGCATTTAGAAGGGCATCAAGTCCTCGAGGAAGCCGTAGGCGATCCCTTCTTGATTTGTGTCGCCCTCGAACGAGCCGGACAACCGACCCGTTATTGGGGCGCGGTCTTCTCCTACTACGAGTTCAAGCATCCCCTGGACGACCGGCTGACCGACGAGGCCTGGCAGGCTATGTGGCCCAAGCCATCCCTACCGCCGTGGACCAGCAGGTATTTAGCGGTGGATGATGACTATTAACCTGGCTTGGATAAACGTGTTGTATGTTGCGTAGAAGTAATTTTTACGCATTTCGCTCTACGCTCTACGCTTAACATTTTTGGTTGCGGCTTCGCCGCGCTACGTTATAGGGGAGCTGCCAGATGGGCTTCCATTTAGATCGAAAGTAGTGGACGAGGTAAATAATGATGGAAGAATTAACCCAGGCGGAATTTCAGTCATTGCTTGATTTAGCTTATGATCACTGGAATTCCAGGAATTGGGATGATGCCATCAAAGCAGAGCAGGAGGCAGAGGAACTCCTTGATGATCGTGAAGAGTGGTACCCTATCTGGCGTGATCTGATTGATTATCTGGAGGTATTTTATCGTGATCACAGACGAGTATTGACATACGAAGAAGCCGTGGCCTGGATGATGAATGAAGGCTGACATATCAAACACAGACTTTGAGGAATGAGACCTTTCCTCTACCGGCTGCGGTAACCGCAAAATAAACCGGAAGGGATAAGTAAATGACCATACGAATCGGGCCGTATGAGATTAAGCCCGAGGCTAACCTGGGAAGGGCCAACTTGGAAAAGGTCCATTTGAACGGAGCCAACCTGAGTGGGGCCGATTTGAGCGAGGCCAATCTGGGTGAGACCAACCTGAGCAAAGCCAACCTGAGTAGAGCCAACCTGAGCAGGGCCAACCTGAACAGGGCTGATCTGAGCGAGGCCAATCTGAGCGAGGCCAATCTGTACAGAGCTGACTTGCATTGGGCCAACCTGCGAGAGGCCGACCTGGGCAAAGCCAACCTGGCTGGAGCGAGACTGGACAATTCTGACATGAGAGGAGTTAACCTGAACGGGGCGGATCTGAAAGGGGTCAATCTGTACAAAGTCGACCTGAGGGGGACCAATCTGGAAGGGATTGACCTGAAAGAGGTCTACCTGTACGAGGTCGATCTGAGAGAAACCGACCTGAGAGAGGTCGACCTGGAAAAAGCCAACCTGAGCAAAGCCAACTTGTATAGGGCAAACCTGAGCGGGGCCAGGCTGAGAGAGGCCAAACTAAACGAAGCCAATCTGAGCGGGGCCATACTGGATCGTTCTGAGTTGAGCGGGGCCAACCTGGAAAAGACCAACCTGGAAAATGCCAAGTTGAGTGGGGCCAACCTGAGAGAAGCCAAATTGGGTAGGGCTAGCCTGGCCTGGGCCAACCTAGAGAATACTGATCTGAGTAGGGCCAAGCTGAACAGAGCCAACATAGAAAGGGCCAATCTGGCAGGGTCCGATTTGAAAGGGGCTAACCTGTACAAGGTTGATCTGAGGGGGGCCAATCTGGCAGGTGCCGACCTGAGTGGTACCTACCTGGAAAAGATCAACCTGGATGGAGCCAGATACGATGATGCCACAAAGTGGCCAGAGGGTTTTGACCCTCTGGCAGCAGGTGCCAACTCAATGTCATTAAGTTAAGCAATACTGCCAGACTTCGGAAGTCTTTGAAGGCGATTTTGCTAACCAAACGGTCTGATAATGCAGGTAATTTTGCTACCAAATATATCTTTGCAGACTTCCGAAGTCTTAACTTATAGTTCAGCGTGACATATCAAGATATTAGTACCCACCCTGGAGCCAGGGCATTGGTAGTAACGACTTCAGTCGTTCATAGATGCTCGGCGGTCACCGGCCTGCCCTGCGACCGTAGGGAGTGTCGAATGGGTCGGCGGTCGTCTAGCGTCTGGCCTCAGCAGCGGTGATCTGGATGGCCTGATCCAGCAGGGTCATAAACTCGGCCACCTCGTTGTTGTTGGCGAAGGCTGACTGAGCGGAGAGAGCCAGTTCACGGACAGCCTCCAGGCTGCTATCCTGGGCCCAGTAGCTGCCGCGTAGAATTTCGGCGTACTCGGCCACGGCGGCGATGAAGCGGAACCCGGCTGAGGTCTGGTTAACGTTGCTCAGGAAATCGGCTCGGACGAACGGTTCGGCCAGCTCGACCACCTGGCCGCTGTCAATATCCTGGTAACGAATGTACACGGTCAGAGCGGCATCGGTTTTTTCGACCTGGGCTGCATCATGGAACTTGAGCTCGTACAGCGCGGTCACACTGTGTCCGGCGCCTACCTCGCCAGCGTCAACCCGGTTATTGCGAAAATCACTATCGGCCACGGCCCGGTTTTCATACCCCAGCAGACGGTAACTACGCACAACCTCAGGATTAAAATCAACCTGCACTTTAGCGTCCTTGGCGATCACCTGGAGCGTACCGGTTAAGTTCTCCACGAAGATACGACGAGCTTCGTTCAGGGTATCCACGTAGGCATAGTTGCCATTGCCGTTGTCGGCCAGTTGCTCCATCAGGACATCGTTGTAATTACCCATGCCGACGCCGACCGTGGACAGGGTCACGCCCTGGGCTACCTGATCGCGAATGACTGCAAGAATAGAATCGGGACCGGTGCGGCCGACATTGGCCACGCCATCGGATAGGAGAATGACGCGATTGATCGCACCGGGACGATAGGCCCGGGCAGCCATCTCGTAGCCCAGGCGCAGACCTTCTTCGGCATTCGTCGAGCCACCGGGCTGCAAGCGATCGATAGCGGCCAGGATGGTCGGGGCGTTCTCGGCGCTGGTCGGTTCGAGGATGACCTGAGCTCTCGAACCGTAAACGACAATACTGACGGCGTCGGTGGGGCGTAACTCATCCACCAGCAACCGCAGCGCTTTTTTGACCAGGCCCAGTCGGTTCTCGCGGCGCATCGAACCGGAGACGTCGATGACAAAGGTCAGCCCCGCATCCGGGCGATCCTCAGCAGGAATTTCTTTGCCTTGTAGGCCAATCTTAAGTAAATAGGCGTTTTGTGGGCCAAAGGGAGTAGGAGCGCCTTCCAGGTGAATGGCAAAAGCCCCTTCGCCCTCGGCCGGACCAGGATAGTCCAGGTCGAAATAGTTGATGAACTCTTCGACGCGAATGGCTTCATGCGGGGGCAGGTAGCCGTCGGTCAGGTGGCGACGGGCCACCGTGTAAGAGGCGGTGTCTACATCCATCGCAAAGGTGGACAGGTGATCGTCCTCTGTATCAACAAAGGGGTTTATCCCTGCGCTTTCAAAAAAGGTCGAGTCGTAAGGCTGGTCGTTGGGCGGCGCGTTGCCACCGGTAGCCGGGGAGGGTGAGGCCGTCGGGGCTGGCAACGCCGTACTCTGAACGGGCTCACTGTATAGCGGGGCTTCGGCTGGGGCCTCGGCCTCTTCCACGATAATCACTTCTTTCTGGGGAGCTTCCTCAGCCGCTTTCTCTGACAACGGAGCAGCAGCGCTGCCACAAGCTAAACTCACCAGGAAAAGTAAGCCAATTAAACCTGAGACAATACGGGCGACTTTTGAATAGGGGGTGGTCATGGTTATCTCCTTCTTCTCTTGCTAAGTCTTTCGAACAGTTTGGTAGTTTTATTTTTGAGCCAGCTCGATATTAAGACGTTAACGGAGGGGGGTTGGTTCCACCGAGTACCCGGCCAGGGTATAAATTTGCCAGGGATGAGGTTCGGATTTACAATTGGTGCTTTGGAAATGACCTGGAGGCTTAAGCCGAGTAACTTAACCGATGTCTAACCCCCCATAAAATACAGGGAGTCCAGACCAGCATAACCAGGCCCAAACCCTAAACGAAATTCAAAACCGACTACCTAACCAACTAAGGCAGTTCCGAAAAGATAATTATCCCAACTCCGTGAACCCACAGGGCAAGTGACGTGAAGCGTGAAACGTGATGTTTTTACGCTATAAACCCTCACGTTTCACGTTTTACGCTTCACGCTGCTGAAAGTTTGGGGATAATTTTAATCTCGGAACTCCCTAACTAACCAACAAGGAGCCAAACCATGGAATTTTCAGAGCTCATCGAGAAACGATACAGTGTTCGGGCTTACAAACCCGATCCGGTCGAGGCTGAAAAATTGCAGCAGGTGTTGGGAGCAGCGCGCCTGGCACCGACTGCAGCCAATCGGCAACCCTTTCTGCTCATCGTGATCCACACGGCCGGTCGAGAGGCAGAGTTGCGACGCATTTATAAGCGAGATTGGTTCGTTCAAGCGCCTTTGCTCATCTGCGCCTGTGCCATTCCGGCCAAAGCCTGGGTTCGCACCGAAGATGGTAAGAACTACAGTGACGTGGATATGGCTATCGTCGTCGATCATCTGACCTTGGCCGCTACCAACGTGGGGTTGGGGACGTGCTGGGTAGCAGCCTTTAACGTCAAAGCCACGCGCGAGATATTAAATCTGCCCGACGAAGTGGAACCGGTTGCTTTTACCCCCCTGGGATACGCCGCCGATTTACCCGGCCCAAAGGAGCGCAAGGCATTATCTGAATTGGTGCGGTATGAAAACTGGGCAGTAGACTAAATGCCCAAAAGGGTGAGTTTTTGCATCTACCAGATATGTTAGCAGTGATACACCCTCCCTAAAATTTGAGACGGACCGTCTACCGGACAAAATATGTTCTGACGAAGTGATGTGGTCGTACTGAGCGGAGTGCGACTACATTGCTGAATCGTTCCTCCGCTTTATTCCCCGCTACCACGTCTCAAAAATCTCGACCTTGGCAGTTAGTTTACCTTGCCATCTGCTGGCAGGTACGTAATATACTCGGCACGGTCACAAATTTAAGTTTTTGTTTTTTGAATAGGACGCAGATTTTCGCAGATTCGCGCAGATAAATTTAAAAAATCAGCGTTTATCAGCGTTTATCAGCGTCCCATAAAAGTTAAAATGATGCCCGTTGGCAGTATATCTCCCCCGACTGTTAAAAATACTTAACCTGATCTTAACACGCCCTTAAGCGGTGATTAACCAAATCTTTAATCAAAACCATTATTCTTGTGGTAGAGCCAAGATGGAGGGCTTGCTCACACCGAGACAGCCAGGACGACATCCGGGCCAAATCCCCGGCGAAAGGATAAATTGGCATGGGTACATATCAAGTTGGAAAGAACATGGTTGAAAGCCATTCTACCCTCCTCCAGTCGGCTTGGGATGAGTATCTGGCCCGCTGGATATCACGAATCGGTAGTCCACCGCTAACGGCGATGGCCGGTGCTGTTCTAAGCGGACACATGCTGGCTACGCCGGTAGCCTGGCGTTGGGCCGCCGTTTATACTTTTCTGGCCATACTTGCCCCAATCATGTATGTTGTCTGGCTCTTCCACCGGGGTAAAGTAGCTGACCTCGACTTGCGTATCCGCGAGCAGCGTATCCGCCCCCTGCTGGTGACCCTGACCGGTGCCTTTGCTGCCTGGGCAATGCTGCATTTTGGCGCTGCTCCTACCCTGCTGGTGGTCCTGGCCAGTGCAAACGCTGTGCAAATGATTCTTTTCTTTGGAATCACCCTACGTTGGAAGATCAGTGGGCATTGTACAGCAGCGGCCGGGTTGATCGTTCTGGCCTGGGCCCTTATCGGTAGTGCCGCTATACTGCTCACGTTGAGCGTACCCCTCATCGCTTGGGCTCGAGTACGCTTGCACCATCACACGATTGGGCAGACAGTGGCCGGTGCTGCCTTGGGCAGCAGCGTGTTAACCGCTGCCTTTCTCGTCTATGGAGGGTGATCCGGTGCGGATCGCTCTGTTCACAGAAACGTTTCTGTCCAAGGCTGGCGGTATTGTCACCACAACGTATAATCTATATCAAAGGTAGTGAGTCATGACGAATTTCACCCTTGACCAACCTGAATTATTGCGTGTCTTGTTCCATCCCCGTCGTGATTTTGGGGAGGAGTCCACCACTCCAGGGGTACACCAAATCTCTGTGGCAGTTGAAACCAACATTCGGCCGGTCACGCTATTTTGAAGCAATCCAGGCATTTGTACGATGATGAATGGTTTCAGATTATTAGAGGCACAGAATGCAGGAGCAACAGACAAGACCAATTCCCGACTCCTACTGGGTTCGGCCCGGTAAATTGTTAGCTGGCGAATATCCCAGAACCCTGGATGATGAAATATCTCAAGTTAAACTGGGCCGCTTCCTTGAGGCGGGGGTCACTTTCTTCCTTGACCTGACCCAAGCCGGAGAATACCGCTTGAAACCTTATGCTTCCTTACTCGAAGCGATAGCTGCTGGCCTGGGGCAAGAGGTTCTACATCAGCGGATGCCTATCCGGGATTTAGACACGCCAACACTGGCGAAGATGGCGCGAATCCTGGACACCATTGACACGGCATTAGAGGCAAACCATATCGTCTACGTCCATTGTTTTGGTGGTATTGGTCGAACGGGTACGGTGATAGGCTGCTACCTGGTGCGGCACGGGCTGAACAGTGAGGCCGCCCTGGCAGAGATTGCCCGGCTGCGGCAGGGAATACCGGACGGCTGGAGACGCTCTCCCGAAACCGAAGCCCAGCGACAGATGGTCCGAAGTTGGCCGGTGGGCGGCTGACCGGCATGCCTGCTCGACTCATATGTCCGTTTGTTTTCAGCCAGGCTGGGCTGCCCGTCCTCCAGCCTGGCTTTTTGTTTTTTACAAATCCGAAACACGCTGACCATAGTGGCTGGCGGCTACGGTCAGATCGAAAATATCCACCAGCCCATCGCCGTTCACGTCGGCAGCCGGATCGGTACGATGGTAGCGTGAGGCAATGAAAGCCAGATCAAAGATGTCAATCCGGCCATCCCCGGTCACATCCCCGCTGGTCAATGCCAATCGAGAGAAGAGGTCGAACTCAATGTCGTTGGTGCCGTCGGGTAACGTGGCCGGAGTAACACCCGGACACAGGTTAGGATGATCACCCATCACGGTCACGGTCCCTGGCCCGGTGCCACCGGTCACATAGACCCGCTGGGTAGCCCGGTCCACGGCGATGCCTTCGGCCGGATTATCCCCCACCTCCTGGGGGAAGGGTACGTGGAAGTAACTGCTCCACCCCTTTGGAATGAGCAGAGCCTGGTTGCGCTCACTCCCATCGGCCGTGGCAGTGGTGGCCCAAACGTGGCCCCCATCACCAAATGGACCAGGGTCTGGATTGACGGCAATGGCTCGCAGGGGCACCGGCCGGTTGCGGTCGCCAAAGCCCCGATAGAAGGCTGCCCAGCCCAGAAATTGATCGGGCATCCCATGCAGTGAACCAATGACCACCACCCGATGAGGGGCCACCGTGGCCACGTACACCAGGTTTCGAGGTTCGTCCACTGTAATACCGTAGGGTTGCGAGCTGTCGTAAAGATTGACCACGCTACTGATGGTGGTTCCTTTGATCACGGTCACCGTACTATTGCCAAAGTTGGTCACGTACACTTTGCCGGTGACCGGAGTGGTGGCCAGGTGGAAGGGCTGACTGAAGTTGCCGCTCAAGGTGGTGGCGACCCTCCTCGCCGAAACGTCGATCACCGATACCGAATCATCTAGGCTGTTAGCCACATAAAGGTAGCCGTATATGGGGTCGTAGACGACACCCCACGGCCCATTGCCTACATCAACGCCTGGTAGAGCGGTGAAACTGGTGGCCTCGTCATTAATCTCGATAGGGGTGACCTGGTCCGTATTGTAATTGGTCACCCAAAGCATGTTGTGCAGGGCGTCGTGAGCAATACCATTGGCGGCAGTAATGCCGGTGATAGTCTCAATGACGGTGTTGGTATGGCTATCGATCACGGAAACACTGTCGCTGCCGAAGTTGGCCACATAGACCCGCTGACGAGCCGGGTCAACGGCAAGGCCACGCGGCGTATTGCCCACGGTGATTGTCCCCAGTGGTGTCGGAGCGCAATCGTGGGGCGGCACTGGCGTTGGTGGCGGTTCCTCACCCTCGACTGATAGCTTGGCCACAAAAACATCCTTAAAACCTTCGAGACTGGTATCGAAGGCTCCCGCCGTGGTGGGGAAATTGTGAGAGCTGGTACTACCGGTTACATAGGCGTGATTTGACTCGTCCACGGCCAGACCGTAGGCCTGGTCATAGCCATCGCCTGCCCCCAGATAGGTGGCATAGGTTAAGGCCGCACCCTCAGGATTCAGCCTGACCAGAAAAGCATCGGCTGAGGGAGAGGGTCCGGCACAGCCTTCGCAACTGGTGTCGAATGCGCCGGCTGTGGTGGGGAAATCGGCAGAGGTGGTGTAACCTGTCACATAAGCCCGACCAGCCCCATCCAGAGCCAGATTCTGACCGATGTCGTCCCCGTTGCCACCCAGGTAAGTGGCGTAGATTAGGCTGCTGCCATCGGCCGCCAGCTTGGCCACGAAACTGTCCCCGATGAAATCCTCTTCACTGTTGTTATAATCGGGGTCAAATGCCCCACCCGTTACTGGAAAATCGGCAGACCGGGTGTTGCCGGTTACATAAGCTTGGCCTGTCTCGTCTACAGCGATGGCATTGGCATATTCGGTCCGGCTGCCGCCCAGGAACGTCGCATAAGCCAATGCGCTGCCAGCGGGATTCAATTTGACCACAAAGATTTCCTGCTGGTCGTAACTGGTATCGAAAACCCCGGGCGTGGTGGGAAAATCAGTGGAGTGAGTATAACCGGTGACATAGGCACTGCCCGCCCCATCTACGGCAATCCCAAAGCTGTAGTCGGCATTGTTGCCCCCCACCAGGGTGCCATAAGCCAGATCGCTGCCGTCACCATTCAACTTAACCACGAAAACGTCGTACCAACTGTCAAGACTGGTGTCGAAGGCGCCTGGCGTGGTGGGAAAATCAGGGGAGGGGGTGAAGCCGGTTACGTAGGCGTTACCCATCTCATCCACGGCCACGTCCCAGCCAAAATCACTACTGCTTCCTCCCAGCAGGGTCGCATAGATCAGTTCCGTGCCGGTGGCGTTTAATTTGGCCGCAAAAGCGTCAGATTCGCCCCCGAAGCTGCTGTCGAAAGCACCGGGCGTGGTCGGAAAGTCGGAGGAAGTGGTGTATCCGGCCAGGTAAGCGTCCCCTGCCTCATCGATGGCTATCCCCCAGGCCGTGTCTAAATCGCTGCCCCCCAGGAAGGTGGCGTAAATCAGACCGCTGCCGTCAGCGTTCAGTTTGGCCACAAAGGCGTCGCTGAAGACCCCCTCGATGTTGGGGTCGAAAACGCCCGGCGTGGTCGGGAAACCGGGGTAAGCCTGCCCTGTCACGTAAGCGTTGCCGGCCTCATTGACCGCCATATCACGACCGGCATCCAGATTGCCGCCCCCACCCAGGAAGGTGCTGTAAAGCAGGTCAGTTACATCAGCGACTTGAGCCAGCGAGTTTTCGGTTTCCTGCCTGGATTCAGGCAAAGAGGAGGTGGAGAATGGCCAGGTAACCACATCGCCCTCAATCCGTGGCGTCGGGTTAGCTGCCTCGATGTGTATCTCTGCCTGATCCATCTTGAGCAGCGGCAGGGTGAATTCGCCCACGGCGGTTGTCAGGCGCAGGCGACCGGTTCCATCCAGGGTCAGTGCCTCCGCCCCCGCCACCTGCAAACCGATGTCCTGTAAAGCGGTGACGCCTTGGGGTTCTACGCCTGATGGGTCGTTCGTTTGCATAGCCATACGGTCCCGCACGACCAACCGCTGCACCAACTGCCCGTTTTCACCGCTGATTTCCAGGTCAATGCCAGGGTATAGGTTGACATAGCGCACGCCACCCCACACCGGTACGTCTGTCCGCCAATTAGCCGGGTGGCTGCCCAGGAAGTAAGAAACCCGGCTGTCCAATTGATTGAAAGGCTCCAAATCGGACTGAGGGTTAGCGTTGAGGAAAGAAAGGCGCAGGTTAACCCCGCGTTGGACTGAGGCGACGGAGAAATCCGCCGGATTGTCAGGTGTTAGGGATTCTACCTGTGGCGGTTCAAAGATGGTGAACCAGAGTGCATCCTGGGTCAATGAGAGGGTAGCCCCTCCGCCATAGATTTGGAAACGGGTTGCCTCCTCAAATTGGCCTATGTTCTCTATAAACATCAACGACTGGTCCGGCTGAGCCAGGGCCAGGCGCTTGGACTGCCCCGGCAATGTGGCCAAGACAAAAGCCAATATCATCAGGATGATGATCTGACTAAAATTCCAATGATGATTGGTCTGTGTTTTCATCTCCACCCTCTTTTCTTTCCAAGCGATCCGGCAAAACTTGAGAGAAATAAAAAAAAGCCAACCCCTAAAGGACTCCGGCTCTACGAAAAATATCGTGCTGGTAAATTCAGAGCAGGTAAAATAAGGCCAATACAGGGCAAAGCAGCATTTTCCCCACTGGCCTGCGGAAAAGCCATCATTAACCCAGAGTACCGTAAAAAGAATAGATTAGACACAAGATTTTACCCACTGTGCGTCAATTTTTAAAGAACAAATAGGGCAACTACCACAATGATTTGTGCTAATTGCAACAATTATAGTATAGCATAGACTGGATTGGGCTTCAATGGGATATAAGTGCATAGTGTTTGAATTCGCTAAGGGGGCATGGTATAATATAACATACGAAGTGTTAAGCATTTTTGCCAGTCTAGGGGTAATGGCCGCTAGACGGAAATGTTGGAATATTAAGTTACCTTACCCATTTGGGTATAGGGGGCATCTGGAGATGCTTCCCTCTTGAAACTACGCCAATATTTGGTTCAACGATTATCGGTGAAAAATTTCGCCGCTTATCTGACTGGCTGAATTGATACCTGTCTAAACATCAAACTCCCCAGATGTGCCCTACATCTGGGGAGTTTTTATTGTCCGGGGTGTAAAAACAGGGTGCCAATTGTCTTTTACCCGCGTCCAGCCTAAGGCGAAACAGTCGATGCTTTGATTGCTGGTGCTGTCTTAAGGACTATTGTCCTTAGTCTAAAAACATAAATCTGTGTAATAAAGAAATGGTAAGGAGAATAATAATGGCCAAGAAAGAAGTTTATCGGGAGAAGCAAGAACGTGAAGAAAGGGGAGTAACGATGACAACAAGAGATGCCTTTTTAAAGAAGGCAGAAGCTCAACTTAAAGAATGGCGTGATGAAGTTGAAAATCTGAAAGCCGAGGCGATAAAAATTAAGCCCGACACCAGAATGATTTACTATAACCAACTTCAAGCGTTATCTGTCAAACAGGAAACGGCCGGGCAGAAACTGGCGGAATTGAGACTGGCTGGCAAAGAAAGCTGGGAAGAAATGAAAGTGGAGGTGGAGAACGCCCTGACCGCAGCCAAGGAAGATATTGATCGGCTCAAAGAGATAGCCCATTATGGGGGGCTTAGCTGGGCTAGAGGAATAGCTAAAGAGCACGTTATTCGATCGATCGGCTGGGCTGAAGGAATAGCTAAAGAGGATCCCCTCGAATCGATCGGCTGGGCTGAGGGAATAGCTAAAGAGAACCTCCTCGAATCGATCGGCTGGGCCGAAGGTTATCACCGAGAAGAAGAAAAGTCTTAAAAGAAAGCCGTATTGGCTAACTATTCACCGGGTGCGGGTAAGAAATTACTCTTAACTATTCACCTTCATGTCATTTCTTCGTCAAACTCAGGTGGGGAGTTAAAGCAAAAGAGGGCAGCCTGGTTGAGGCTGCCCTCTTCTTCTTAACAAGTTTGGGTAAAACGGGGTGAAGCGTTATCCGCCGATGAGCATTCCTAACAGACCACCGGTACCCAACTGAGCAATTAACCCGGCAAATACAATGGAGACCATCGACATCAACTTAATCAAGATGTTGAGCGAGGGACCGGTAGTATCTTTGAACGGGTCACCGACCGTATCACCTACCACGGTGGCCTTGTGGGGATCGGAGCCTTTACCCCCAAGCGCCCCTTTCTCAATGTACTTTTTGGCATTATCCCAGGCCCCACCGGAGTTGGCCATCATCACCGCCATAGCAAAGCCGGTGGACAGCCCACCGGCCAGCAACCCCAGCACACCGGCGACGCCAAAGACCACCCCCATCAGCACCGGCACGGCAATGGCCAGGATCGAGGGGGCGATCATTTCTTTTTGCGCCCCGGCCGTGCTAATAGCCACACAGCGGGCATAGTCCGGTTTTTCTGTGCCTTCCAAAATGCCCGGCAGTTCCTTAAATTGTCGCCGGACTTCCTGGACCATAGCCCCGGCCGCGCGGCCCACGGCTCTCATGGTCATCGCCGAGAAGAAAAAGACGGTCATGGCTCCGGCGAAAATACCAATCAGGACGGCCGGGTTCAGCAGATTGACGTCGTAATAAGCGGCAAAATCTTGCAGGGTCATTTTTTCAACCGCCACTTGTAAGCCCCGGATCTCGACCGATTCGATACCGGCCAGGTGTAACAGGCCAAAGCGAATCTCTTCCAGGTAAGCGGCCAACAGGGCCAGGGCCGTCAGCGCCGCCGAGCCAATGGCGAAACCCTTACCGGTAGCGGCCGTGGTGTTGCCGACCGCGTCGAGCTGGTCGGTGCGCCGGCGTACCTCTGGCGGCAGGCCGGCCATTTCGGCATTACCACCGGCATTGTCGGCAATGGGACCATAGGCATCGGTGGCCAGGGTCAGGCCCAGCGTGGACAGCATGGCCACGGCGGCCAGACCTACGCCGTAAAGTCCCACCAAGGTGTTTTGGGCGCCCCCGGGCAGATAGAAGCTAACCGCAATCCCGATCACAATGGCCACCACCGGTATCCCGGTCGAGCTCATACCCACGGCCAGCCCGTCAATGATCACGGTGGCCGGACCGGTTAAACTCTGATCGGCAATACCTTTGGTCGGTTTATATTCGTCGGAGGTGTAATATTCGGTGGCCCGGCCAATCACCACGCCTACCACCAGGCCGGCCACAATGGCCATCCAGAGCATCAGCGGATTGTTCAGTTCAAGCAAATAAACCACGCCCAAACCGACAATGGCGATACCGATGGAACTGTAGGTAATACTATTGTTGATTGATCCCATCAGATCCTTCATCGTGGCCTCTTCTTTGGCCCGTACCAGGTAAATGCCCACGATAGACAGAAGCACCCCCACCGCGGCCAGGGCTAACGGGGCCGCCAGGTAACGCAGTTGCATACCAATTTCAGTAAACCCCTGGAGAAAAGCGCCATTTGTACGCGCTGCTTCGGTGGCCACGGCCGCCACGCCCAGGGCGGATGTGGCCAAAATAGAGCCAGCGTAAGATTCGTACAGGTCGGCCCCCATTCCGGCCACGTCGCCTACGTTGTCGCCGACGTTATCGGCTACGGTGGCCGGATTGCGAGGGTCATCTTCGGGGATACCGGCTTCTACTTTACCCACCAGGTCAGCCCCCACGTCGGCGGCTTTGGTGTAAATACCACCGCCGACACGGGCAAAGAGGGCCTGAGTCGAAGCCCCCATACCAAAGCTAAGCATAATCACCGTAATTTGAGGCAGCGGGTTGATACCACCAAAGAAACTTGCCGGAAAGAGATAGTACAAAATGAGAAACCAGGCGCTGATGTCCAGCAGGGCAAAGCCAACCACGACCAACCCCATAACCGCCCCGGCCCGAAAGGCGACCTGTAGACCACCGTTCAAACTTTGGCGGGCAGCATTGGTTGTGCGGGCCGAGGCATTCGTGGCCGTTTTCATACCAATAAAACCGCACAAGCCAGAGAAGAAACCACCCGTGAGAAAGGCAAAAGGTATAACCCTATTTTGCACCCCAAAGACGTAAGCCAATATCACGAAAATGATAAAAAGCACGACAAAAGCCAGAGTGACTACTCTGTATTGGCGGCGGAGGTAAGCCATGGCCCCCTCTCGCACAGCTTGGGCGATCTCGGCCATCAATTCTGTCCCTTCGCTGACTTTCATGACCGATTGGTAAAAAATGTAAACGAAAACCAGGGCAATAAGGGAACCAACGGGCGCTGACCACCACAGCCAGGGTAGAGGCTCGCGTGCTCCCTCGGCAGCCGGCGCTGCCAGGGCAGGGGGGGCAGTCATGAGCATAATTAAGAGACTGAGTAACAGGAAACTTAAACGTGACATATATTTTCTCCTCGATATGGAATTTTATTTAAGATTTTTTAAGTAGAACGCTAAGGTAAAACGAAAGGGATCAATAGGTGATCACCCTGCCCCAAACTATTTAGAGACCTATATGGTTGTAAACCTCGACCCAGTATACTCGATGAATGTGATCAAATCTAGTGGTAAATGTCACTATTAAATTGGACAAATGACACATAATTTGTTGAGAGTATAAAAGCGGGGCAACTTTTTAAACAAAGAGGCTTCGCCTATCTTGCGAAGCCACGACTTTGTCACTTCATCAGAAAGCCAATGCTTTCTGGTAGTTGTAGACTTTATTGCCGGCGCTATTTTAAAAAAGTTGTTTTTAATTGTCAAATTGGTTTGTGCGAAAACGAACGATTGTCCAACCGTGGCAAATCTTTTCATACGATCCAAATTGTTTTGGCCAGATTCTTAATCTTACTTTAATGTCGAGTGCGTATCATCGTTAAGTAGTGGGGGGGCTGCCTGCAATAATAAAACTTCAAGGTAGCCCCCGTTCTTTGTGTTTGTTTTTGAATGATCTTAGCCCCTAACTAACACTCTGAAGGTAACGCCTCGTTATGATTCAAGTTCAAAACCTGACCAAATATTATGGCAGTCAAGCTGCCATTCAGAATGTAAGCTTTAACGTCAATAAAGGTGAGGTGCTTGGATTTCTGGGACCAAATGGAGCGGGTAAAACCACCACCATGCGCATTCTGACGGCATACATGCCTCCATCGGAGGGGAATGTTAGCATAGGTGGCTACGATGTTTTTACGCACAGCTTGGAGGTGCGTAAACGGGTTGGTTATTTGCCGGAGTCCGTTCCTCTTTACATCGACATGGCCGTGTGGAACTATCTGGATTTTGTGGCTACCTTACGTAAGGTTGATAACCGGGCCAGACGGGTGCAGGATGTACTGGAAAAGGTGGATCTGGTCAATCAAGCCGATACGCTCATTGGTAAACTGTCCAAGGGTATGCGTCAACGGGTGGGGATTGCCCAGGCTATCGTGCATGACCCCGAAGTGCTTATCTTGGATGAGCCGACCATTGGCCTCGACCCCAAGCAGATTATTGAAGTTCGCCAGTTGATCAGAGCGCTGGGGAGTGAACATACTGTTATCCTTAGCACCCATATCCTGCCGGAGGTAGAACAAGTTTGCAGCCGGGTGCTGATAATTAACAAAGGGCATATTGTGGCCGAAGACACCCCCACCCATTTAGCCTCCCGCTTAGAAGGTGGCGAAAGAATCAGGCTGCAAACCAAGTTCGCGCCACCTGGTGCGGCTGAAATTTTGCGATCCCTGGCCGCGGTTGAAGAAGTTTTGGTGATAAATGCTAATACGTTTGACATTACCTGCCCCGAAGATACTGACTGTCGTCCAACATTGGCCGAGTTGGTGGTAAAAAAGGGATGGGGTTTACTGGAGTTGTGCCCGATTGATGTCAGTCTAGAAGATATTTTCCTGGAACTAACTGCCGATCAAAAAGTGAGCCAATGAATACGTTTGTGATTGCCAAACGAGAGCTGGCTGCTTTTTTTGTTTCGCCGATTGCCTATGTGGTTGGAGCAGCATTTTTATTTATCACTGGCTTGTTCTTCTTTTTTACCGTCGCTATAGACGGTGTAGCCACCCTCTCCCAAGTTTTCAGCGTGATCAGCATTGTCCTTCTATTTGTGGCCCCGATTCTGACGATGCGTCTACTGTCAGAAGAAGCCCGCTCCGGCACCTTGGAATTATTGTTGACGGCTCCGGTGCGCGACTGGGAAGTCGTCGTCGGCAAATTTCTGGCGGCTTTCCTCTTTTTTGTGGCCATGTTAGTACCGACCCTGTATTACCTCTTTTTACTGACTCGCTACGGTAATCCCGATATTCCGATTACCCTTTCCGGCTATTTAGGGGTCATTTTGCTGGGGGGAATGTTGCTCAGTTTTGGGGTATTGACCTCGGCTATGTCGGCTAATCAGATTATCTCGGCCATCTTGGCCGTAGCCCTCTCTTTGACCTTTTGGTTAGCCAGTGCCCTGAGTTCCATATTTGGTGGTCCGCTGGGTGAAATCTTTGAGTATTTGGGGATACACAGACATTTTGTGGATTTTGTGTCGGGGTTGATTACGACCACCAATATCGTTTACTTTTTAAGTGGCATCATCGCCGCATTGTTTTTAGCCACGCGTGTCCTTGAAATCAGGAGGTGGCATTGATGGCCGATCAAACCCCTCCCACAATCCGTTCTTATGCCTGGCTGGTGGCCATTCTTGGTTTGCTGGCGTTAGTTGGCAGTGGTATCGCCTATTTTCTTAACCGGAACTGGGCTTTTGAAGCCCAGCTTGGAGTTGGGGGGGGGGTTCTATTGCTGGGGGCTGCTTTGTTGCGACCCGATGCAGTACGCACGGCTCTAACTGGACGCTCGGTCAGATATGGTTCCAATGCAGTTGTCATGAGCTTGGCCTTTATCGGCATCTTAGGCTTTATCAATTTTCTCAGCCTGAAAAATAATCAGGAATATGATCTGACTGAAACGGGACTATTTACCTTATCTGAACAGACCATCCAGGTCTTAAAGGACTTAGATCAGCCGGTGCAGGTGGTCGGCTTCTTTCAAGCCAGTGATTCCCGTTTAATTTGGGCTAAAGATTATCTGGAACGTTACAGTCATTATACCGACCAACTAACCTATGAATTTCACGATCCAAATATTGAGCCTGCGCTGGCCCAAAGTTTTGAACTCAGTAATTATGGGCTGGTTTTTGTCAGCGGTAATAATCGTTACGAAACCTCGGAGGTAGATGAACAAACCCTTACCAGTGGCTTGATCCGGGTGACCAGCGACAAACAGAGGCAACTTTATTTCATTACCGGTCATGGCGAACATGACATTGAGGACAGCGGGCCGGAAGGGTACAACACCCTCAAAAATGCCCTGGAGCGGGAGAACTATATGGTCAGCCGTCTTAATCTGGCCAGCATCGCCGATACCGTACCGGTGGATGCCACTGCCCTGATCCTGGCCGGCGCTGACCGTGAGCTGGTTGATACAGAAGTGCAGCTCATTATAGAGTGGATTACTGTCGGCGGTAAGCTGATGATTTTGGCTGATCCCCTCGAACCGGCTCCGCTGTCACAGCTCCTTCAGGAATATGGCCTGCTCCTGGGGAACGATTTTGTTGTTGAAGATTTTAATCATTCCCTGGTCACGTTGGGTCCCGAAGGGTTAACCCCGCAGGTTATCGCCCCCATGATCACCCAATATCCCTATCACGAAATCACCCATAGTTTGAATGGTTTTCAGTCCTTCTTCCCCTTTGCCCGTTCTATTAAAATTGTCTCAACTGAGTCCAGTCCTAAAAATATCTTGCCCCTTCTTTCTACCAGTGAAGGGAGTTGGGCCGAAACAGATTTACAATCGTCTGAACCTGTATACACGGAGGGTGTTGATTATCCCGGCCCCCTGCATATTGCCGTAGCGGCTGAAAATTATGAGAATGGCGCCCGCTTGGTGGTTTTTGGTGACGCCGGCTTTGTCACCAATCAAAATGTCTCCCCGCAGATGGCCAATCTGGATCTGTTTATTAATGCTGTTGATTGGCTGGCTGAGGAAGAAGAACTTATCTCGATCCGGCCCAAGCAGCCTGAGAATCGTCAGCTTTTCTTGACCCCTTTACAGGTTAGTCTGACCCTCTTGACCACTCTCATCGTCATTCCCCTGGCTGTCTTTGCCGCTGGCGTTGTCATCTGGTGGAAGCGACGATGAATCTCAGGGTTACGTTGGGTTTGATCATCTTGTTGGTTGCTCTGGGTAGCTACGCCTATTTCTTTGAAATAGGCGAAAATGATAATGGCCAGGCTAACCCTGACGGTCACCTGCAAATTTATGGCAGAGCCTATGGTGAGTACGATGTTGTCGAGTTGGCAGTTGTCGGCCCTCGGGGTACGGCTCACTTTGCTCGCACTGATGAGACGTTAACCCAGGACTGGGAAATGTTGCAGCCAACCCCCCTCTCGCCTGACCAGGTGGACCAGGCGCGGGTCAATGGTGCAGCTACCCGGATGGCCATGTTGACAGCCAGTCAGGTTATTACCGGTGTGACCGATTTGGCCCCATATGGACTCGACCTGCCTGAGCTGTCTGTTACCCTGACCATTTCCAACGGGCAAAAAATTACCCTTTACACCGGCGCTGAAACCCCTGTCAACAACAACCGCTATATTCGCACCGCCGAAGATGACCAGTCAGTTTACCTGGTCTTTGGCTTTGCTATAGACGATTTGCGCCGTTTGTTGGACGAGCCCCCGCTCCGCTAGCTTCCCCTCTCCTAACCTTGACCCCGATTGTTTCCCCTTGAATTTGATCCGGGTGGACTATAATCCTACAAAAAAGACTTTACCCATAGGTAATCTATGGTAAAATAAAAGAGAAACCTTAAGAATCGAAAGTAGAAATAAAGTAGATGCGGCAGATGCCGATGGGTATCTGTTATTCACGAACCCAGCGAGGGATAAATGATTACGTCACAAGTTATCTTAAAATCAGGTCGGGAAAAACCGGCCAACAATCGTCATCCCTGGATTTTTTCGGGGGCGATCAGTCGGGTTGAGGGCGACCCCGCTAACGGCGATGTGGTAGATGTTTGGAATAGTAAAGCCCGTTTTGTCGCTCGTGGTATTTATAATGCTAAATCGCAAATCCAGGTACGCCTGTTAACCTGGAATCCAAACGATATTATTGATAGCGATTTCTGGCGGCGGCGCATTCGCCGGGCGATTGCCGGTCGACAAGCTCTATTAGAAGCACAAAATACTGACGCTTATCGCTTGGTTCATGCTGAAGCTGATGGCCTACCTGGTTTAATTGTCGATCGGTATGGTCCCTGGCTTGTGGTCCAGTTTCTGGCAATGGCCGCCGAACGATATCGGAACGCGATTGTCGATATTTTAGCCGATTTACTTGCTCCACAGGGTATTTACGAACGTAGCGACGTGGATGTTCGTGAAAAGGAAGGCTTAGTGCCTATTGCCGGCCCGGTTTGGGGCGAATTACCGCCTGATTTGATTGAGATCGTGGAAAATGGTCACACCTTTTTGGTCGATACCAAATTGGGCCATAAAACCGGTTTTTATCTTGATCAACGCGAAAATCGCCAAAGGGTCGCCAAATATTTTTCTGGCAAAGAAATATTAAACGCCTTTGCCTATACCGGGGCCTTTGCCGTGTATGCTGCCCACATTGGCGCCAGGCGAATTATCAATGTCGATTCCTCGGAGCGTCTCTTGCAATTAGCCGAGCGTAATATGCGGCGTAACGGCTTTGGCGACCGGGAAGATGTTTATGCGGCTGCCGATGCCTTTGAAATTATGCGGGCTTACCAAAAAACTAATTGGAATTTTGATGTGGTCATTTTAGATCCCCCTAAATTTGCCCATAACAAACGTCAGCTAGAAAAAGCCAGCCGTGGTTACAAGGACATCAATATGCTGGGTATGAAGCTGATCAAGCCAGGCGGCATTTTAATTACCTTCTCTTGCTCTGGCGCTGTCAACGCCGACCTGTTTCAAAAGATACTCTTTGGTGCATCCGTGGACGCAGGCCGCCGCGTACAAATCATCGAACGTCTGTCCCAGGCCTCCGATCATCCCGTGTTGCTTACCTATCCCGAAGCAGAGTATCTTAAAGGGGTCGTTTGCCGGGTCTGGTAAGGTCAATCTCTGAAATACAAAGAGACGAGGATACCAATTTTTCCTGGTATCCTCGTCTCTTCTTTTTTTGTCCCAACGTAACTACCTACCATGTCATTCTGAACAGGTGAAGAATCCCCAAGGTTTTGGTAAATACCCATGGGGGTCAGGTACCCGAGGGGCACAGGGTAGACCTCTTTTGGGCAAACGTTTCGGAGATTCCTCGTCGTTTATGCCC
>DAOUMU010000283.1:0-3082 GCA_034409055.1 Anaerolineae bacterium
TCGCTGATTTCTCGCTGATAAACGCAGATAAATCCAAAAAATCAGCGTAAATCTGCGGTTCAATCTGCGGTATCTGCGTTCCATTTGGTGTTCGCACGCAAAGCTACAAAAAACGTTAGCATTAGGATATTTCCAGGCCGGCATGACTGAACCGGCTGAATGAAACGGTTCCACCGTTCCACCTTCGCTGATACGCCAAAACCAATAGTCGGGTGCTTTTTGAGCTACTCCTCTTGGATCGACCAAGCTGGCCGGCTTGAGAGAAAGAACGTGCCCAGCCAGGCCATCACCGCGACCGGTTTCGCCGTGGCAAGTAGCACAGTGTTGGTGGTAAAGCTTCTGGCCCGCTTCAATGTTGGCCGTCTCGACCAGAAAGTTGGTCGTGGGAGGTGACATCCCTCTGTAAGGTACGGACACAGTCACCCCCTGCCCTTGGGTGTAGCAAGCTACGAACCAAAATAAGAACAGGATCAGTAGATTTAGCTTACACGCCTTTAGTAGAATTTTCAACTTTTCACTTCGAACTGGTATCCCCACTTCTCCAGTTGCGACAGGGCCAAACGAGCCAGAGGTTCAATCTGGGCTGTCACGGCCGGCGACATCTCCAGGCCTACCCTCAACGAAGCAGGTTGCACCCCAAGAATGACCACCTCCGGTGGCGTGTATCCCATCAGTTGGGCCGTGGCCAGCAAATCCTGCACCCCTATCTGGTGTGGTGATATTTTCATGCTGAGAAAGGCCGGTACGTTGTCGCCGGCCAAGACCTTTATTTCACCAGCGGCTTTACCGGCCTCGACAGCATCCAGAATGAGCAAATACTCAATATCTTCCAGGTAATGGAGCAGGTCCAAGCCCATTGTGCCTCCATCAATCATTTCGACCTCAGAAGAGCTATAATGGGCCTGTAACCATTCCAGGGCCCGCACCCCAATTCCTTCATCCTGCATCAGGATGTTGCCCACGCCCAGCACAAGAGCACGAGCCATATTATTTCTTTTCCTTTGTTTTGGCCGGTTCGGGGACGATAAACTTCCAGCCACTAAAGATACTGCTCATTAAACCATTAGCTTCCTCGACATCAACCAGAAAAGCACTGTAAACATGGTGCAGGGCAAAGGCGATGAGCAACCACATGACCATATGGTGGGTTAAACGCACATGCTGGTTACTAACAAAGAGGAAAATCCAACTGGTCAGCTTCCACCAAAGGCCACCGGGGTTAGCCTGGGCATACAGAGCAAAACCGGTAATCACTTGAATAAAGTAGAGAAAGACTATCCAGGCGTAGGTAAAGCCGACCAGGGCGTTATGCCCCAACACAGTGGGCGGGTCACGGCGCAGGAAAAGGTAATATCTGAGGGCGTGAACCAGTTTACCCCGCCCCTCGGCGGTGAAGAAGGGCACCAGGGCTCGCCAACTGGCCCAGCGATTACCGCCGATGAAAGCCCAGTAGGTTCGCAAAGCCAGGCTGCCTATAAATACATAGGCAGTGACAAAGTGGATGAAGCGCATCAAGCCCATAAAATAAGGACCATACACTTCACGGGGACTGACTTCGATATAGGGGTTGCCGATATAGTAACCGGTAAAGGAGAGCACAACGATGGCCGTCACATTTATCCAGTGGGTCAGGCGCACCGGCATTTCCCAAACGTAGACCCGGCCAGTGACTTCCTCGGTAAATTTTTCTGTTGCAGTTGTCGTTATAGTCACATTCCCTCTCCTTTCGCTATTGTACCTTCACGCTCGTAATCTCCTGGCCGGTGGCATCGACGATGTGGGCTGCGCAGGCCATACAGGGATCAAAAGAGTGAACAGTGCGCAAAATCTCCAGCGGTTTTTCGGCGTCGGCAATAGGCGTGCCGGCCAGAGCTGCTTCGTAAGCGCCGGGTTGATCGTTGCCGTCGCGGGGACCGGCGTTCCAGGTGCTGGGCACCACACATTGATAATGCTTGATCGCACCATTCTCAATAGTCACCCAGTGTCCCAGCCCACCGCGCGGCGCTTCTGTCCAACCGAAACCTTGCGCCTGGTCAGGCCAGGCAGAGGGGTCCCACATTTGACCATTGTGGATCCACAGATCGCCCCGGGCCAGGTTGGCCTTGAGGTCTTCTAACCATTGCAAATTGGCTTCAGCAATCAGCAAGGTCTCAATGCCCCGGGCTGCCGTTCGGCCCAGGGTGGAGAAAAGGGCTTCTGGACCAACTTCCAGATGATCCAATACCAGCGTCACCAGTTCTTTGACCCGTTGGTGACTGGGTGCGTCGGGAGTGGCGAAAGCCACCAACATCCGAGCCAGGGGACCCACTTCAACCGCATGGCCATCGTAGCGCGGCGATTTGAGCCAGCTATACTTGCCCTCAGTTTCCAGGAAATCGTACGGAGGTTGTGGGCCGGTGTAGTTGGGCTTCGTTTCGCCATCCCAGGGATGTAGTGATTGACCGTTACCGCCACCATACTCATACCAGGAGTGGGTCACATATTCAGCCACTTTAGCATGATCCACCGCATGCACCTTGCTCAAATCCCTGTCCAAAATAAGGCCGCGCGGCAAATAGAGTGAGGACGGATCCAGGCCAGAGTCGCTGGTGGTCTGGGGGAAATCACCATAGGCCAAAAAGTTGCCTAACCCTTCGCCAACAGCAGCCCAATCCTTGTAAAAAGAGGCGACAGCCAGCAAATCGGGGATGTAAACCTTTTCCACAAACTCCTTGGCCTTGTAGAAGAGAGTGCCCAACAAGGCCAGTCGTTCGGCGTTGATGGCGGAGGGGCTGTTCGGATCAGTGGCCAGGGCCATCCCGCCCACCAGGTAGGTTTGTAGATGCGGGTTCTTACCGCCTAAGATAGCGTGGATGCGGATGATCTCCCGCTGCCAATCTAACGCTTCCAGGTAGTGAGCCACGGCCATCAGGTTGGCCTCGGGTGGGAGTTTGTAGGCCGGATGGTCCCAATAAGCATTAGACATTATAGAGATTTAATTTGACAGCATCGTACCTGAAAAGTAATCTTGTTGTTCTGTGTAATCCAGAACACAAGGAGGGCAGAAGCCATGATCAGGTATCAGAAATTATCGCAACACCGC
>DAOUMU010000284.1:0-8460 GCA_034409055.1 Anaerolineae bacterium
GGGACAGCCTGTGCTTGATGTCCTTGAAGCTGCCTACCGAGGAGAGCCCTGGGTACCAACCCCACCATCCAATGCGCTGCCATAGCTGGCCCCGTCTGAGTAGTTACGATTTCGTGATAGTGTCCTAGAGTACACAAAGCATCCACCAAATCGGTCACATAGTGAGGCGATCTTAGGGTCGCTAATGCACCGAATCGCCGCTCAATCCTGTGAAAGTCTGCCCACTCAACAACACCTCAGCGGCCCGTTCCGCCGCACGATAGATTTCATGCAAGGGCGCACCAGTTGATTCCGCCAGCCGCCGGCAATCCTCGTACTCAGGAGCGGCTCGGGTTCGTCCCTCATCCCAATAGGCAACTTTGAGCCGCACGGCACCGTAGGCGGTCTCGACCGTGTGGACCGACCGGGCCAGGCAATGTCGCTGCACCATTTGCTGGCGCACGCCCAGTGTACTTGTCTCGGCGAACAGGATCCCCGTCAGCGCGTTCGTCTCCTCCGGCCGGCAGAGAACCCGCAGCAGGATGGCCGGTCGATTTTTCTTCATCTGGATCGGCGACAAAAAGACATCCATCGCTCCGGCCTCGAAGAGGCGGCCCATTACGTAATCATAGATTTCCGGGTTGAGATCGTCGATATTCGTTTCCAGTAGGGTCAAGGTCTCAGTCACCGCCTGATTTGGAGCGGACTGATCGCCCAGTAACAGGCGCAGCACGTTGGGAATGGACAGGTCGCGTCCACCAGCGCCATAGCCGACCGCAGCCAGCCTCATCGCCGGAATAGGGCCGAACGTTTCCGCCAGCGAAGACAGGAGCACCGCCCCGGTTGGGGTAACCAGCTCCACGTCCAGGTCGCTGCCCACGACGGGCACTCCCTTCAACAAGGCCAGGGTAGCCGGGGCCGGCAAGGGGATCTGCCCGTGGGCACCGCGGATAAAACCCCGCCCCAGGGGGACAGGCGAGACGACGATGCGCTCGATGTCCAGCGACTCTACCCCCACCAGCGTGCCGACCACATCGACGATGGTATCCACGCCACCCAGTTCGTGCAGGTGGACATGCTCCAGCGTGGTGCCATGGATACCGGCCTCCACTTCACCCAACCGTCGAAAGATACCGACGGCCCGTTCTTTGATCGTCGGAGGCAAATCGCTCTCCGTCACGATGGCTTCGATATCAGGCAGGTGGCGCGCCGGTACGTCGTCGGTCACCAGCACATCTACCTTCACCGCGCTAAACCCATTTTTGTCAACCCGGCGACAGTGCAAGTCGAAATCGGCTAACCGGAGCGCAGCCAGTTGTTCACGCAGCGTTGCCTCCGGTAACCCGGCGTCTAGCAGCGCCCCCAAGATCATATCGCCGCTGGCGCCGGCAATGCAGTCAAAGTAGGCCACTTTCATGTTTTATCATCTCCCCGAATCCGGTCTAAAATGAGATGGGCATACAGACCGGCTCCAAAACCGTTGTCAATGTTGACCACAGCCACGCCGGGAGCGCAGGAATTGAGCATGGCCAATAGCGCCGCCAGCCCGTTAAAGCTGGCCCCGTAGCCGACGCTGGTCGGTACGCCGACCACCGGGCAGGCGGCCAGGCCACCGACGACGCTGGTTAGCGCGCCCTCCATGCCGGCCACGCTAATGATGACGTCGGCGCCAAAGATACGCTCCCGTTGGTCCAAGAGGCGATGGACCCCGGCCACGCCCACGTCGTAAGCCCGTTCTACCCGGCTGCCCAGGAATTCTGCGGTCTGGGCAGCTTCTTCGGCCACCGGCAGATCAGAGGTGCCACCGCTGACCACTAAGGCATAAGGGACATCGGTGGAAAGCGGAGGCAGTTCGGTCCGGGCCAGGGTGAGCAGGCGCGAGGTAGCGTCGTAGCGAGCTTGAGGCAGTTGAGACTGAACAGCCGTGGCCATTTCGGCCGGAGCCCGGGTGGCCAGGATCCGGTCGTGATGTTGCCACAAGCGTTCCAGGATACCCTTGACCTGTTCAACCGTTTTGCCCTGGCAAAAGACCACCTCGGGCAGGCCCTGGCGTAAGGAGCGATGCAGGTCCAGTTGGGCGTAGCCGATGTTGTCGTAGGGCAGGGCGCGGAGCTGATCCAGGGCCTGGTCCACGTCGACCCGTCCCGCCTGTACCTCACTCAGTAAATAGCGTAACTTTTTGGCGTCCATTGGCGGTCAGGGCCTCATTCAGGCTACCGGAACGGAAACCGGCCAGGTCAAGGGTCACGTAGGTGTAACCCAGCACTTTTAACTGCTCGACAATCTGCTGGCGATAGATCAATATTCTCTGGAAATCGTCCGGACCGATCTCAATTCGGGCCATTTTATCGTGGTGACGCACTCGCAATTGGGCAAAGCCCAGCTTCTTGAGGACCAATTCGGCCCGCTCAACTTGCGATAGAATCGGCAGGGTGATGACGTTCCCGTAAGGCACCCGTGATGAGAGGCAGGCCGCTGCTGGCTTGTTCCAGTTGGGTAAACCCAACGTGCGGGCTAATTCACGGATTTCAGCTTTGGTTAAGCCCGCTTCCAGGAGGGGGCTACGTACACCATACTCTCGGGCTGCCTGCCGGCCGGGACGATGGTCGCCGACATCATCGGCGTTATTGCCATCCACCACGTAACGATACCCTTCGCGCCGGGCAAATTCGACCAGCCGGCTAAACACGTCAACCCGGCAAAAGTAACAGCGATCTGGTTCGTTGGCCAGATAGCGGGGGTCTTCTGTTTCGTGGCTGTCAATGACCACGCAGCGCGCCCCAATTTGACGGGCGATGGTTTCTGCTTCCTGTCGCTCCTGGGCCGGCAAGCTGGCCGAGACAGCCGTCACCGCCACTGCTCGTTCACCCAGGCAATCGTGGGCGATTTTGAGCAGCAGGGTGCTATCCACGCCTCCGGAGTAGGCCACGACGACACTGTCCATCTCTTGTAAAATCTGTTGAAGTTGTTCGAGCTTGTTTGTCATATCCCCCCTCATTCTAAACCACAATTTCCACATTCAGCAACCGCAAAACGGTTTGGATCGGATTAATCAACGTAGCACTGCCGGAACCGGCAAAAAGTAGTCCCACCAGATACCCTTCATCATCCAACATCGCCGAGCCAGAGTCACCGCCCGCACTCATGCCGGTGGCCATAAGTTGGCCGGTAAACGTGGCCATGCGGCCGTTATAATCCACCGAGATGGTGACGTCAATTTGTACAATGCGTCCCTGGGTGTAATCGGTGGTGCGCCCGGTTTTTTGCACGTTGGTGCCCAGGGTTGCTTCGCGTACGCCTTTGGGCCGGCCAATTTTGAGGATATCCGGGATAAATTGGGCCGAGTCGAGGGGGCTGGCCAGGGCAGCATCGACCAGGTTTTCACCGGGGGAGGTGCGGTAAGCAATAAGGCGATGGTTAGAACCCAACGTTTGAGCGGCCAGGTTCAAAGCTCGCTCAAGACCCGACGCCACGCCGCAATTTGAACTTTCACCCCCAAAATCAAGGGGGATATGCTCGGCCAGGAGCGCTACTTTATCGGCCGGACCGCCGCCGTCGTAGCGACCGGGCTGGATGATCGGATCACCGGGCCGGCCGGCATTGACATTAGCCAGCACGTGATTATTACTGAGAATAAAAATCTGGTTGCCACGCCGCACCAGGCAGCCAAAGGTGCCCGCCGTAACTTCGCTGTGGCCCATTGAAACACCCGGAGGAATAGTAGGTCGCCAGCGATCTTTGGTGCTTTGATTCTGCGGAACAACCTGGCCGGCCAAAAAGCGTCCTGTTTCGACCACGTCAGTTTTAACCCCGTCCAGATCACGAGGCACTTTATCACCCTCGGCCAGTTGGGCCACCGGAACTTTCTGAGCCACATTGACCATTACGGCCACCTCATCGGTCACTTGACCTTCGCTTTCCTTGTGGCCAACGCCGACTCCGACTACGTTACTGCGCTTGAGAAGATGCGTTAAATTTTGCTGCTTAACTGATATGGCCCTATTTATATCAATGTTCATTTTTGTCTCCAATATCAATGCTCATTTTTGTCTCCAAGCTAAAGAGCTCTTATTTTACCCACCTCTTGTACATCTGTCAGCACCCCCTCCAACTCAGTAGGGACGACGTCTTTTTTGGCCAACTCAGTCAGTGGCTTTTTCTTGGTGACGTTAACAATCACCGCCAGATCATTGGTCAATTTACCCCTTTTATATTTGAAACCGACCCCCGTGCCGATGACATTGGCCTGGGCCATCAACTGTTTTTCGTATTGTATCCGAACTGCCATGATCTGTTCAAAGGTTTGATCTTTCTCCATCATTATGTCCTTTCGTTTATATAAAGAGTCTGATGTAGACTCAGTAGATCCAAATTTGAGGAGCACCCAGAGGGCATAAACCAGCCCGCCTACGTGCGGCACGCTCCGCAGTCGGCACGTGGGCGTGCCTCACTCCGCAAAAATTGGATCCACTGAGACTCCGTTAACTTAGATATATAAAGCTTATTATACCGTATAATCAGTTCTACTAAAATCAGGACACTCAAGAATAATCAAGAGGTTTTCGTGAAAGTTGTAATTTAGCACTCTTGACAACTGAGTGCTAAAATTTATCCCCTAAATTTGCAAAATTGTTTGGATTAGGGTATGATAGCCGGCAACTTAGCACTCCTACCGGTCAAGTGCTAATTTTTAGTTTAAATTATGTAGGGTAAGTTGCTAACTTGCCCCTGACACCACTGACAAGTTAGCAACTTGTCCTACAAAAAGAATTCCTGTTAGATCAAATTATATTTTTAGGAGGTAAATGACAGTGAATCTCAAGCCATTAGGAGATCGATTAATCGTTAAACCGATCGAGCAAGAAGAAATGACGGCCAGCGGCATCGTGTTGCCGGAAACGGCCAAAGAAAAGCCGATGCAGGGTAAAGTCTTAGCTGTTGGGCCTGGCGCTCGCAAGGATGATGGTTCTCGCGTAGCGATGGATGTGAGTGAAGGCGACACCGTCCTTTACGCTAAATATGCTGGCACCGAAGTAAAAATCGACGATAACAAATATCTAATCTTAAAAGAAACTGACATTCTGGCAATTGTAGAATAAATTATCACAAGGAGTCAATAACTCATGGCAAAACAACTCGCTTTTCATGAAGACGCACGCCGGCGTTTAAAGGTTGGCGTAGACATCTTGGCCGACGCCGTAAAGACCACCCTGGGCCCCAAGGGGCGCAATGTTGCCCTGGATAAAAAGTGGGGCGCTCCGACGATTACCCACGACGGCGTAACCGTGGCCAAGGAAATTGAATTGAAAGACCCGTATGAAAATATGGGGGCGCAACTACTCAAGGAAGCCGCTACCAAAACCAACGACGTGGCCGGCGACGGGACCACCACGGCCACTGTTTTAGCCCAGTCCATTGTTACCGAAGGCTTGAAGAACGTTGCGGCCGGGGCCAATCCTATGCTGCTCAAGCGCGGCATTGAACAGGCAGCCGAGCAGTCGGCCAAGTTTATCCGCGACAATTCTATTGAGGTCAAAGGTAAAGACGACATTGCCCACGTGGCCAGCATCTCTGCGGCCGATACGGCTATCGGTGACCTGATTGCCGAAGTGATGGACAAAGTGGGTAAGGATGGCGTCATTACCGTGGAAGAGAGCAAGGGCCTGGCTTTTGAGACCGATTATGTTGAGGGTATGCAATTTGACCGGGGGTACATCAGCCCCTACTTCATCACAGACCAAGAGGTAATGCAGGCCGTTCTCAATGAACCTTTCATCCTGATCCACGATAAGAAAATCTCCTCTGCCCAGGACATCGTGCCCATCCTGGAAAAATTGGTGCAGACCGGTAAGCGTGACCTGGTCATCATTGCCGAGGATGTTGATGGCGAAGCCCTGGCCACGCTTGTACTGAACAAGTTGCGGGGCACCTTCAACGTGGTGGCTGTCAAGGCTCCGGGCTTTGGTGACCGTCGCAAAGCGATGCTGCAAGATATTGCCATCCTCACCGGTGGCGTGGTCATTACCGAAGAGATGGGGCGCAAGTTAGACACTGCTACCCTGGCTGATCTGGGCCGGGCAGACAAAGTGTCTTCCACCAAGGATGACACGACCATCGTTGGTGGCGCTGGTTCTGAAGAGGCGATCACCGGCCGCATCGGCCAGATTAAGGCCGAGATTGAAGCCAGCACCAGTGATTATGATCGTGAAAAACTCCAGGAGCGCCTGGCCAAACTGGCCGGTGGCGTGGCCGTCATCGGGGTGGGTGCAGCCACCGAAGTCGAACTGAAAGAGAAAAAGCATCGCGTCGAAGACGCTCTCAGTGCCACTCGGGCGGCCGTCGAAGAAGGGGTGGTGCCTGGTGGCGGAGTCGCTCTGATCAATGCGATTGAGACCTTGAAGAATCTTTCGGATGACAATCCCGACATTAACACCGGGATTGCCATTGTGCGCCGGGCTTTAGAAGAGCCGATGCGCCAGTTAGCTCGCAACGCCGGCAAAGAAGGGGCCATTGTTATCGAAGAAGTGCGTCGCCAGCTCCCGAACAATGATCGTATCGGTTATAACGTGCTAACCGATGAGTACGTTGACATGGTTAAAGCCGGCATCATCGATCCGGCTAAAGTAACCCGCAGTGCTATAGAGAACGCTGCCTCTATTGCCGCCATGATCCTGACCACCGAAGCCCTCATCACCGACATTCCTGAACCGCCCGCTCCCCCGCCGGGAGGTGGTGGCATGGACCCCAGTATGATGATGTAATCTGGTATAAAAAACAGCCTTCTCAATATGAGAAGGCTGTTTTTTCTGTATCTAATTTGTGAGCCCACGGGCGGACTTGAACCGCCGACCTACGCCTTACCAAGGCGTTGCTCTACCTTCTGAGCTACGTGGGCGGGAGCCAATTAATTGTTAATTACTCATTACTAATTGAATCTGTCGGGGCGGACGGATTTGAACCGTCGACCTCTTGAACCCCATTCAAGCGCGCTGCCGGACTGCGCCACGCCCCGCTAATTATGTTTAGCAAACAAGGTCGGGATGGGCGGATTCGAACCGCCGACCTCTTCGTCCCGAACGAAGCGCGCTACCGGGCTGCGCTACATCCCGACACCTCAATATTTATTAGACAGCAAAACAAGAGTATAGCACAAGGTGCATGGCCTGTCAAAGTGAGTATGCCATATAAAAAATTGATGAATTTAGAACGAGCCGTAAATCATCTTCATTTCATCATACACCCGGCTGACCCCGGCCCTGATGCGCTTCTCGATAATTGATTTTTCGCCAGGGCGATAAGGGAAGTAATCGATCATCTGGCTGATGACCACGGCCGCTTCCGCTTTGGTCCGGCCGGCCTTATATTGTCTACGAACTTTGGACCGCATCGCCCGGATATATTCAGAAACCGGCTCACTCGCTTCTACGTTGCAGAGCGGGCCATGACCGGGTACAATTTGCTCATATTTCTGCCGGCGAAGCCAGCGTAGTTTCCCTAACCACTCTTCGCTATTGCACTGCCCCAGGGCCGGATGCTCATTAATCACCACCAAATCACCGGTAAAGAGAATACGTTCTTCCGGTAAATAGAGACCCCCGGTGGCCGGGGTGTGCCCTCCCAGATGAACAAAGTGCAACTCTCGGCCCCCTTTTTGCATAATAAGCCGGCCGCTGAAGCACAGTTCCGGCTTGACAATCCTGATCTGGTCAAATTGGACTTGAATTTCGGGACGCTTTTTAAAGAGATTTTTCGTCCGATCAATGAAAGTGTCTTTATAATTGGCCATCTCTTTCCAGGCTGCCTCATGGGCCAAAATGGGTGCATTAAAAAATTGATTACCCATAATGTGTCCCCGATGGTGATCGGTGTTAAAAACGTACAACACTTCATCGGTTAATTCTGAAACTGTTTTGGCCCAATGTTTTGCCTCTTCCGGGATGATCGGCGTATCAATCACGACTGCCCCGATATCGGTCAGCACGCAACCAACATTGGCCCCTTCATAATCTAATTCAACAAAAACTCTATCGGCAATCTCCTGGATCATACGCTTAAAAAGCCTCCTCAATAAGCATCGTGTAGTTTAACACAAACGGTATGGATAATCAAGAGGCACAAAGAACATTTTAGGGCTGACCGCCAAAACTGAATACGGTCAGCCGGCCTCTGACCCCAGATCAACGGCGATTTGTCGGGTCGGGGCCGCCCCAGGTTTTTCAAAAGCTGACATCCTGCTTGGCCTGCTTACGATTCCCCAAGTCATATAAAAAATTCATTTTGAATTTTTTTGAAATTTAAATTGAAATATCACAGGCCGTTTTTTGTGTTATAATGTGATTATATAGGGTTGTTGGGGGGCGTATGTAACAGTTGGGGGACAGCCACCTAAAGCGCGAGGCTGAAGCCGTCGCGCTAAAAGAGCAAAGCCCTGACGGGCTAAAATGCTCAAAAAACCGGCTGTTTTAGGGCGCTTTAGCGTCC
>DAOUMU010000285.1:0-13924 GCA_034409055.1 Anaerolineae bacterium
CCGCCGAGGTGGTTCGGCTGACAGCATCATCCGCTGGGGGGCGACTGGTTCTCAAGCGGGAGAAGCGGGATGAAACGGCGGAAAGGGATGAACCAGACATTCCCTATCCCGTCTAGCAGGTGGCTACACTTGCGCCGGCACGCAGTGCAGGTGTGGTTAACGACAAGTGAAGCTGTGGTTGAAGCGTCGTCAAGCAGAACGGGCCAACGCTGGGTATTTGGAAGGATGAAGGATGAAGGATGAAGGATGAAAAGGGGTTAGAAGTTCATCCTTCCGCCTTCTAAATTCATCCTTCTGAAAAGGCTCGGTCCAAAATGGACAAGTATTCAGGCTACGTGGTCAAGTCTCACGTAGTAACCATCCGAAAGGATACCGGCCGCGAAGCGAAGCAGCAATCCTTCGGCTGCGCTCAGGACAGGCTCTACGGTCACAACCCCATCACGTTGCGGAACGGGATACCCCGCTGACGGCTTTCAGCCTGTCCTGAGCTTGTCGAAGGGCTTTGACTGAGCAGGTAACCAGCCGGATGCCCCAGCGGGTAGGATGCCCTAAGAAGCTAAGGCCCAGGGTAATGCCTGGGATAGGCTGACACGGGACGGGTCTTCGGGTTGGTAAAGGTACGATATGCGGACGTGTCTTAGGCACACGCCTTGAGCGTAGTGAAGACCGGACGATAGTCCACCGCCGACCGTTCATTTGCCAAGCGGCCCACTCCGGTAATGGTTTGGGCTGTGCCAGTGACAATGGCCTGGATACTCAAGAGCCGGATGAGGTAAAAGTCTCACCTCCGGCCAAAGATGAAGCAGCGGCGGGGCCAGCGCTGACCCTGCCGACTGCAACTTATATTGACCCTATCTTGGGCAAGGACCAACTCTCCTGAGTTCTCTATCATTAGCCCCTTATCCTAATTTGTCTTTCATCCACTATCCACAAATAGCCTTCCAATGTTTCTTCTGGCAATGCCTTCATCCATTTTTCATTATTGCCCACCTTATAATGCCCTTTGGGTGCTGCCCACAGACCCGACGACGGCGACACCGACCCTTTTTCTCTGCACTGTCTCAACCTAACCTTAAAATATCGATCACCCCCTTGACAGTGCATGTCATCGGTAGGCGGCTGGCGCAGAACTACCATACCCCAGGAATGAGACGATAACGTGTCTTTTGCATATAGGCCTGATACCCCGTAAGCTCTCGCTCAAGGACACGCTCCTCATTCCGAATTCTTGCCACTATAATGGGGATGATCAAGATAGCCGGAAGCATAGCCCAGTAGGACCCCAAGGCCAAGGGAGACAAGATATACAGCAGCAACGACCCCAAATACATAGGATGGCGAACCAGGGCATACGGCCCGCTACTAATAACTGTCTGCCCTTGCTCCACTTCAATGACGCGAGAAGCATAACGATTTTCTCGGAAGACAAGAAAAACGATGCCGTAACCCAGTAATACTAAAATATCCGTCAGGATTACCACGCCCACGGGTACATTTGACCACCCAAAGCGTTTGTCAAAGCCCGGTAGCACGAAAGCAAGCAGGAAAGGAATGTACGAAAGTTTGATAATCAGTTTTTGCTCCGCTTCTCGTTCTCTCATCTTCATCCTACGGGCCAGCAACGCCGGGTCATTTTTGAGCAAATAGATCAAGACAAACAACATCGGAATAAAGAGAATGGCGAGATAAACCCAAGCTTCCCTATACGCCAATGTTCCAGCCGGCAGAAAAAACATGGCCGATAGCACGAGAATAGCCCCTAAGAAACGCACAAGTACAATTCTGATCAATTCACCTTGCGAAGTCTGACTACTGTTCATAATGTCTCCTTACCCAATCAAACAGCCTGACATCCCTGTGTCGCACCCCAACAGCAGAGTTCAACGGCCTGGGGCGGGTTGAGAAAAAGTATCCACCCTGAATCTAGACTGCGTTGACAACTGAACCTTCGCGTGGGGCGCAGCCACACGTCCGCTGGAACGACTGGTTGGGCCGCGTTCACCCCCTCCTCCACCCATCATAACAGCCAGCCTGATTAGGAACACGTAACTTGTCACCAAATCTTACGAACGTCCATTCATGTTCTATCCACACTCCGCCGCGCGCTTGATCTGCTTCAGCATCTCGCCGCGGATCAACCCGCTAAAGAAACCGATCAGTGCCCAGTACAATCGGAATAGCCGCCGACTGGCCGGGTCTGGCACGCGTACGCGGGTTTCGGTCGTCACGCGGACGTCAGCATCTAACGTGGGCGCGATGTGGAAATTCATCACCGCTTTCGCATAGGTTGGGTCATCAAAACACAGAAACGCCGCTCCGTCAGCCAGTTTCACCTGGTTTTGCACTGGCTGCCAAAATTTGCCGACCAAGCCAATGACGATTTCCTCGTTCGGCGCTTCAGCCACTTGCACAAAGCCCGCGTGGCCGAGCATTTGGAGAAATGGCTGTCCCGGCGGCTGTTGTCCGATCACTGCCTGCCCCGGTACTGTGAGCAGAGCCGGCAGTCGGCGCAACCAGAACAAGAATCGGGAGATTGGCAAATCGCTCACACACATTGACTGAATAGTGTGATACACGACTTCAGGGGATGCACGAACTTGGATCGAGTGAATTTCATTTAAGTCGTACTGCGGCAATACTTGCTCAAGAAGCGTCAGACTTGTATTCATTTTCCTATTCTCTCCGCTGAATTAATTGGATCATGAGTGTCTAACAGCAGCCCAACGGCAAGAAGTTCACCTGCCGCCGTGCAGGCCGGGATACCTCAAGCACCGGCGCGGTAGGCGGTCAGGTGCAACGACGGGTTGGGCGCGACGGCGGATAGACTGCCGTTATTGGCCGCTGAATTTGAAGGTGGCGATGATCCGGTCAATCCATTCACGATTTGAGGCCACGACCTCCCCCCTCTGAAAAGGCTCGGCCTGATTCCCGGTCAACTGCTGCGGTTCAACCAGCACTTCATAGATCAGATCGTTATGGACGGCTACGATTTGAGTGGTGATGCCCGCTGGCCCCACAGGCAGATCATCGACGCGGAGCGCGCGCACGCCATCGAGTGTGATCTGCTGAATCGACAGCCCTGTCAGCACTTCCGGATCATAGGCAATGATCGCGCTGTGGGCAAGCAATGGCTTTGGTTCAGCCAGTGACAGATTCTCAGTGTTCACACGGACCGCGATGGATACCTTGTATGTGACAGCACGTGGTTCGTTGTAGTAGAACGAGTCATTCGGTTCGAGTACTTTCGTGCCCGGGAAAAGGACATCCGAGGATGATAGGCCATTGCGGAGGGAATACAGTTCCAACGGATAACTGATCTCGTAGCCACTGTCCGCCTTGAATGTTTTCCAATGCACAGTGGATAAGGTGTCTGGCGTGGCCTGACCCGTCGATGGCGGGCCGGACGAGCAACCCATGAGTGTTGTGGTCCCCACCAGTATCCAGAGTAAAGCGATTCTGATCATTTTTTTCCTCGTCTGCTGTAAGTCAAGGGAAGACGACATACAGGCGCGTCTGCGGCAGTACTTATCTCGTCACGTATGCCGCGCCCAACAGCACGCGCATAAGCCGCCTGCGGGTTTCGCAGTGTCACCCACCAAAATCCGAAATGCTTCAAAGACGAAATCTGGCAACAAGAGGACACTCGATTAGCAGGTCGGCTTCATGCGCTGGGTTAGCCGGCTCACTCCAAGGCCAGAACTTCCCGGTGCGTAAGCGTCTGTGGTCCCCAGATGATGACAATCACTATGACCATTATCAGAATCAAGACCGTTCCATACAGATGCATGGTTTCAGGAACTGGGTACACAAAGCTGAACGTGAAGTTGTAGGCGAAGTGAAGCAGAATAGCCGACAGGATGCTGCGCCGATTGTTATTGTACACCCACGTTATCGGTACAGAAAGCAACGTCATCCGCAGCATGAACAACCAGAAAAGCGTTGTTCCAAAGCCCCATTCATAGTAGAAGTTGCCTCCGCCTCGGATGAAGAACAGCGGCCCATGCCACACCGACCAGAAGAATCCCACTACCAGGCTTGAGACCAGCGCGCTCCACCTCGCCTGCAAGGCAGCTATGGCATAGCCTCGCCAGCCCAACTCTTCCGAGAGAGGCCCCAACAGAGCAACTTGCAGAGCTATCACCGGCAACCACAACACCAACAACGGTTCAGCCGCCAACGCCGCCAGATAGGGAAAGAACGGCACACTTCTTCCGGCCAACACCTCCACCCAGACGCTGAGCGTAGCCAGCACAGGGAATACCAGCAACATGAAAGCGTACCACCCTCGGCCAATTCGCCTGAAACTGAACACCCGTTGCCAGAAGTCCCGTCGGCCTGCCTGGTCCTGCGTTCGGTAGACCATGACGACACCGCTGATTGAGGGGCCAAACCCACCCAGAAAGAAGAGAATCCCGAGGGGGAACGAGGGTCTGCTCTGGCTCATGACTGCTGCTGGAACCCAGAACAGCCAACTCAGGATGAAAGCCAGCGCGAAGAAAAACCAAGGACTGGCGCGTTTTTCAGGGGTGACCTTTTGCTCTTTCATTGGCCCGACCTTTTCGCTTTCCAAGCAGCCGGTCGGGTAGCAGGGCAGCGTTGTCGCTGCCCCGCCCCCTAAGAACGGCTCGTGACAGTTTCCCGTCAGGCCGCTCAAGCATCTCAAAGCCTCCACTGGTCAATAGGACGCGCTCACAGAAGCCTGGCCTCTGTGAACTTCACGATACACCCTTGGAGCCGCCACACGGTTTCTCCATTAACGGGCGCACCCGTTCGGATTACTCCTTACCGTCATCTGCCTGCCCGTTTTAAGGTGGTTGGCCAAGCTTTCTCGTGACGAGACACCTGCTGGAAGTCTGCCCGCTTTCGTGTGGGGCAAAGTCTGAACCCCTATCTCTCTCGTTACATGTCAGTATAAATTAACTCCACCTCTGGCAGATTGGCCAGCCACAGCGACCCGGTCGCCTCTCACCCGGTCAGTTTATTCGCTACCACCTGCTCAAACTGGGCCTGGGCGATGACCTGACCTTCATTGTTCGGGCTGGGGTCAAACGGCTCATCCCCTCCCCGGAGCAGCTTAAGACCGACCGGCCTGACCTGTTCACGGATTAACCGCCGCTTCTGACCGGCTGGGCTGACAATTGAACCTTTTTGCCCGCCCTCCGTCTCTCACCCAGCCACGGTGGGCTTACTGCCCCCTGTCCCAAAACTGACCCTTTTACCTCCCATTTTTGGCCTGTGGACAGCGTGGATACTTATGCCCTTTGGGTACAACTCTTCGAGATTGCCCACCTTATAATGCCCTTTGGGTGCTGCCCATAGACCCGACGACGACGGCGACACCGACCCTTTTTCTCTGCACTGTCTCAACCTAACCTTAAAATATCGACCACCCCCTTGACAGTGCATGTCATCGGTGGGCGGATTTTACGGGCTGAAACTAACTCCGCTTGCACAACCGCCCCGGCCATACGGTTTCCTCATTTATGCCCTGTCACACAGATAAATTCTCGATGTCGATCCCCACTCCTGATCTCTTTGATCTCTCTGAAGCCAGCTTTGACCAACATTTGCTGAACCTCTTCTTCCTCATATGTCTTGACCCCGTATTGCACAAACCCTTTTTTCTCTAAATCTTTCTTGCAGGTGTAAGTCAAGACAACCTGACCTTCTTTCTCAAGGATGCGATAAATCTCTGCAATTCCTTGTTCGACATCGCTCCAATAAAATATAGAATTCACCGAACTCACTTTGGTAAAATACCCGTCAGGATATGGCAACGTTTCAACTCGTCCACATTGAATATCTACTCTCCCTGCCTTAATCTCTTCTTGATACCGCGCCCGACAGTTTTCCACCATCACCGGCGACACGTCAATCCCCGCTACCAATCCCCGTTTTACTTTGGGTATGATCCTGTCAAGCAAGTAGCCCCCACCAAACCCAATATCGAGCACTCGCTCCTCTTCTTTCAATTCTAAATGGGCAAATGTAACCTCATTCAACTTGGCATTTCTCTTGTTCCACAGAGGGCCAAGTACGAATTTTCCGATAATTCCGGTAGGATTACTCAATTGACGAGCAAGATACTGCTGCAATATCATATCAATGCTCTGGTTCGCAATTATTCTGGCTTTTCCGCTTATCCGTCAACGCCTAAATTGACCGGCACCACAAATTGCCTCGTCAACCAAAACGGTGTTCTACAAAACACCGCTGCTTGTCTGCAAATCTGTTAGCCTTCGCTCTTGTCCCCTCGATTCCAAGATCCAATCTCGATGATATTCCCCTCTGGATCAGCAATCATCGCAGAATGCATACCCCACGGCTCATCGCGAGGAGCATAAATGGATCGAGCGCCCGCTTTGACTATCCGCTCGAATTCACGGTCTGCCTCCGCCGAGGTAGGCAGATCAATCGCCAGTTCGAAAGTGCCATTCAAGCCACTGGGATAGGTGGGGGTTTGACCTAAAAGGTTGGGCAGTTGTGTTCGTTCATACATGGAAAATCGAATGCCTTCGTGTTTGAATTCGGCATAGGGGCCTTTACCATCCCATACTATCTCGAAACCGAGGACATCTCGATAGAACGCCACCATACGATGAAGGTCATTCACAAAGATCCCGATCATATCAAACCGTGTACCCATTGTGTTTATTCTCCAGATTATGTAATGATCCGCCCAACGCCCAAAATTTAGCCGATTGCGGGCCAGCGAAATCACCTTGAATAATCAGAGCCTCCGCTGGCGAGGTATGGTTGATAAAAACGGGCTGTAGCAATTCGGCTACAATTTTTTTGTTAGGCAGAGACCAGCATTGAAAAAATACGTCTGCCTATTTGCTTTGCTCAAAAAAATCTATTACGTCATTTCTCATTTCAGAATTATAATTATGCCCAACATTCGGGTATAATTTGAATGAAACGTTATAACCTAGATTCTTTAGATGATTATATTGATTTTCAAGCCGAACTGGGTCGCTATTACCCCAGATAGTAATGTCATTGCTATCTGGATAGTCTGAGTCGTAGTATGTACTGGTAGTATCCTGATCGCCGATAAATATAAACATTGGAACTGACTTAAATATGTTGTACTTATTGTACGACTCTCCCGTTAATAATGAATAATTGTTTAATCCTAAAGGCCAATTCAGGTCGGTTCCATTATAACTCGTTATAGGCATAGCTAACCAACCTCCTGCTTGCCCCATTGCCGCAGCTTTTACGCGTTCTGGATGTAACAAACTATAGCGGTTTGCCCACATTCCCCCAGCAGAAAACCCAGAAACAAAAACCTTATCTTGAATTGAATATCCAGCCTCTTCAAGTTCCTTTTTAAAGTTCTCAATAATAATATTTACCTTTAAGTCAGGTCTGTAATAGAAATTAGGCGTTAAAGGGTCCAATGAGTATTGATTAATACCTTGAGGATAATAGCCTTCAGAAAAGTCTCTGGGAATAACAGGTGTTAAGATAATGTAATTCCTTGATTCGGCTACATCAATAAATTGATTACAAGTGTTTTTTGCCGCTAAAGTGAGTGCGTCATAGTCCTCTATTTGTGGATGACTTATCTCAAGAAAAATGTATGCTGTTTCATTTCTCGTTAGACTTTTGGGTACATAGCTCCAATAATTGTAAGGGATTTTTTCATCTTTTTGGTGAAGAATTGTCTCTCCAGAAGGATAAGCCGGAAAATCTGTTGGGTCATAATTCTTTAAAACAAGAGGTAAAAACACAACAGTTGGGTTATATGCTTGCAGTTCAGCCATAGTCACTGATCCGTCATCGTGATTGTAAACAAACTTAACTAACCCTATATCCGGTGCGAACCAAGCATTACGTGTGCCCGCGCCAAATGAATGCGAACCAGTAATAATGGTATGAATTTGCAGACAGTTGGTGTAAGTGCGTTCGTTAATTACCACCGTTGCTGTGTCGGTGACCACAGTAGTTGTGCCGGTATATACAGCTCCATACCACCCAGTTCCACTCCAGTCATCTCCGATCTGGAACGATGATGTGATTACTAGGCACATTTAGGTAGTGGAGAACCATATACATTGGGAGAGGGAAAGGGTTGCTACCCGTTGTCCAATATGAAGTCCACCGATATCCTGAGCTGGTTGAGATGCTAAACTGGCCATCTGCCTGATTATGATAGGCGTGGAACGTGTACTGGCTATCCGTCTGTTCAGTGACTACGACCGTTTCGATAATAGGGGATGGGGCATAGATGCTGTTTGTCCAAGAGTACACCCACTGATTATCTACCTGCAACGGAAAGTACTGGCTCGGATTAATGGCTGTAGCCATCGGCGATTGAGATGATGCTGCCCGCGAGGTAGATAACCCCACTAGTAACGTTACAATTAAGATATTTGGGATAACTATGGCTAAACTAAGGAATACAAACCAAGTACGATTTCGGTTTATCATTTTACTTCCTCCTCGCTACTAGTGTCGTTATACTTAAAAACAAAAATTTTGCTAAAAATTTTGTGATAAGGCGGCTCTAAAAGAGGAGAGGGAAGAACTGAACCTAAAGAGTTGAGATGCAATACAACGCCCAAATTGTAACATATTTCACAAAATAAATCAAAGGGAATAAAGCCAATCTGGTCGGGCAAGGAGGCGACGTTGCGCCTCCTCCTCCCCTTGGAACGGCCCGTGAGAGTTTCCCCTCAAGCCGCTCGAGCATCTCAAACGCCTCCACTGATGAGTAGGACGCGCTCACAGAAGCCTGGCCTCTGTGAACTTCACGATACACCCTTGGAGCCGCCACACGGTTTCTCCATTAACGGGTGCACCCGTTCGGATTGCTCCTTACCGTCATCTGCCTGCCCGTTTCAAGGTGGTTGACCAAGCTTTCTCGTGACGAGACACCTGCTGGCAGTCTGCCCGCTTTCGCGTGAGGCAAAGTCTGAACCCCTATCCCTCTCGTTACATGTCAGTATAAATTAACTCCACTTCTGGCAGATTGGCCAGCCACAGCGACCCGGTCGCCTCTCATCCAGCCACGGTGGGCTTACTGCCCCCTGCAAAACTGACCCTTTTACCTCCCATTTTTGGTCTGTGGACAGCGTGGATACTTATGCCCTTTGGGTACAACTCTTCGAGATTGCCCACCTTATAATGCCCTTTGGGTGCTGCCCACAGGCCCGACGACGACGGCGACACCGACCTTTTTTCTCTGCACTGTCTCAACCTAACCTTAAAATATCGACCACCCCCTTGACAGTGCATGTCATCGGTAGGCGGCCCGCCCCTATGATTTCTCAGTACTCCACAATCTTCGGCAATCTCTTGGCTTGGGTTATGGTGAACCTCGCCTCCGCGGGCAACGGCGCTATGCCCTCAAACCCCGTCTGCTCCACAAATTCAGCAACCATCTCCCTCAGTTCCTCCGGCTCCCATTCCGCCATCTTCTCCATCGTATCAACCCCTGCATCATAATACAGCCGAGCACGAACCCCCTTGACCCCTGGTATCCGCGCCAAGTCAGACAGTTTCACCAACTCCAAAATGACATCTCCAGCCACCCCTGTCTCCTCCGAAAGTGCTGCCCTCCCTCTCGCGGTCTGCCCTACCGCTAACATCTGCTTGACATTCTGTATCCCCACCGCCGCCAATTTCTCCACATATTCGGGATTGATGCCCCGAAACTCGCTCAATGGAAATGGCCGCCGCTCTATCCTTTGCTCACGCAATATGCCCGCCAAGTCACGCATCTCTTGATTTGAAGTGTACTCGTAGTAGTAACTAATGCCCCAGAGATACCCCTTGGCAGATGCCTTTGGCTTCTGCTCCATCCATACAACAAATGCTTCCAGGTCTTCGGTGTCCGCTTCGTTCAGCCCTACGCTACGGTGTCCTTTCAGATACCTCTCGAACTCCCTCACATATGCGATGATTCGCCCTGCTGCGTTCTCGGACCTTCCACCTCTTTTCAGAAACCTGCGAAATCCTTCTTCCATATTGCTTCTCAACTGTGTTGCCGGGCTGCCCAACGCCGGAGTTCACCCGCAGCCAAAGGTGAGCAAAACCACCTTCACAGCAGCCCAATAACCGTTAGCCAAACCACCCGGCTATCCAAACCAACTTTGGCTGTCGGCGTGAAACGACTTGTTAGGGCGTTTTTTGGTGGTAAATCTACTCTTTTCTGTAGTGGTTCAGAATTAGTTGCAGTTCAACCCGGCCCCCCTAACCCCCCAGAGGGGGGAACTTTGGCGCTTTTCACCCTCCTTTGGGGGGCCGGGGGGGCTTTTTTCGACTGCAACATTTTATGAACCACTACATAAATCTACTCTTTTCCCAATGGTTTTGTCTTTTGTACGGATTGATAATTTCTTCCTGAAGATGCCAAGTTATCAGGTGAAATCTTCCAATGGTCTAACGGTCTGTCATATTTACGACGTACTTCATCAACCCATTGTTCTAATCCTTGTTGAGTTTTTACGTGCTCTTCCCAAACGTTCAGACCCATTACTTTTGCTTCTTTCTCCAAAATATCCAAGATGTCACTATGTTCTCTTTGTAACCATCGCACCCAAGCAGGATGGACAATAGATTTAGGAAAGAACATTAATGCCCAACCAATAAAAATAATTATGAATCCACCAGCTATGAACCATTTTCCGACAATCTGTGAAAGTTCGGCATCGGGAAATAGAATTCCTCCAATAAATAGACTTAAAGCCCACATCAGAAATGCGATACCGATAGGAATTGCCAAATTGAAGAAGGCTTGTGCTCTATAATGGGCAGCCGGAAAATAGTGGTATTTTTTATTGTACCCTTGTTGGAAACGTATTCCTTGATACAAACAGTAGACTCCAACAATAAGAGCAAAAAACACTGGAATAGTAAAATTATTTGTCATTCTGTAACTTATTCCATACTGTTTCTGAAAGGCTGAGATTTACAACATGCGCCCTAACGCCGGAGTTCACCCGCAGCCAAAGATGAGCAAAACCACCTTCACAGTAGCCCAATAACCGTTAACCAAACCACCCGGCTATCCAAACCAACTTTGGCTGTCGGCGTGAAACGAATTAGTGCGACCCGTTCGTCCGAAACCGTACCCGTGGATACGGGGGATGGACGGCAAAGAACAGCACCGTTTGTTCTTTGACAACTGAGTGTCCAAGTTGGTGCGATGATACACCAAAAAGGGGTATCAATCAACTCCAACCTCCCCGGTGGATGGGAGACAGCGCCACCCTATGGCGGGCGACTGGTTATCAAACGTCAGAAGCAAGGGTGGAAAGGCGATAAGCCACGAACCGGACGTGGTGACTTCGTCGAGCAAGTGGCTAAGGTCAACGATGAGTGAAGGTACGGATGAAGCGTCGTCAAGCACAACCTGCCAACACCGGTTAACAAGGCAGGGTTCAAAAGAACAAGGGTTGAGGCTACGTGGTCAAATCTCACGCAGTATCCACCCGACACAACCCCGGCGTAAAGTATCGGCCTACGGTCACGGAAAATGGACACTCGGAACGGAGAAACTCCCCGGACGCTCTCAGGGCGACCTGAGCAGGAAACCATCCGTAAGCCAGGGGGAGGAGGATGACCCAAGCCTGTCCTGAGCCAGGCCGAAGGGAAGCCAAAGCTCAGGGTAATGCCTGAGATAGGCTGACGGAGGGCGGGTATTCGGGAAGGCAAGGGCACGATAACGAGGTCGAAGCTTATGACACACGTCCTTGACGTAGTGAAGCTCGGACTAACGTCCACCTCCAACCGTTCATTTGCCAAGCGGCCCACTCCGGTAACGGTTTGGGCTGTGCTGATGACAACAGCCCGAATACTCAAGAGCCGGATGAAGCGAAAAGCCTACCCTGAGCGAAGTCGAAGGGTCTCACGTCCGGTTCGGAAGCAGCGGCGGGGTCAGCGATGGCCCCGCCGACTGTAACTTAGCCAGTATTTCTTTTGGACACAACGTTTTTTACAGGCAATCGTCTAAAAACTTCGCTACATCTGTAGTTAATCTATGCGGATAGACAATAATAAATGCTAGCAACAATTCAGGGTACTGCTGAAATATCTTCGGTATCTTATCTAGGTTTACTTGTCTAGATTCATCCCTCAATTTTGTCCAACTTTGAGGCATTTCAGGTTGTTTATCACGGCGATGTCCATTTTCACAATACCACAAACAAAACTCCCAAGATTGGTCGGGATAAAACTCGATGAAACGAACACGCGTGATCTGAGGCCATAACCATCTTAATCTTTGTCGCCAGCTTCTTTTTGCCAACATATGTATGAGTGACTCAATTGTATAAGACTGACCTAAATAGTTTTCCTCACGAAGCCTATTTGGTGACAAATCATATCTTAGCTCAATTACTTTTGATAGGTTATGATATGGGTCTGGTAAACCAACTTGCTCTTTGTTATCATAGGCATTCATAGCAGAAATGCTTTTGATTAGGTTTGTGAGAAGGTTTACGGGGTAAAGGTTGGCTGTTACACTCGACAAAAACCAAAAAGCTGCTAAGAATTGTGATACTGCCGCTTCACCCCACAAAAGTAAATCTTTTTGATGTTCTTCAACAAAACTCTTTGACCAGGTTTTTAGGTCGTCAGGAAGACTCTGATTGCGTAAAGTATTCCATAATACAAACGTCGATACTAATCCCACTAGCCAGGTAACCCGGCCTCGATAAAAAGGCTGATCTACCAAAGGATCGCCTTCAACTAGATGTTTGCGAACTCTCAGTTCATCACATAAATTAGCAAACGCATACTCAATGGCAGTTAGGGAAATGTTAAATGACTCTTGCCAATATCTTGCATTTAGATCGTATTTCTCTACTAAGGCAGCCAAGTAAGCGGCATAAATAACCCACCCCTCAAAGGTAGCCACATGATTCGATTTTACCTCGTAGGGGGTTAGCGCGTAGGCCGTCATAATTGCTGCACTTGCCAAAATCCGACTACATTCAGATTTATTCAATTGTTTATCCGACAAGAAGAGTAGTTCACCAATAAAACCGGCAAACTTTCCTTTATCTAGACAGTCTGTTCCATCTGCCAAGAATAACTCTAAAAGATTTTTCTCAAAGATAAGTTCTATTGGCCAGAGATTTGTATGTAGTCTTAAAAAACGCGTTAATAGCTGTCCTTTAAGAGTTGTTTCTAGTTTTGGATAGCCACGTCGTTCCCACTCTGAATTTCTATCGGCAATTTCAACTCGGACCTCTTCATCTAATTCACCGTTGGTAACAAAGTACACTCGCCTTGATAGATTAGAGTCAATTGAAGGATGTTTGATAGGAATTTCGACTAAGCGGATTACTTGTTCTAAATAATCCTTTGCCCAGGCTTTTTGGGTGATTTTTCCCCCATTGGGAGCACCTTTTAATTGGAAGGCACACGGTACTCCATCAGGGGCTATTGCTATTATATCTTTGCCCTGTTCAAAAGAACCATGCCGACTTAAATGAATAACTTGATACCCCTCACTTGTCAAAAGTTGACAAAAGGGTATTTCCATAGAACGTTCGTTAACTTTAGTCAACCAATTTTCGACGACTCTCTCTAACACGCCAATTAGCCTTCTTTGTTTCCATAATTCTTTTGTGACGGGCACTTAGTTCCGGGTCTTGTTCCCAGGTTTTTATATCTTCCTTTATGCTCTCAGCAACTTTAGGGGATATCAGTATAGTCGGCATAATAGGTTCGCCATTCTTATCAAAGTCAAACTCAATTGCTTCAATTGCTTCCAGAAACAACTCTTTACCAAATGGACGTCCCTTACTATCTATTGATTGCCCATATTTATCAAGGGTTGGGATGGCTCCCTAATATGTGATATTGGCTAGAGATATTTGTGGCCCAGGTAGTCCCACTGCTGAGAAGAAATCAGTAGCACCGAGGTCTTCCAGATTGATTTGGGCACGCTGCATCGCACTGGTGC
>DAOUMU010000286.1:0-3449 GCA_034409055.1 Anaerolineae bacterium
TCGGTGGTTACCAATCATTGATATCACTCAAAATATGGGGGGGGTTGGGGCGAAAACGTCCTTTTTATCTACATTATGGAAAGTAACTTCGATCAGCTAACCCCCGAAGGATTTCCGCCGTTGAGTAGTAGTCTTTTGGATAGGAATGATTGCCTCAATATTTGCCTTTTTCAGAGTTGTTGGTGGGATTCGAAAGGCAAAATAGGGAGGGTAAACTTGTGATAATCACTCCAGTAATTTATGAAGACTGGATGTGAGAGATAATTCCGACCACATCAAACCGCATCCGGTAAACAGTTGCCGGGAAAGTTTGGATTTTGTTTTTGATTCGCACTTCATTTGAGTTGACACCAAATATTTTGCTAAAATGTCCCCTGGTATATAAGTCAGGAGAAGGGTTAAGTCAGACCGTCAACATTAACTACAGCAAATGCTCCTTCGAGGTCAGAAATGACCTGAAACGACACGAAAAGTGTCGTTTTGTTTGAACCCCTGCCCATGCGGTTATTACAGTGACCCAGAGAAGGAATGTACCTGCTCCATCTCGATGGTCAAAAACTATCAAAAAAGAATATCCGGTCCCTTGTTGGACCGGATTGATATCCACGTGGAAGCACCCCGCGTCGCCTTTGAGAAGCTGAGCAGCAAGCGTACCGGCGAACCCAGCGCCACGGTCCGCGAGCGGATCGAGGCGACTCGGTCCATCCAACGGACTCGCTTTGAAGGCGCGAGTTTGCAGATCAACGCCGATAGTGCGTAGACCTGTGCAGCTTTGCTGCCTCCCTGTGGGATGGGCCCGGCCGAGATTCGCCAACCTGTGCCCGGCGACCGAAGGGAGCGGGTATTTGGCCGGGGAAGCAGATATTCAGACGGCGCATAGTGCGTAGACCTGTGCAGCTTTGCTGCCTCCCCGTGGGATTGCTGAGGCGATTCAGTACCGGCCGCGACGGGTGGTGTGAGCAGTAAGCGGCCAGTCAGCCTGATATGACTTAATTGGTTCAGCTACATCCCGCTCTCTTGTTTTTTAATCATATGCTCCCAACGTTCAAGTAACGTCGGGACAGACTCAGGAACATCAAAGCGGAGGGGATAGCGCTTCTCACCCCAGTATTGACGAGCAGGACCCAACACGGTGATATGGTAGCCAATACTGCGGCATAAACGAATCATGGCCGGGACTGCTGCTCCACAGAGATAATAAAATCCACGAGCTTGTATTTCAAACCAGGCGCAACCCAACAATCCAGCAAAAATTCGATGTTGGTAATCACTGTAGGCCCTGGCGACAATAGCTCGCGCCCCATCAACCACCTGTCCTCGTGGCTCCACACTTAACTCAAATTCTACTTCGGTTGGTAACAGCTTTCCGGCGGTGGGGAACACCAGGCGAGTGGTGGCAACAGCTTTCTGGTCATCCCAGCCTAGCAAATGAACGGCCCGAGCATCGTAACCATCCTGCTCAAGACCGCTGAGGTTCTCCGGTCTGGCCCACCCCTGGTCAATGACAACTTCGTATCTCAGCCGGTAGGCAGCCTCTCGTTCGCTGGGTGATTGAGCTACGCTAAAGCGGACCGGCGCAGCCGAGGCGATGAAATGAGCCGCGATTGCATCGGCCATAACCTGCTCTGAAGGAGCCAGACTATACTTGAAACCATCATAACCGTACTTCCTTGCCCACAATTTCATCATCCGGGCGTTCAGTTGGAGTCACGGGTTATCATCGGTAGATACGATTGCTGACCACTCGTTACCGCATTTCCGGCCAGTAAGACAAACGAGATAAGAGGATCAAGGTTGGTGCGGGTTCCGTTGCCGGTGGTCGAGAGTCGATAAAGTAGATTAGTCTGTCCAAACTGATAGCTCTGCCCGTTTAAGGTAAAGGCAGGAGCGTTGAGTTGGGTCAGTTCACTCACGCCTGTAGCAATGCCCTTGTTGGGGGACTGTACCAGCAGAATATCCTGGTAACGCATCGAGGCAGTCGCAATCGGGGTTCCACTGGCAAAAGATGCAGAATTGTCAAAACTTCGGTCTGGGGGTGATTGAGTAAAGTAAAAGGTGATGGTTCCCTGCGAGTCGATGACAAAAACATCGGTAAGAATGGCTCGTGAAGTTAAAGTGGCTGTTGCCACATAAGTAAAACGAGCCGTGTCCTCCGATGGAGTAGCCGGGTTTGTATATATCTCAGCGTTGTTTAAATCCCTGACGTAGGTCAGATAGCCAAAACCAGTGAAGTTTAATCCGTTTTGATTGATCCGGCCAATGAGCTCGAAGGCATTCTGTCCTGCCCCACCTACCCCCACTTGCTGAGGCGCGGCTTTGGCCGGCCTGAGCGGCAGCAAACTTACGATTAGTACTAAAGTGATACACAATACTACCAACACGATCAGACTGAGGTAACGATTGGTTGATTTAAAGGTTAAATTTTTAAGGTTTGACATTTTTGATACCCCCCTAGGTAAACAATTCGTCCTGAAAATTCAACATGACTTGGCCTCAAATTGGGCCACACGAAAGAGATTAATAATAGCATGAATGAACCACATTAGCAATTCACGCCGGGAGAAAGAAGAAGCCCGCCAGTGCTGGCGGAGATTTACGGCTGGTTCACCGAGGGGTTTGATGCAGTAGATTGGCGAGAGGCCAAGGCGCTGCTCAAGGAATTATCTTGATAGTGATTAGAAGCATCCTGACGGTCAGCTACGCCGGCCTGATTGGCGGTGGACGCCGGCCCAAACCGGGCGAGATCAGCCTGGCCCCTTGTGCCCTTTGGGTAATCGCGGGGTGCTCTTTCTGGATGGGTGCCAGAATAAGGTGCGGCACACTTTTCAGGTGTGCCGCACCTTTTGGTTGTGATAGGTTATCCGCTTTTTAGGACTGCGGTCATTGGCTGTCCTTAAAAATCAGCGGTAGGTAAATCGGTGGCTGTTCAATGGTGACGATAACGCAGTTCGTCTTGATCATAGTATCGGAACTGATAGTATTGCTTACGACCAGAGTGACGGTATAGTTGCTGGGCTGGGTATAGGTGTGGCTGGGATGCCGCTGCGTCGAGGTGGCGCCGTCGCCAAAGTCCCAGGCCCAACTGGTGGGCATGGGAGTGCCGGTGGACTGGTCGGTGAAAAGCACCGTCAGCGGCGCTGTCCCGCTGATGGGATTCGCCGTGAAATCGGCCGACAGCCCGTAAACAGTGATATAGTTGGCCTTGGTCTCGATATCGGAGCCAACTCCGTTGCTGACGGTCAGGGTGACGGTATAGTTGCCGGGCTGGGTATAGGTGTGGCTGGGATGCTGCTGCGTCGAGGTGGCGCCGTCGCCAAAGTCCCAGGTCCAACTGGTGGGCATGGGAGTGCCGGTGGATTGGTCGGTGAAAAGCACCGTCAGCGGCGCTGTCCCGCTGATGGGATTCGCCGTGAAATCGGCCGACAGCCCGTAAACAGTGATATAGTTGG
>DAOUMU010000287.1:0-36143 GCA_034409055.1 Anaerolineae bacterium
CAGCATCCCAGACCTGGCAGGTCTTCAATAGGCCAGAAACGTCAAGTCGCTCTAGCCGGACCACAGTCCGGCGATGTGTGGCGTGGACTGTGGTCCACACCGAGCAGCAATTTGTTTCTTAGCAGTAAACAGTAATCAGTTCACTGTTCACTGCTCACTGTTTACCACAGGAGTTAGCTAAATATGATCAATGACTTAGACGAAGTCCTGCGCCAGTTGCTCATTCGGGAAATACCCATCAAGAATGGTGAGGTTGACATTGCCTTTGACCAGCCCAAGCGGGAATGGTCGGCCCGGCTGAACCGGCCCACGCTGAACCTCTTCCTGCACGATATTCGGGAGAATGCTAAATTGCGCAATCTCCAATGGGAACGACAGGACAACGGCAAAAATAGGTCCGTCACGGTGCAGCAGACGCCGATCAGGTTAGATTTGCATTACCTGATCACGGCTTGGGCGGCTGAGCCTGATGACGAGCACCGTTTATTGACCCGGACCTTGATGTCCCTTTTTCGGTACACTTACCTGCCCAAAGAGCTTCTGTCCGAGAGTCTGCAAGACCAGCCGTTCCCGATTCCGCTCAAGGTAGCCCAGTATGACGAGTTGCGCAATCCGGCTGATCTCTGGAGCGCGCTCGATAATGAGTTGCGACCAGGTATCATCTGTATCACCACCCTGGCCCTTAATCCCTACCTGCCTATTACCACGCCGCTGGTGCGCACGCGCGATTTACGGATTGGCCAGGCTGCTGTGCCGCTAAGCCAACAACGGCTCCAAGAGCAGGTCGAACTGGATCGCTTCTGGACAATTGGCGGTACGATCAGTAGCCAAGAACCGCTTGAGAAGCTGCGTCTGACCCTGGTAGAGCGGGGCCTGGAGGTAGACCTTCAGCCTGAAGGCAGGTTTGCCATTGGCAATCTTGAGGCCGGCGATTATACCCTGGAGGTCTCAGTCGAGGGACGTAAACCACGCCGACACAAGATTACCGTCCCCTCTCCAGATTACGAACTCACGGTGTAAGTTCGGGAGCAGATTGTCATTAGGGGGGCATTTTAGCAAACGATCTACACCGTAGAAAGGAGAGCGTAACGCGAAAGATAGTGCTCTGTTAAAGTTAGTTGAGTTTCATGTTGTAAATTGTCTTCACATTATATTAAACTATATGCTTAGGAGGTTACGATGCCAGAATATTTATCACCAGGAGTCTATGTTGAGGAGGTAGACCGCGGCCCGAAGCCGATTGAGGGAGTGGGCACCGCTATGGCAGCTTTTGTCGGGTTCACCGAAAAAGCAGAACTGATGCGGGAGGTCGATGGTGAGTTGATCACCGAGAACCTGCTCAATAAACCCCAGTTAGTCACTAACTGGACTCAGTTTGTGGAACGTTTTGGCGGGTTCGTCCCGGGGACCTACCTGCCCCACTCTGTTTATGGATATTTTCATAACGGTGGTTCGCGATGCTACGTGGTGAGCGTCAAGACGATTGGCAAGGCCCAGGTCGCCCTGCTTGGTACCGATGGCAAACCCTACCTGCTTGTTAAGGCCAAGCAAGCGGGCTTTGACGGTCTGCGCCTGCGGGTGAAGGTTGATGTGCCCCAGATTGAGGCCCCGCCTGCACCGGTCAAGAAGGAAGAACCCAAAGGCAAAGAAGAACCCAAAAAGGGTGAAGAAAAACCGGCTGCCACCAAAGACACTGGTAACCCACCTTTCACCATCACCGTCGAGCGCCAGGGGACAACCGGCGCCTGGCAGGTCAAAGAAGTACTGCCCGAGGTCACTTTGACCGAGGTCAAAGAGAACGGGACTAAGCAGGTACGGGTGGCCTACAAAAACAACAAAGCACCTCAGTGGATCGATATCGTCATGCCCGAAACAGCCGCCCCTCTGGCCAAAATGTGGCCACGGGAGCAGCAACAATCCCTGAACCTTGAGCCTAAACAGCTCGAGGCCCCCACCTCGCAGGATTTCCGGGGCGAGGTGACCGAGCGGTCGGGCGTGGAAGGGTTGGAAGCTCTCGAAGACGTGACCATGGTTTGCGTGCCCGACCTGATGACCACTATGCCCGGTGAAAAGCTCAACCTGGATATGGTCAAGGCGGTGCAAATAGCTATGATCGGTCACTGCGAGCGACTGGGCGACCGGGTAGCCATCGTGGATCCGCCCCCGAACATGACGCCGCAAGAGATCAAGAAGTGGCGCATGGATACGGCCGGCTACGACTCTAGCTACGCCGCGCTCTACTATCCCTGGATTGAGGTGGACGATCCGGTTCTGAATCGCCCGATCCCCATTCCACCTTCGGGCCACATGGCCGGTATTTGGGCTCGCAACGATAACACGCGGGGTGTCCATAAGGCTCCGGCCAATGAGGTTGTACAGGGAGCCGTGGGCCTGGCCTATAACACCACCAAGGGTGAACAGGATACGCTTAACCCCAATGGCGTCAACTGCATCCGGGCCTTCCCCGGTCGGGGCGTCCGCGTTTGGGGGGCACGCACCCTGTCTAGCGACCCGGCCTGGCGTTACATTAACGTGCGCCGGCTGTTCAACTACGTCGAAAAGTCCATCGAACGTGGCACCCAGTGGGTGGTTTTTGAGCCCAACGACCGCATGTTATGGGCTCGGGTCCGGCGAGATGTTAGCGCCTTCCTGAGAATAACCTGGTCAGAGGGGGCTCTGTTCGGTAATAATCCCAGCGAAGCGTTCTACGTGAAATGTGATGATGAACTCAATCCCCCCGAATCCCGCGACCTGGGGCGGCTGATCGTCGAGATTGGCCTGTGTCCGGTCAAGCCGGCCGAATTTGTGATCTTCCGCATCAGCCAGTGGGCCGGACCTAACGCTGAAGCGTAGCCCGTAGAGCGTGGAGCGGAAAGCGTAACGCGGCCAAGCCGCAACCGAAGAAATCGTCAAGCGTAGAGCGGGAAGCGGAAAGCTTGGCGCGTAAAAAGTGCTTCCAGGCAATACGCCATATGCAATACGTTAAATCTATATTCTTGGAAAGAGGTAAGGTAAATGGCAGAATATGAAGATCCCCTAATTGGGTTTAAGTATAGTCTTGAAGTCGGCGGGCATGTCACTGGCTTTTTTCTCGAGTGTAGTGGCCTCAATATAGAATATGACCCCGTTGAGTTCAAAGCGGTGAATGAAAGTGGGGTGCCCTTGATCATCCAGCAGCCGGGCCGGATAAAATACTCAGATATTACCCTTAAGCGGGGCATCACCAGCAATTTGGATATTTGGAATTGGCGTGGACTGGTTGAAAATGGTGAAATAGATCAGGCTCGGGCCACTGGCACCATAACGATGCTCAAAGAGGACGGCACCCCGGTGACGGCCTGGCATTTTGAACGTGGCTGGCCGTCCAAGGTCACCGGTCCCCAAGTTAAGGCAGATAGTAACGAGTATGGGGTGGAAGAGTTAACCATCGTCCATGAGCGGTTGTACCGCGAGAACGTGTAGCGTAGAGCCCTCACCCTAACCTTCTCCCAAGGGGAGGGGGGACAAAAGCACTCCTCTCCCGCTGGGAGGGGTTGGGGGAGGACAAACCATACCAATTATCGACCTATAAAATATTTCTTAAATAACGGAGGTAATACAATATGGCAGACTACGAAGATCCTCTGGTTGGTTTTCGATACGGTCTTGACCTGGGCGGTAAGGCGGTCGGTTTTTTCACCGAGTGTAGTGGCATCGGTTCGGAAAGCGAAGTCGTCGAGCACAAGTACATTGATACAAAAGGTAATGAAATCATCGGCAAGCAGCCGGGCCGGTTAAAGTGGCAAGACGTTAGCCTCAAGCGCCCGGTCACCACTGCCATGGATCTTTGGAAGTGGGTAGACGAGGTTGAGAAAGGTACTTTGGACGGCGCCCGCATTAATGGCTCCATTACTATGTTCAGTTTAACCGGAGACCCGGTGGCTCAGTGGAGTTTTGACCGAGGCTGGGTCAAAAAAGTGGGTGGTCCGCAAATCAAATCGGACAGCAATGCCGTGGTGATGGAAGAGATCGTCATCGCCCACGAGGGATTACGACGGACCCAGTAGACCGGGGAGATAAAGCATGACTCTGCAGACCGAATTTGAATTCACCTTACCCTTGGGCTATGTTGATCAGAACGGCAATGTGCACAAAGAAGGGGTCATGCGTTTGGCCACGGCCATGGACGAGATTGCCCCTCTACGTGATCCAAGGGTGCGGGGTAATCAAGCCTACCTGGTGATCGTCCTGCTTTCGCGAGTGATTACCAGGCTGGGTACTCTATCCCAGGTAACGACCAGCGTCATCGAAAATCTCTTTGCCGCTGACCTGGCCTATCTCCAGGCCCTCTATCGCCGTATCAATGAGGAAGGGAAAACGACCCTGCCCATAACCTGTCCCGAGTGTAAGGCCCAGTTTGAACTGGATTTGGCCAACCTGGGGGGGCAGTCATAGGCTACCCCCTCGATCGCCTGCACGAGGAGGTAGCCTACATCGCCTATCATTTTCACTGGCCGCTGGATAATATCCTTAATCTTGAACATCCTGAACGGCAGCGGTGGGTAAGAGAAATTGCTAATATCAATCGCAGGCTGAATGAAGCTGTCCGACAGTAAGTTTGCCGGTTTGTTAGAGGGTCAAAAGTAGGGCACAAGGAAAAGGAGCCATGTCATCACTTCAGGATGATCTGAATACGTTTCACCTCCAGCGAAACGACTTGTCTCCGGCCAGTGGCGGTTCATCGTCAGCCGCTATGGCCGAGGAGTCCCTCTTGCCGGAGACAGAACCATCTGTAAGCCAAGAGATAGACCCGCTCGCCCTGGCTCAGAAAGTATATGACCTGCTCAAGCAAGAGCTAAAGTTGGAACAGGAACGGCTGGGACAGCGCAGAATCTGGTAAGGAGGTTATAATGCCAGAAGACCCCCTGATAGGATTTAAGTTTCACGTTGAGATTGAAGGAATCATTGAAGGCTCATTTACAGAATGTAGCGGCCTGAATGTAAGTCGTACAGAGGGAGAAAAAATTGTTAAAGAGGGCGGCGGCAACAACTATGTGTATCGGTTGCCTGGCCGCATTACTTACAGCAACATTACCCTGAAACGGGGTGTTACCCACTCAAATGAACTATGGAAATGGTTTCAAGAGGGGATAGTAGATGGCAAGGTCAAACGAGTCAATATGTCTGTTATCCACCTTGACCAGGCCGGAGCGGAAGTCAAACGTTGGAATTTGATGGATGCTTATCCGGTTAAGTGGACCAGTCCCGACTTCAAAGCGGATAGTAACCAGGTGGGGATTGAGTCGTTGGAAATCACCTATAATTGGCTAGAACCGGGCTAAGTGATTGAGGCTCAGGAAAGGCGTACTATATGGAAAACAACTCACCGAATCCGGCCGAACCACAACAATCTGACGACATCGCCCGGTCCGTACTGGCCAGGGTGCGCCGGACCGAGCAGGCCCTGTCTCCCTGGGTCCAACGGGCGCTGCATGAACCCCAGGCTGAAGAAGCGGGGAGTATTGGTCGTCGTTCCATTACCTTTACGACGGCCAATACTCTGACTCTGTTAGACCGGGTGCAACGGGTGGCTGAACAAAGTACTGTTTGGCGACCCGAGCAGGTTTCGCTCGAGCCAGGTGTGGTGGATCGTTTTGCTGGCGAGGTGGCGAACCGTTTCCAAATCCAACCGATTGCCACCCAATACGAGCCGTCTCAAACGCCTGAGACTGGCCTGGAACCGACTTCAACTGAGTTGACCTTGAGCAGCAGCCCTGTGCGGCCTGAAGTTGAGGATAGGCCACCCTCCACGACCCCCTCACCGGCACCAACCGGACCCGAGAGGCCCCGCTGGAGTGAGGCTGATTTCCAACCACCGACCCCACCCCACTTTATGGCCCAAAAGCAGAATCATATGCTCCCTTCCTGGTTGGCCAAATCACGGAAGGAAACCACTCAGCCATCTCCGACCAAGAAATCATCAACTGAGATCGCTTTGCAGCGGCAATCTACTTCAGACCAAAAGCCAAAAGTCCGGCCGGATCAAAAAAATCTGCGCCTGTTTTCCAAAGTCGAGTATGTGACCCCGGCCGGAAAGACGCCCGTTACGCCTGAACCACCAACCGTAGCCCAAACTTCAGTCGACGCGACGCAAACAGTGCCAAAGCCAAGTCAGCCGTCGGTACAGCCGCCCGCAGAACCAAAACAACCTGTCCAAGCTCGCTCAATCGCCGAGGAACCTGCTGCTCCGTCGAAGCGGCAGCCTGAGCCGGAGTTACCGGTGGAGACTGAGCCAAGTCGACCGGCGGGGCCGCCCCCTGAACCATCTGTGTTTGAAGAGGTGTCACCTGCACCGGTCACCCCACAGCCGCCGAGGGTCATAGCAGAATCGCCGGCTGAGCCTGTTGGTCCGGAACTTATCTCTGTCGAGCCGGAAGCCGCAGCAGAGCCAGGCCCGCCGGCCGCCCCGGCGATGCAACGCCAGCCTGAGCCGGAATTGCTCAAGCGGACGGAACCAAGTCGACCGGCAGCGCCACCCCCTGAACCATCTGCGCTTGAAGAAGTGGCGCCTGCACCGGTCATTCCAGAACCTCCGACTGTGCCTGAGCCGGAGTTGCCGGTGGAGACGGAGCCAAGTCGACCGGCAGCGCCACCCCCTGAACCGTCTGCGCTTGAAGAAGCCGCGCCTGCACCAGTCGTCCCAGAGCTGCCGAGGGTAATGGTAGAACCACCGACTGAGCCTGCTGCTCCTGAACCTGTCACTGTCGAGCCAGAAGCCGCACCAGAGCCAGGCCCACCTGCCGCACCAGCGGTGCAGCGGCAGCCTGAGCCGGAGGTGCCGGTGGAGACGGAGCCAAGTCGACCGGCTGTAATGGCAGAACCACCGTCAGGCCCGCCGACCGCACCAGTAGTGCAGCGCCAGCCTGAGCCGGAGTTACCCGAGCGGACTGAGCCAAGTCGACCGGCTGGGCCGCCCCCTGAACCACCTGTGCTTGAAGAAGCCGCGCCTGCACCGGTCACCCCAGAGCCGCCGAGACCTTCGGCCGAACCACCGACTGAGCCTGCTGGGCCTGAACCTGTCGCTGCCGAACCAGAAGCCGCACCAGAGCCAGGTCCACCTGTCGCCCCAGCGGTGCAGCGGCAGCCTGAGCCGGAGTTGCCGGTGGAGACGGAGCCAAGTCGACCGGCTGGGCCGCCCCCTGAACCATCTGCGCCTGAAGAAGTAGCGCCTGCACCGGTCACCCCAGAGCCGCCGAGGGTAACGGCAAAACCGCCGACTGTGCCTGTTGGTCCGGAACCTGTTTCTGTCGAACCAGAAACCAAACCAGAGCCAGGCCCGCCCGCTGCACCAGCGGTGCAGCGCCAGCCTGAGCTGGAGTTGGCCGAGCGGAGGAAGCCAAGTCGACCGGTTGGACCGCCCCCTGAACCATCTGCGCTTGAAGAAGCCGCGCCTGCACCGGTCACCCCAAAGCCGCTGAGGGTCATGGCCGAACCACCGACTGAGCCTGTTGTTTCGGAACCTGTCTCTGCTGAGCCGGAAGTCACACCACCGGTGCAGCGCCAGCCTGAACCGGAGTTGTCCGAGCGACCTGAGCCAAGTCGACCGACTGGGCCGCCCCCTGAACCATCTGCGCTTGAAGAAGTGGCGCCTGCACCGGTCACCCCAGAGCCGCCGGGGGTCATGGCCGAACCACCGACTGAGCCTGTTGGGCCGGAACCTGTCTCTGCCGAGCCGGAGGCGGCACCGGAGCCAGGTCCGCCTACCGAACCGTCAATGGTACAACGCCAGCTTGATCAAGAAGATATAGCTGGGCAGACGGAGCCGCCTCAAGCCGCGATGCAGCCACCCAGTAGGGGTGAACCGGAAGATAGCTTGGGTCAAAAGATTCTGGCGCGGGCTATGTCAGGCCAGCAGTTGCCGCTAACCAAGGTCCAGCCGTTGTCGGGTCACGATATCGCCGAAGCCAAACTTCCTGTCATGATCCAAACCAAACCCATCACGCAGACCGCTGTGCTACCCCAAACACAAGCCACGCCTGATTTTGGGGAGGAGACTGGGAGCAGGCAGGCAAGCGAAGCTCTAACCGAAGCCAGGCAACCCCAGACGCTCTTTCGAAAACCTATCACCGAACGCGTGGCCCCTGCCCCGGCTGAACCACAGATGCCACCAAGTGCCTTACCCGCGCCAGTGGCAGATTGGTTAGCCTCGGAGGAACTGGTTCAACGTCAGCCATTGGTGTCCCCGGCCAGGCCGGTTGAGGTCTCTCCGGGTGTGGGACTACTGCAAAGAGTCATTGAGACATCGCCGCCGGTAGAGAGTGAACCGGCTGAAACGGAGCGAAGTGGGCCGGACCTAAATGATTTGGCCCGGCAGATCTATCCGATCATCAAACAAATGTTGGCTATTGAACAAGAGCGAAGTCGATTTAGGTGATCAGACGTAAAATATCAGGATTAGGAGTGAAATTATGGCCAATCTGCAAAAAGCCAAGATAATCAGTGAGGATGATTCCAGTAAAGAAGTGGTCTTCCAATTCAACCCGGAAGATTTTACCATATCCAGAACCATTGAGTGGGAGGACGAAGAGAGCACGGGCGGCAATGCCCCTCGTAAAACATTTTCCGGGGGTAAAGCGGATAAATTAACCATCAATTTGTTGTTTGATACCACCGATACTGAAGACAAAGACGTGCGGGAGAGTTATCAGTCCCTGCTGGATATGACCGATATTTACGAATCGAAAACGAATCCCAGAACGGGCAAGGGCGAACCGCATCACTGCAAGTTTATCTGGGGCGGCTTCCTGTCATTCAGGGCTGTCATCACTAAAGTAACGCAAAAGTTTACCATGTTCAGGATAAATGGTACGCCCGTGCGCGCCGAAGTGACGGTGGAACTGGACCAACTTGACGAGGAAAAGCCGGCCCCGCAAAATCCAACTTCGTATAGTGAGCCCAGGAAAATCTGGATAGTACGCGAGGGAGAGACCCTGGACTGGATTGCCTACCAGGAGTACGGTGACCCGGCCCAGTGGCGCTACATTGCCGAAACCAACAGCCTGATGAATCCCAAAGGTTTGCACCACGGCCAGATTTTAAAGCTGGTGCCTCTGCCGTGATTATCAGTTATCAGTTATCAGCGTCCCAGACCTGACAGGTTTTAAAAACCTGTCAGGTCTTCAAGTGGTCAGAAACAAGTTGTTTCTTAGCAGTTATCAGTGAACTACTGAACACTGGATGCTGGCATAGAAAGTAGGAATAGAGATCATGCCTACAGCAGCCTATTTTACCCAATGCTTTGTCAAAGTCGATGGGCAAGATTTGCCGGAGCAGGTGATGGCCTCCCTGGCCGAAGTAGCGGTCGATACCAGCCTACATCTGCCGGATATGTTTACGATTCTGTTCAACGACTCTGAATTGGAGTTAGTTGACAACAATCTGTTTGATATTGGTAAACAGGTCCAGATTGATATCGAGACCGGCGAAGAACAGGGCGGCTTGAGGGGGACACTCATCAAAGGGGAGATTACTGCCCTGGAGCCCCAATTTTCTGCCCAGGGCCGGACAACCATGCTGGTGCGAGGTTACGACAAATCCCACCGCTTACATCGAGGCAAAAAGACCCGTACCTTTCTAAACCGGACAGATAATGCTATTGTGCAGACAATCGCGGGCGAGGCGGGCTTGTTGGTGGTGGCTGACTCGCCCGGGATTACCTACGATTTCGTGATGCAGAACAACCAGACCAACATGGAATTTTTATTAACGCGGGCGGCCCGCCTTGGCTACCAGGTCTATACGGCCGAGGGGAAACTGTATTTCAAAAAAGGGGATGCCAGCCTGGGAGAGGGCCCAGCACTTAGCCTGGGGGATAATTTAAAGGATTTTCGGCCCCGCTTAACGGCCAGCCACCAGGCAGACAAGATAATCGTTAAGGGCTGGGACGCTAAAGGCAAACAAGCGATTACCGCTGAGGCCACACCGAACGCCAGGCTCAACCAGGGCGGTATGCGACAGACGGGTGGAGCCAAGGCTGCTGCGGCCTTCGGTTCGGCTGAAGCGGTGGTGACCGACCAACCCGTTTTTACCCCCAATGAAGCTACAGCCCTGGCCACGGCCTTGGGTAATGATATCAACCGTGAGTCTATTCAGGCCGAGGGGACCTGTGTGGGCGACCCCCGGGTGAAAGCCGGCTGGACGATTACCATCGAAGATGTGGGCAACCGGTTCAAGGGCAAGTACTTTGTCACTTCGGCCACGCACGTCTATAAACGGGGCAGTTACGAAACAACCTTCAGCATCAGCGGCCGCCAACCCAATACGCTCAGCCACCTGTTGCAGTCAGGGAATGGTCATACTCAGAGCCAGGGCCTGATGCCGGGCGTGGTCACCGGCCTGGTCACCAATGTCAACGATCCCGACAATTTGGGCCGGGTCAAGGTGAAATATGCCTGGCTCGGTGAAATAGAAAGTGATTGGATCCGAATCGCCACGCCGATGGGAGGACCCAAAAGGGGCTTCTACTACCTGCCAGAGGTCAACGACGAGGTTCTGATAGCCTTCGCCCACGGTAACACCCACCATCCTTATATCGTGGGTTTCCTCTGGAACAATCAAGATAAGCCGCCCAAACCGAACAGTGAGGTGGCGAGTGGGGGTATAGTCAACGAGCGTATCATCAAGTCGCGCAGTGGCCACCTGATCATTCTCGACGACACAGACGGCCAGGAGAAAATCATCATTCGCGACAAGACGGAAAAGAATGAAATCATTATCGACTCCGCCCAAAATACAATGACCATCAATGTCCAACAGGATCTGATCATCAAGGCGCAAGGCAAAATCGATATGGAGGCCACGAGGGGCGATGTGTCGATCAAGGGCATGAACGTGAATATCCAAGGAACGACAAAAGGTGACTTTAAAGCCCAACAAATTGGCATCAATGGCAGCGCCAAGGTCGATGTTAAGGGTGGCATGGTCAATCTGAACTAAGATAAAAAACTAACGGAGTGTCTCTGTATGGACAACAACAACATTAGAAATAGAGAATTTCTGGGGCAAGGGTTAGCCTTTCCGCTTCAAATTAACCCCCGAGGTGAAATTGCCCTGGCCAGTGGCGACCACGATATTGCTCAGTCGATTATGATTATCCTGTCAACGGCTCCCGGTGAGCGGGTGATGCGGCCAGAATTTGGTTGCCGTATTCACGAACTGGTCTTTGCCCCGCGTGATGCCAGCACCGTCGGCCTGCTGATTTACTATGTGAAACAGGCCCTGGCCCGGTGGGAACCGCGTATTGAAGTGCAAGAGGTGAACGTCTCTAATGATCCGGCCAACGAGGGGGCCTTACTGGCTGAGATCAAATATCGTATTAAAGACACCCACGACGAGCGGAGTATTGTTTATCCCTTTTATCTGATGGGTGAGGAGGAATAATGTCATTACCAGAACCTATTCTGGATGATTTACGTTTTCAAAGAGACCTGGTGGACGAAGCCCGGCGGCGGATTATTCGTTACTGTCCAGAATGGACCGACTATAACCTGAGTGATCCCGGCATCACTTTGATTGAACTGTTTGCCTGGATGACCGAGATGCTTGTCTACCGGCTGAACCGCGTGCCGGAAAAGAATTACATCAAGTTCCTGGAGTTGCTCGGTACACAACTCCAGCCGGCCAGCAGCGCCCGGACGGAGTTGACCTTTCGGCTCTCCATCCCCTTCCCAATTGGCCCTGAGGATGATACCGTGGCCATTGTGCCCCAAGGCATAGAAGTGGCCACGCGAAGCAGCGAGGAAGAACCAGAGGTCATCTTTACGACCGATACCAAACTGACCATTATACCACCTAAGTTAAGCCAACTGCGTCGAGAAGCGGATTTTCACAAGAACTATCTGCCCCGATTGGGGATAGAGACTTTCTATGCCTTTAACCAGGAGAAGCCCCGAGTGGGGGATACCTTCTATCTGGGGTTTGACGAAACGGAAGACATCAGCGGCCATATTTTGCAACTGACCTTCACCTGTGAGCGCACCCAGGCGGTTGGGGTTAGACGTGAAGATCCACCCCTGGTTTGGGAATGTTCGATCGGGGACGGTCTCTGGGAAGAAATGCCGTTGAGTACTCGTCTCGGCGAAAAAGACACCACAGGAGGCTTAAACAATCCACAGGGGAAGCTCGTTTTGTATTTACCCCTCTCGATGCGACCTGATGAAGCTTATGGTCGCAGTGCCTACTGGGTCCGCTGCCGTCTCGAGCCTCGCCGCCCGGAACAGGGAATGTACACCGAATCGCCTCGTATTGTTAAAGTTGCTGCTCATGCATTGGGGGCCACTACGCGGGCCACCCACGCCGTGATTGTGCACGAGGAGATACTGGGGCACAGTAACGGCGAACCGGGCCAGGTGTTTCGGCTGGAAAATAGCCCCGTCCTTTCGCTTCAGCCGGGGGAAACGGTCGAAGTCGAGGAAAAGCGAGGCGACGAGTTTGTCTTTGCTCCCTGGAAATTGGTGCCAGATTTTTCTAACTCCGATCGTTTCGACCGGCATTTTACTTTGAATACGGCCACCGGGGAGATCAGTTTCGGCCCAACTATTCGTCATCGAGATGGGTCGATGCGCCAGTATGGTCGAGTACCTCCGGCCAACCGAACCATCCGTTTCAGCCAATATCGTTACGGCGGTGGCGTGGTGGGTAATGTCCCGGTCGATAAACTGCAAGTCCTCAAGTCTTCCATCCCTTACATCGATCGGGTTACCAATTTGCGCCGGGCCAGCGGTGGACGAGACCAGGAGAGCCTGGACGAGGCTAAAATACGGGCCCAGCAAGAGTTGCGAGCTCAACTCCGGGCGGTCACCCCAGAGGATTATGAAGATTTAACGAAAAAGGCGACCCGGTCCGTGGCCCGGGTCAAATGCAACATCCCTCAGAGCAGCAATGGCAGACTACCCCCGGGTATGGTCGAGATCCTTGTTGTACCGGCTGTGGCCGATTCGCTGCAAGCGGGTGATCTATCCAAGCTCTATGTAGATGAAATCCTGGCCAAAATGATCGAGAAGCATCTGGATAGCTATCGCTTACTGACCACCACCTTGCAGATTAGAGAGCCCAATTACGTGGGGATCAAGGTGCAGGCTGAAATTGTTCTCTCCGAGTACAGCCGGCCTGAAGTGATCAAGGCCAGGGTCATCCAAAGCCTGAAAAATTTCATCAGTCCCCTGGATATCACTCAAAATCAAGAGCCAGATGAGTTGATGGACTCTGATTGGGAAGGGTGGCCCTTTGGCCGGAACCTATATGTGGCTGAGATTTTCTCGTTGATTCAACGGGTGCCCGGCGTCAAACACGTTCTGGATGTTCAACTCAGGCAGCGTCCGGTCGTCCCCAACAAAGAGGTCCCACCTGAGGCAGAGGGTGAAAGAGAGGCGGAGGAGGCCCCACGCCAGGTTAAGCAGAAACTCGTTCGAGTTCCGGCCGATACGTTACTTTGCTCGCTGGATCATGAGATTACGATAGCCGAGTTGGGAGAAGAGGATGAGCAGGACTAAAGCCATCATCGAACAAGAAGAGACCGGGGACGAAGTCACAACCGACGAAGCATTAAGCCCGGTAACGGTCGGTCACGTCGTTGACTTTTATAACCGTTATCCCGGTGACGAGGTTACTTTTCACACCCGCCTTGAGGTACGAGAACCCATATCTAACCTCATCCTTAAAATCAGTCTGCCCCAGGGGTTGGTATTGGGCGATTATCGAATACCTTCCGAACTGGACGGGACCATGCCTTCCATTGAGGTTGACGACGATACCAATTATCTGGTTTGGTCCCTGGCGGGAGAACTGCCGGTCGGGACTCGCTACGAATACCAGGTTGAAGCCACGGTGGCTCCGACAGAGGTGGATAGACACCTCGACAGCAGGGCCGTGGTCACCACCCCTGCCGAGGACCCATGGGGAGATAATGTTATTTTGGCTGAAGAAACCGTAACCATCGCCGTCTCGGCCCGAGGCAGGTATCTACGATACCTGCCGGCGCTTTACGAACAAGATGAGTTGATGGGACGCTTCTTAATGCTCTTCGAGAGCTTTTGGACACCCATTGAGACTCAACTTGATAGTATCCCTTTCTACTTCGATCCCAGGATAACCCCGGCCAATTTTCTACCCTGGCTGGCCTCCTGGCTGGATCTGGAGATAGACGAGCGCTGGTCCGAGGAACGGTTACGACAACTGATTCGCTGGGCCATTGCCCTTCACCGCAGCCGGGGCACCAAATGGGGCTTACTAAAATATCTGGAAATCTACACCGGCCAGAAAGCGGAAATCACCGAACGGCGATCGGCAAACTTTATTTTAGGGGTCGAGGCCCGGCTAGGGCCTGGTATTGCTCTGGGTCGAGGTAATGTACCCCATACTTTTAGCGTTACCCTGCGCTTGCCACCGATCGAAGCTGAGGACAAAGCGGAGCGCGTCCGGCAAGAGCAGATACGCCGCCGCACGATTGAGTCCATTATCGAGATGCAGAAACCGGCCCATACCGTTTATAAACTGAACCTCGAAACCTTATCTGCCACAGCAGCGCAAGAAGCAGAAGAGGAAGCGGATGTGGCCGAGACAGAAGTGGACGAGATAGCGGCCCAAGCGGCGATATGGTTCAAGTTAGAAGATGAACCCTCGCCCCAGGATCGCCAACAACCTCCAAAACAGAAGAAAGGTAAACGGTCAAAACGAAGAGGCAAGAAATCATGAAAATAGAAGAACTATTACAAAAGTATCCCACTAAAAGAATCAAGCCGGTTGACGGCATGGCTGTGACGGCTGAAGTGTGGGAAGAGGCACACGAGTATCACCGCCAGAGCCAAGGTATCTATGCTTTGTTTAGCCATGGACCAGGTATCATCACCGGTCTGAATGTTATTGCCAGCGATCCTCCCGACACCTCAGTCTATATTTTGCCGGGCATTGCCGTTGACCCGGCTGGCCAGACCATTGTCCTCCCACAACCGGTGGCTTATGACATTGGGCATGAGATGGAAGGTCTGTTATACTTGCTATTAAGCTATGGTGAAAGCCGTCCCAAAGCTGATGGAGGGCGTAAAAAAGAGGAGGGTAGTCCCCTCTACATCCATGCCGAGTTCTCAATCTCTGCCCGCACGGCCTTGCCCGACACTCCCTGGGTGGAACTGGCCCGGGTCAGGCGGAGTAGCCGAGAGGCTCCCTTCCTGAATGCCAAGAATCCGGCTCAACCAGACTCCAATGAGATCGACCTGCGCTTTCGGCGGGAGGTTGGTGCACCCCAGGAGGTAAACATAGCTGTCTCTTACCTGGGCCAGGTAACGGACAAGAAACAGGGTCTTGGAGCCAATTACCTGGCCCAAGCCCTCAACCGTTTGGGCCAGTACCAAGTTTCTGTTGAAGACGATGTACCCATTGGCCCCGGGATCGTGACCAACACGCTTGTTTATCTGGTAGGGCAAGGTAGCTTTGAACTAGCCGCCGGGGTGATGAACGGCTTACGCAACTACGTCCAGCGGGGAAAAGGGACCTTATTCATCGAGAGTATGGATTCAGCGGCCGAGACAGCCTTTTTAAACTTCCTGAATACCGCCAACATGCAGCCCGAAGCCTTACCCTCCCGTCATCGCCTGTTGACTCAGCCTTACCTCTTTGCTGCGCCACCGTCAGGTTTCGAGAACCAGGGGACAGCCAAGGTTCTGGTGAACGAGGGGGTTATTTTTAGCACTTACAACTACGGTCTTTTATGGCAAGGCGAACGCCGGGATGGCCTGCCTGCACGGGCGGATATCCGGTCTGCTATTGAATGGGGAGGCAATATCATCGCTTATGCTGTGGATCGCCGCCGTCAATAAATGGTCATAAAACGGGAGCCATGACAGATAAAACAGCTCAGTATATCTATGACGAAGTACCATATCCCAGTCATTCTTTCTCCTGGACCCACCCGAGTCACCTGGCCACGTTAGCGGTGTTGCTGGGTATGCACCCGTCCCCGGTAGAGCATTGCCGGGTGCTAGAGTTGGGGGGGGCCAGTGGGGGTAATCTCATCCCTATGGCTTACGGGTTGCCAGAGAGTGAATTTGTGGGGATCGACCTTTCAGCGCGTCAAATCGCCGACGGACAGGCTATGGTGACCGCTTTGGGATTGAAGAATATTACCCTCAACCACATGAACATCCTGGATATAGGACCTGACTTTGGTCAATTTGATTATATTATCGCTCATGGCGTTTATTCCTGGGTACCAACAGTGGTCCAGGACAAGATACTTGAGATTTGTCGCCAGAATTTGGCTCCTAATGGGGTGGCCTATGTTAGCTACAATACCTATCCTGGCTGGCACATGCTGGGGGCTGTCCGGGATATGATGCTTTATCATACCCGACAGGTGACCGAGCCGGAAGCAAAAGCCCTGGAGGCGCGAGCCCTGATCGATTTTCTGGCCAAGTCGGTTCCGGAGAAGAATAGTCCCCATGCCGGTTTCCTTAATGCCTATCTCGACTTCTTTCAAGAACATCTCATGCCAAAAAGTGATGGCTTTCTGCTCCACGATGAGCTGGAGGAGGTGAATGAGCCTGTCTACTTCTACCAGTTCATGGAGCGGGCGACCCGCCATGGCTTGCAGTATCTGGCTGAGGCTAGATTTCAGTCTATGCTGGCCAGTAACCTGCCAACCGAGGTATCCGAAGCCTTGCGCCAGATGGTCAAAAGTACAATTGAGTTGGAACAATATATGGATTTTTTGCGTAACCGGACCTTTCGCCAGACCCTGCTTTGCCATCAAGATGTCCGATTGAGTGGCCGGCCGAACCTGGCACGTCTGCAGGAGTTTTATGTGGCTTCATCAGCCCGGGCCGAGGCATCTGAGCCCGATATTCATTCTGTCTCGGTTGAGAAGTTTCAGGCTGTCGATGGAACTGCCCTATCCACAGATCATCCGGTCACCAAGGCAGCAATGATTTACCTGGCTGAGAACTGGCCTCGGGCCATCGCTTTCAACGATTTGCTAACTGCCGCTCGGGCTCGTGTAAATGGAGCGCCAGTACCGATTAACACTCTCCCGAATGGTCCCAGTGATGCGCAGGTGCTGGGCGCCAACTTATTGCAAGCCTACGGCTACAGTGAGAATCTGGTGAACTTGCACGTTCATGAACCTTACTTTATGCTGGAAATTAGTGAACAGCCCGTGGCCAGTCCTGTGGCTCGGTTGCAGGCTCAAAGCAGTAACGTCGTGACCAATCCACGCCATCTGCGGGTGAGTTTGGAAGAGATTGACCATCGCTTGCTACCCTACCTGGATGGTAGCCGGGATCGGGCTGACCTCCTAAAAATCCTGGAAGGTCTGGCCAGGGAAGGGATTATCAAGATACAACAAGATGATGACGAGTCGGTCAAGGACCCGAAACAAGCCAGGCAAAATCCTGGGCTTGACGAAAGGAGTATCTTGGCCGAGAGGCTGGATCGGAGCCTCCATCAACTGGCCCGGAGCTGTTTGTTGGTAGGCTAGTTTCCAGTGCAAAATGTAGGCGAGGCATCCCCATGCCTTGTCGCTGGCGCATAGGGATGCACCAACTACAGATTATGGCCCAAAAAACGTAGGCGAGGCATCCCCATGCCTTGCCGCTGGCGCATAGGGATGCACCAGCTACAGATTATGGCCCGGAACTGTTTGTTGGTAGGCCAGTTTTCAGTCCAAAATGGATCGTTTCATTATGAATCAGCAGAGTAAATTAGAAGTCATCGACAAAGATGGCTGGCAAAAAACATACCCGCTAAACAAAAACATTATCTATATTGGCAGTCATGCCCGGAATGATATTATCCTGGAGGGGATGCATGGCGTGGGCGTAGCCCCCTTGCATGCCCAATTGATTGCTCCGGCGAACCACAATACAGGCTATCAATTGGTTAACCTGGGCGATACAGATATCATGCTCGGCGAGTCTGGTGATCAATCTCTACCTCCCCGTTCTGTGGCTTATGTGATCGATGGGACAGTTTTTAAGTTGGGAGATTTTACGCTCATCTTCCACGCGGCCGGGGGGGGGTATTACGGTGGCTCTACCAGCAGTAGCAGTAGGTACATTGGCTTAAGCCTGTCTGTACCCCACACCCGGTTGGCGCCGAACCAGTCGCTCGACGGGGTGGTTACGGTGCGCAACTTGGGGGATCGAACGGGGGTACAAATGGAGTTAGAGTTAGAAGGCCTGGACCCCGACTGTTACGATCTTGAGCCGGGCCCCCTTTTGTCGTCCGGGGCAGAGAAAGAGGTGTTTTTCCGCCTTCACCATCGGGGCCCTAAGCCGCTGGCCGGCGATTGGTCCATTACCATTCGGGCGACCGCCCCCAGGGCCTACCCGGCCGAGCAAGCGGCTGTGTCCCAGATGATCCAGGTTTTGCCCTTTTATCACCATCAATTGAAACTCGTGTCACCCGGTGAAAGCGACACGTTGCCGCAGGCAGAGGAGGAGTTGCTAACCCCAAAAGCTCAAGCCGGTCCACTGCCACAAGCAAAGGAGCGACCAATATCACCACCTGCCCCATCACCGCCTCAAGCAACTCCGGCTCCCCAGGTAGAAACCGGTGAACAGGCAGAAGATTGGTGGACAGCTCCGGCCGCAAAACCTCCGGTTGAAACCGCACCACCTCGAGCAGCGGAGACTATAGCCGCACCTCCGGTGGACACTGCTCCCCCACCACAGGTAGCGGTAGAGCAGCCTGTATCAGCGGTCAAACCTGACACGCCACCGCAGGCAGAGATGATGGTTCCACCCCAAGCGGAAGTTGTCAGCCCTCCACAAGTGGCGGCAGAACAAGTCCCAGGTGTTGAAGCTGGTATAGCTCCGCGGCCAGAAGCACCACCTACGCCTCAAGTGGAAGCTGTCAGTCCACCCCAGGTAGAGACAGAACCGGTACCAGAAATTGAGCCCAGCAGGCCAGCCCAGGTGGGAGTGGGGCAGCCGCCACCACCTCAAGTTGAAGTTGATACATCAGCGCCAAGCGAAAAAGCGCCGCCTCCCGTCGCCGAAACAGCTCCTCAACCCCAAAAGAGGTGGTGGACACGACTGGCTCAGTTTCTGCCCTTCTATTCCCGTCAGGCGCCTGCCCAACCATCTACCTCAACCGAAACCGGCGAACAACTGGGGATTGAAGAAGAAGCAGCCACACAAGTTGAAGCTGGCCCCCCACCCCAGGCAGAAGAAATGCAGCCGCCTGAAGAAGTTCAGGCCGACATACCAACGCCAGGCGAGGCGGAGATGGAAGCAGCAGGGTTACCACCTGTCGAAGCTGGCGAACCCCCATCCGCACTGCCGGAGCAGATGCCACTATCGCAGCCGGAAGAGGAGGCGGAACAGAGACCATCACCAGTCGAGGCTGATATAGTGCCCTCCGTGATGGAGGCAGACCAGGTACCCGAAACCGAAATCAGCCCTCCACCACAGCCAATGCCAGCCACTCAGGCGGCTGAGGTAGAGCCTTGGTGGCCAATCGAGGCCGATACGCCCACCCTGGTGGATGAGAAGGAAACCCTAAAGCTCAAAGCCAGTCCTCCACCCCAGCCGGAACCGGCCGTCGAAGCCGAGACCCCGGCAGAGGTAGAAGATTGGTGGCCAACCGAGGCTGATACACCAGCCGTAGTGGAAGAGAAGGAAGCGCTAAAGCTCAAAGCCAGTCCTTCATCTGAGGAGCCGGAACCGGCCGTCGAAGCCGAGACCCCGGCAGAGGCAGAAGATTGGTGGACCGAGGCCGATACGTCAACCCCGGTCGAGGAGAAGGGAGCGCTGAAGCTCAAGGCCAGCCTACCATCCCAACCGGAACCCGTCGTCAAAGCCGAAACGCCAGCGGAGGCAGAGGATTGGTGGGCAGCCGAGGTCGATACATCAACCCCGGTCGAGGAGAAGGAAGCACTCAAGCTCAGGGCCAGTCCACCACCGCCGGAACCGGCCGTTGAAGCCGAGACACCCTCAAAAGCCGGCACATCCGGGACGGGGGAGAAGAAGCAAATCAAAGCTCAAGAGTAACTGTTACAGGAGTTACACCATTGAACGCTCTGAGGGGGTCTGTGCGCCCCCCGAACAAAACCAAAACCACTTTGGAAGGGTTATCCGCCAGGGTCTTAGCCGTGATATGGCTGGCTTTGGTGTTTAGCCTGGCTTGGGTAGCCGGGGCGATTGCCCAGGGTGAGGGAGCAGCCGTCACCATTACCGGGATAGAGAGTCAGGCTTTTCCCCAGGTGACCGTATCTGTGGCCGTCGCCGATGAAAATGGTCCCCTGACCGGTCTCACGGCGGCCGATTTTCAGATCTTTGAGGATGGTCGTGAGGTACCGGCTACCAACATTGCTGTGGTTGAGGCTACCCTGCAAGATCTGCGTTTGGTCCTGGCTCTGGATACCAGTATGCCGGGTAATGACCTGGCTAAGGTCCAGGCAGCGGCCAAAACCTGGCTCAGTTCTATGGGCCCCAGGGATCGCGTGGCGGTGATCTCCTTTGCCGACGACGTGAGTCTGGGGCATGATTTTACCAACAATACAGCGGAACTGCAGACGGTTATTGATAATCTCACTGCCGGTGGAAATCGGACGGCCTTACACCAGGCCCTGGTTGAAGCAACGACAATGATCGGTCAACCTTCAGCCGGTCGTCAGGCGGTGGTGGTTGTGACCGATAGCCGGGACAACACCGGGATTCTCTCTGTGGATGAGATTATTGGCCAGGCTCAAGAAGCCCGGGTTCCCCTCTATATCGTTGGTTTCGGAGACAAGGTCAGGACAGACTCTCTCAAAGATAAAGTCAAGCTGACTGGAGGACAGTATTTCACCCTACCCAACGCTGACCAGGTGCAGACTACGCTGCAGGAGATCGAGCAACAATTGCGACAGGGCTACCAGATCACTTTTCCGTCGGGCCTTAAAGCCGATAATGTCGAGCACAAGTTGACCATCGCTATCAGCCATCAGGGCAACCAGGGACAGGCTGAAGATCGCTTTGTGGCCGTGCCCGGTCAGGTAGTGGTGATCCTGCCCAACCTGGCCGAGGGGCAGACAGTGGGCGGCCTGGTCAACTTGACGCCTGAAATTACCGCGCCGGCCCCGCTGACCTCGGTCCAATATCTACTGGATGGCCAGTCGTTAGCGGAGATAACCACGCCTCCCTATCGGTTTGAGTGGGACAGTACTACTGTCGAAGCCGGCTCTCATACCTTGACCGTCGACGTAGTAGACAGCGCTGGTAACAAAGGCCAGGCCGAACTGAGTCTGAACGTGGTCGTACCGGTCAAGGTAGCCATTTCGACGCCCCGGACTGAGATTGAGGTGGGGGATGAAATCATTATTCAGTCTAAAATTGAAGCGATAGAGGAACTGGTTCAGGTCGAGTTGTTGCTGGATGACAACCTTGTGGCCAGTGATGATACGCCTCCCTACAGTTTTTCCCTGGATAGTAGCGAATACCCGGCCGGAGCCCACGCTATCACTATGCGGGCCGAGGACAGATTGGGCCGGCAGGGCACAGCCGAGCTGAGGATGCAGTTTCTGGCCCCGCCAGCTCCTGAACCGCCCCTCTGGCTCAGGGTCGTCGAATGGTTCAGATCCAGCCGGCAGGGCCAATACCTGGTAACCGGCTTGAAGTGGGGCGCTGCTGTTCTGGTGATTATAGCCATCGCCGTTATCGGCCTGGTCCTCATCGCCAGGGCTCAGAAACGAGGCCCTCAAGAAATCTATCACCTGTCAGTCATAAATCTGGGCAACGTGCCCAGTCGCTATCAGTTGCGGGCCGAGGATCCGGTGGGGGGTCTCAAATTTCAATTCATCTTGCATGGAGCCAAACTGCCTCAACAAGCAGTACCCCAAACGACCAGGGGGGTCAGGCAGCCGACAGCGCCGATCATTTCTCTACCCCCAGCCGTGGCCGTTGCCCCCCCTACCTCCTCAAGTGCACCACCGGCCAGCCCGGCTGCTGGCGGAGGCGTTCGACAGACAGCGGGTAAAGCCAAGCAAACCAGTAGCTCAGTCATGGGGCTGACCAGTTTCATTGGCGAGATGCTTAGAACACTCAGTTATCTTTTGCCCGGCTCGGCCGGCCGGTCTGTGGAGAACCTGGGCCGTCGGGTGAGTGAGGGACGGCGGACGGTCAGTTACGCCACCTACCGCCCCCAACAAATGGCCAGGGCCGCTGATCGGCTTCGTGATCAGGCTGGTCGAGTAGTCCCTTCAACATCAAGGACCGAGACTGCGGCCGGTAGGGTTGCCCAGCCAAAAACCGGTCCCAGTGTGCCTCCAGGGGGGACCGGAGTTGGGTTTGACAGGACAGGGACTGGTGGTCCGGCCAGGCCAACGACCGGGCGTCGGGAGACCGTCGTCACCAATGGCCGCCAGGCGGTGACGAGTCTTTGGTCTCAGACTCCCTTGATCGATCCGGGTGAAACTTTAACGATTGACCTGCTTATCGCTCCCAGAAAGCCGCACCGCACCCAGCGTTATTCGTTTAAGGTGCTTTCCAAGGCCATCGAGTCGGAAAGCGCTCCGCTTGTCGTGGAAGAAGGCAGTATCCAGATTAAAGGCAGATCCTGGTTCCGCCGCTTGATTCCTTACCTGCTTTTTGCTATGATTATAGTGGTAATTGTGTTGAGTGTCATCTTTTTGGTGATGAACCTGGATATTGTGGGGCAATATCTGCGGGAAGGCTTGTCGAGGCTTGGTTCAATTGTGGGCATGTCTGGAAGGCATTAATAGGATAAGCCAATGTCAACTCAAGATCAAATAGAAATCATCAGGGCCAATGGCGAGATCGAGTTTTATCATCTCGATCCGGGTAAAGGCATTACCAATATTGGACACCATCCCGAAAATGATATCGTGATCGAAGGGCCTGGCGTGGCTCCTTTTCACGCGATGCTCGATCACCGGCAAAAGCCCTATCAACTGACGGTTCTGAGTGACGAAGGGACCACGATGATTGGGGGGCAACCGCTCGCTCCCCATACTCCCAGAGCCTTGCAAAACTGGGACCATGTTGAGCTTGACGGGCACCGCCTCATCCTGGTTGAAGGTGATGAGGGCGTTGCTGTCATCAGTCCAGGTCCGGCTGAGGTGCCTGTGGCTGCTCCCGCTCCTCCAACCCCGGCCACACCCGGTCCGGTAGCTGCCCCAGTTGTGCCTCCACCTCTGCCGGCCAGACCGGTCAGCTTTCCGCCACCGACAACGCGGCCCGAGCCGTCTGTTAGCCCTGAGGCTCGTGCCCCAAGCCCACCACCAGGTCCTATGACCGCTGCCCCGGCACCCACAGTGCTCCCGGCCCCATCTCCAAGGCCAACCGGTTTCTTCGCTGCCCTGCCTCCTGACCGGGAGGACGAGGTCATTCTGGTCGATTTGTCCGAACGAGAGTGGACCATTGACGTGGAACAGACGACTACGCTCCAGGTAACCGTGGCCAACGGTGGGGACCTAGTGGCTACCTTTACCGTCAGCGTCCAGGGACTGGATGAGAGTTGGCTGGTTATCTCTCACCCCCAGATCAATCTCTACGAAGGGGAGCGGGCGACCGTCACGATTACCATCACTCCCCCTCGACTGCCCACCAGTCGGGCCGGAGCGCACCATTTTGCGGTGGTGGTCACCTCTGCCAACTATCCCGGCCGGATGAGCCAGCGCGGGGCGACGCTGATCATTAATCCCTACTATGAATTTGCCGTGGGTGAATTGTCTCCCAAGCAACAAACCATCTCCTGGTTCAAACGGTCCGGGCGGGTGACGGTTCCGATTACCAACATGGGCAACAGTAGTACCTTGTTTCGTCTAGAAGGCACAGATGACGAGCATGCCTGCAGCTATGAGTTCGAACTGCCGGGCGAAGCGGCCGGCCTGGCCCGGCAAGCCGAGCTGCGTCTGGCACCCGAGGAGACCATTTCCGTTCCCATCAACGTTATTCCTCACTCACGCCGGTTGATCGGCCTGCGCAGACGTTCCTATACCTTTACCATCAGCACCACCCCGGTCGAGGGACAACAGACGACGCCACGCTCGATGTTGGGCGAATTGAAGCATAAACCGCTCATCGGTCCCTGGCTGCTCTTGCTGCTCATTCTCTTGCTGATCGTGTTGATTGCACTCATCGTCAGACCCCGTCTCAAGACGTTTGCCCTGATAGATGGGGGTAACCCCCGGCAGACGGTGATTAAGAACAGTACGCCGGTCACCATAAGCTGGGAGGCTTCTTTCTTTACAAATGAGCTGAGGATCGAGCCGGAGATTGAAGGCTTGGAGCAGCCGATACCCCCACGCGGCACAGTCGTGGCTTATCCCAAAGCAGACACCTCTTACTCTCTTAAAGGCGGCAACCTGCTCTCGAACCTGGCCCCGGTCCTGTTTGCGCCGCCGACCAAGTCCGTTCGCGTTGACGTGGAGCCCATTGCCCCCGAAATCATCTTTGAGGCCGAACCGTCCCAGATTGTGGGTGAGGGTGAGGTTCTTCTCAAGTGGGAAGTGAAAAATGCCGACAAGATCGAACTCTTTCGCCAGGTAGGTCCCAGTGGACCTGTCCAATCGATTCTTGATCTTAGTCAGAGCCCGATCGGCATTCTGGCCGTAACGCCGGAACCCAACCAAGACTCGACCACTTATATTCTGGTGGCCAGCAATGCCTATGTACCGACCACCACGCCCGTGCCCCGTTTGGTGTCAGTGCTGACTCCTACCCCTACCTTACCACCCACACCGGCGATTATCTTCTTTAATCCCGACCCGCCGACTATTAACGAAGGGCAAGAATCGGTTCTTTCATGGCGGGTCGACGGTGTTCAAGAAGTAACCATCCAAGGCCCTGGTAACGTGCAGAGCATACAGCCAGCCGATTACAGCATGATGGTCCAGCCGACGGGGTCAGCCGATTACAATTTGATTGTACCTGGTGTTCCGCCGCGCCCGGCGCGGGTGAACGTGATCCCGGCCACGCCTACACCTACCTCCACCCCGGAACCAACAGCGCCCGAAATCACGTTTTTCACCGGTGATCCCGACGAGGTGGTTAGAGGTGATAGTACCACGGTTGAGCTAAAATGGACCGTCGTTGGCACCACGACCAATGTTGAACTCAGTAGCCCTGAGTTACCTAATCCCCTCTCTAATCTCGTGACGCAGGGGAGTTACAAAATAAGACTCGACGACGCGGCTTTGTTTGTTTTAACCGCCTTCAACGACACGGCTAAAAGCAGCGCCTCAGTTCAGATTGAGGCCGTAGACCCGACGCCGACCCTTACACCCGCGCCACCGCCCACGGCAACAGCAACGCCCGTCCCTCCGGCGATTATCACCTTTTTCCAGGCTGCAGCCGGGGATGCCAATGCCCAGCTCGTCCTCAAAAGCAGCACTGTAGACAAAAACATATATGAAGCTGTAGCCGGCTCCAAGATCATTTTGAAGTGGGAGATTCAGCAGGCGAGTAAAGTCACTTTGGTGGGTGCCGGCGACCAACCGCACAGCCAAGCCAGTTATACAGATTCTAAATTGAATCCTGTCACCAGTTTGGTCAACTACCAACTCATTGCAGAAAATGCTGCCGGGAACCAGACATCCAAATTTTTGGATATCCAGGTGGTACCTAACCCGCCGCCTGCCCCACCGACAAACTTCCAAGGCCAGCAAGATCAACCAGACCCCGGTAAGAATACGCTGTCCTGGGATTATGACATTACCAAGCAGGATGAGATCGCCGGTTTCAGGGTTTACCGGGCCGACCTGACCGCAGCAGATACCGGCTTCAAACCCTGGAAAACGTTGGGGGTATCAGACCCACCGGAATTTACCTACAGCGTAGTGGACACACCTACCACCACCTGCGGCAAAGGTTACTATGTGGTTACCCTTTACATTGACCTGATTACTGGCGATATTAAGGAAACAGATTCTGCTACCAGTAGCTGGTACAGTTCGCCTTGTTAGCTAATAGGAGAGGTGGCGTTGTGGGAGAATATGTAGAAGGGGGGCCATGCTGAACGCACAACCCTGTAAAACGACACGCAGTATGCTGATTGTCGGTGGGATTACCCTGGCGCTAGTAATCTTGGTGCTATCCCCACTGGCAGTAGCAGCCCAACCTCTCCTCCTCTCTAACCCCGCTGAGTTTGTCCAGCCCGACATACCCATCCCTTTAGAACTGGCCGGGCCACCTTTGGTACAGGCCGCGGTTATTACCCCCACCCCAGAGGTGATTATACTGGGGACAGAGGTGATCACGGTATCGGCGTTTACGGATCCGTTTCTGCCGCTCGAGTCCCGCACCTCAGGGGCTCCCTTCATCAGGCGGCTTGAGGGGCAATCGCCGCCGTCTCCCCCAGACCTGTCTCCGGCCGGCATACAGCCTGCCGCTGCCAACGTCTCTATGAGTATGGCGGTAATCACCGAAAAGGGGAGTAATTCGGTCGTAGAAAATGGTGATTTGATCACCTATACCATTACGATTGTCAACAACAGTAGTGATACCACAGCCAACGTGGTTGAAATTAATAATGATGCCCTGCCCGCAAATGCTCTGGAGGCGATCACTTGCCTTGAATCTTGTAATCAGTTGATCACGACAACAGTAATTACCGATATTTTTGGCGGTCCTCCCCAAACAATCACCCGGACCATAGGTATTACCTGGTCGGACACAACCATTGGCCCCAACAGCACCCTCGTTAAGCGCTTCCGGGGGAGAGTCACCTGCCAAGCAGATGGAGCGACCTTTAACAACCACGCCTACATTGTGACTACCAACCTGGGTAGTAGCGACGCCAACCAGTCACTGGAGGTCAGCGTCCCTATTGAACTGGGGGGGACCATTGGCCTGTCGGCTAAACCCACCTGGTGTTCTAGTTTTAGGGACACGGCGACCGGTATTGGGGGGACCTTCAGTATGGACTGGAGCGATTTTGACCTGGACGGTGATCTGGATCTGGCTCTGGGTTCGGCCCTCGGCCGGGCAGTTTACGCCAATCAGAATGGTCAACTGTCACTTATTCCACCTTTTGGCGGAAACACCTATGGCGTGAGTTGGGCTGATGTTGATGGTGATGGCTATCTGGAACTGATTGCGGTGGGGGAAAGTATCAATAACTCACCCGCTACAGCAGGCACAAATTATATCTACGATTATAATGGCAGTACTTTCGGGGTTAAGACCACCTTTACTTCAGATCGCCAACTCTTCCGAGTCGCGCCGGGTAATTATGATAACGACAATGATATCGAGTTGGTGGTCAGTACTAACTCCTTTGTAGCTCCGTGTACGGTTCAGTTATTCGAAAACAACGGTAGTGGTACTTTCACCCCCGCCACATGCATCAGCACCGAAGCTTCAGCCAATGTCAACCCGGCTGACTTCAATAACGATGGTAACCTGGATTTGGCTATTGGCCTGCTTACCTCCAAAGAGATTCGGGTCTTTGAAAATGACGGCAGTGGTAGTTTTCCAACAAGTTACCTTGTCGAATCATCTTTACCTTGGGTGCCGTACGATATTGCCTGGGGAGATTACGACGGTGATGGCTATCTGGACATAGCCGCAGCCTTTCCTCTCCAGAGGTTCGTTAGAGTTTATAGGAATAATGGTGGTGGGGGAACTTTTGGCACTCCTCAGGTGATCCCCACCAGTGCCAGTATTGCTATTGCCCCTCTGGACGTTGATTGGGCCGACTTTGATGGTGACGGCCAGTTGGAGTTGGCCGTGGTCGATTTACCGCCCAGGATCTATGAATATAATGGCAGTAGCTTTGTAGAGATGGCTTCGTTGACCGCCGGAGCCATTAGCAGCAACGCCCGTATCTGGAGTATCCGGGGCATTGATTTTGACAACGACGCCGACCTGGACCTGGCTTTTGGCAACCAACTGGGACCGAACCTGCTTTTTACCACCATAGCTCCCCACTTGAATCCGGCAATTTCTCTAATCCCCTCGGCCCCGGCTGCGAACACCGTCGACTGGGGCGATTATGACGGCGACGGCTACCTGGATTTGTTGTTTGGTTATGCTTCGTCAGGGAAAGCTGAACTTTTCCGCAATGATGGGCAGGGAAATTTCTCAACCAACCATCTATTTTCTGGCATTGGCTTGTTCGGTGCGGCGGCCTTTGGCGACTACGATGGTGGTGGTGAGCTCGACGTGGGCTTTGGCGATGGCCTCAGCACCGAAGTTTACACCAATACCACTTGGTTTCAGGTCTTTGATTCCGGCTCTCCAGGGGCAAACGTGTATACGCTGGCCTGGGCCGATGCCGACTATGATAATGATGGCTACCTGGATCTACTGGTCGGCCGGTTGAATTCTGAACTGGTTCTTTTCTCCAACCCGCTGGGAACAGGGTTCAGCCCAACGCCAATTTGGAGTTCCGCCGAATCGTACGGCACCCCCAAATTCGATTGGGGCGACTATGACGGGGATAACTACCTGGACCTGGCCGTGGCCGACCCTGGCGGTGACAGGCTCCATCTCTACCACAACAACAGGACCAATAGCTTTAGCCTGGTCGCCTGGAACCCGGCCAACACGGTCAATGCCGCCGATGTGGCCTGGGGCGATTATGATGGCGATGGCGACCTGGATCTGGCTGTTGGCCATAATGGTGGGGCGACCTATATCTACCAAAACCAGGGAGGCAATTTGAGTAGTACGCCTGTCTGGAGCTCTTTACCCCAAACAGCCAATACAACCAGCCTGGCCTGGGGTGATTGGAATAATGACGGCCGCCTGGATCTGGCCGTTGGCAATAATTTAGGTAAGGTCCAAGTTTACGCTAACCTGGGCGGTACCTCTGAGGCACCGGCGTTGAAATTGCTGTGGCAGTCCTCCGGGAATATTGCCGCCACTGATTTGGCCTGGGGCGATAAAGATAGAGACGGGGACCTGGATCTGGCCGTTAGCAGTTCTCAAGCTAACCAGAGTGGTGTATTTGAAAACTCTTACGTCGCGCCCGCTCACCTGGACGGCGTCTCCTCCTTCACCGAGTACATGCCCTTGCCTCGCCACCCCACCTACCTGTCTGTGGAGCGACCGGGCCAGACGGATGATGCCTACCTCTATTCCTCCGGCGAGATGATTCTGTCCACACCAACCAATCCAACAGTGACCATCAATTATAGGTTGTATGATCCCGATGAGAGGCTAAGAAGCTCGGCTAACATCGATCCAGGTAGAGACAGGGTTTTCAAAACCATTTATGAGTACTCTCTGAACGGTGGTGGCGCCTGGAAAACGGCCAGCGGTTCACCCAGTTTGACCATCATCACCCCCCCCCGTCAGGGGATTGCTCGAACTTTCGCCTGGAACGCCTGGACTAATAGCCCGATCAATAGCGATAATCTCCGCTTTCGGATTACAATTGTGCCTCAAAATAGGGTTGGCCCGGTGCAGCGAGCGGCCGTCAGCGCCGTTAGCCCGCCTTTCCGCCTTAGAACTCGGCAGTGTGTCTGGCCGGACGATCCATCAATTAAAATTGTAGAGCCTCAACCACCGTATCAGGTTGATACGCCCCTTCGATTTTTGGGTGAAGTCGAGGAAGGCGAGGGCCTGTTACTTTTCAGTTGGGATTTTGGTGATGGTCAAACCGGTAGTGGGCAGTCGTTGTTCCACACCTATACCACCAACGATACCTACCTGGTCACCCTGACCGTGACCGGTCCACCCTGCCCTGAAACCAACCAGGTCGTGGCCACTACTGTGATCACGATTGGTCCGGGGGGAACATCAGGGGGGGTGTACCTGCCGATCATTCTAAAGTCGGCCACGGGTACGACAACCGCTGCGAGTGTTCCGACACCGGTGACCGGCCTGCAGGGCAGCATCCAACCCGATGAGGGCACGACCCGTTTGATCTGGCTACCCAACCAACCGACTGAGGACGTTTTGGGCTATCGTATCTATCACCGCTCACGTACAGCTACGGGCACTCCTTTCAACCTGCTCGACACCGTGCCGGCCAATGTGAACAGTTACCTCGACCCGGCCTATGCCTGCGGGCAAATGTATTACGTGACAGCCTTCAATGCCGTCGGCGAGTCACTGCCCAGTGCCGCCAGCTATTTCAGCCCCCGCTGCTGGTAGTCTGATAGGCTTGAAAGAAGGAAAACTATGCAAAGCATGTTTATTCTTTTTATTCGTCGTCTTGCCCTGCCGTTGAGCCTGGGCCTCACTTTGCTCTTGGCCTTACTTTTGTTGCCCATCGGCTGGCAACCGGCAGCCGCCCAGCCGGCGACGACCTTGCCCCCTTTGGTCCAATCAGACGCCGGGCTACAGGCCGGTTCTGGCTCTCCGGTCAGCCAGGCGGCTGCGGTCTCAAAAGTCCCAACCGGCCAACCGGTTGGGACCCGGTTAGCCATAGCCAGACCGGCCGGTTTTCTAAGGCCGGTGGTCTACCCGGCGGCTATTCCGATGGCCGGACACGCCACTGTCTGTCTTAATCCGACTCCCCTGATTAGCGATACGCTGAATAAGTCTCAACCCGATTTGAGCGATGATACTGCGCTCGTTGCTTATATTCGTGACAACGAGGTCTTCGCCTATGATAGGGGTGATTCTCCCCCCGGTCAGTCACTTACTACCGATGGGGGAGACACCCCCTCAGTTAGCGGCAATGGCCAATACATTGCCTACGTGCGTAACAACAGTATCTATCGGTACAACGTCACCTCGACCAACGTTATTACGGTCGTCGCCGGTGAGCCAGCCTTTATCGGACCGATCAATTCCGATTCCGTCATCAACCGGGACGGGACACGCATCGCCTATATTGTCAACGGCGTAGAAATCAAATTAGCTGCTGAAGTTGGAGCTACACTCACGCCCACTATCATCCCGGTCGTCCCTGCTGCTGGTGAGTTTATCAGCCACCTGGCTATCAACGCCGACGGCACCCGGATTGCCTATGTCAGCGGTGATGACGTCTTCCTGGCCGAGGTTGACTCGGGCGGTACGGTCGTTTTCTACAACAAGAAACTTTCCTCTGGGGTGAAAAGCACCACCCCCTCTATCAGCGACGACGGTACCCGGATTGCCTACGCCCAGGATGGCAATATCCACCTGGCCATTGTGGACGCCAGCGGGACCATTGTCTCAAATACCTCCCTGATCACCGGCGACAACAACGCCGAACCGGCCGTCAGTGGTGATGGTCACCATATTGCTTATGTAAAGGCCGGTCAGATTTACATGGCCGAGGTTAATGCTGCGGGTAATGGCGTTGACTCCGACATCCTGCTTGCCAGCGAGGGAACCAACTTCCAACCGGTCATCGACACCGTCGGCAGCTATATTATCTTTATGCACCAAGATACCGGAAACGGGGATGACATCTACGTGGCGGAGTGCCCTACGGCCGATTTGGCCTTAACCAAAACCGTCACCCCCTCTGTGGCCAGCCGGCAGGGCGCCCTGACTTATACCATCATCATCACCAATAACGGCCCCTCTACGGTCAATGCCTACACGCTGACCGACCAATTACCGTTTGAGGGGGATGTCACTATAAAACAACAATCTGTCCCTGGTGGAAGTTGCCAGCCACCTCTAAACGGTGTTGTCACCTGTACCTTTGGCAGCCTGACCTATCCCAATAACAACGTCACCACCGCCACTTTTGTGATTACTTCGGCCAGGGGAGGGCAAGCTGTTAATACGGCTTACGTTACCGGTCGTTCGGATGTACCTGATGGCAACCCCGACAATAACTGGAGTACCGTCACCGCCACCATCATTGCCCTGGCTGATATGGAGGTGACCAAGGTGGCCCCGGCCACGGTGGGCCGAAATAGTCCGCTGACCTATACCATCACCATCACGAACCATGGTCCCGACGAGATTGGGCTGATCACCCTGACCGACGTATTGCCACCAGAGGTGATGGAGGACGTGCTTGACGCCGACTTTAGCGGCGGCTCTTACTTTTTTACCTGGGTCGTCGGCGGATGGCTAGAGCTTGATCCTGTCGGCAAATCTATAGGTTCGGGTAATTTCACCTCTCGCCCTTTAGATGCAGGGCAGTCTATCTCCTGGCAGAGATTGGCCTGGAGTGAGCAGCGACCGATCCACAAAGAACTGCCCAACACTGGCCAGACGGACAACTACCCGACCGGCAACGCCGATATGACCGGCAATGTGTTGTTGATGCACATGAACGAAACATCCGGTCAAATCATAGATAGTTCTGGCAACAATAATGTTGGCACAACCTCCGGCATAAGTTATGGAGCCGACGGACGATTCAATGGGGCTTTACAATTTGATGGCTATAATGATTATGTTGAAGTGGACAATCCAACCTTGAACCCAACTAATCAAATCGCCGTCAGTGCCTGGATATATCCGACCAATTGGTTTGGCCTCAAGCGGATTATCCAAAAAGGGGCGGGAACCTTCTCTAGTGACTATGGCCAGTACAGTTTTTATGAATATGCCGATACACTTCGCTTTACGCTTGACGGTATTGGAACGGCAACATCTAGTAATTCTGTGCCCCTGAATACGTGGCATCACGTGGTAGGAGTTTATGATGGAAGCTCTATACAGATTTGGTTAAACGGCAGTCTGGTGGGTCAACAGTTTGCATCAGGTCCCATGAGTTCCTTCCCGACAGACCCTTTATTCATTGGGGCACGGAGTACTGCTTCGGGTAGTGATAGCTTTAGCGGTCGTATAGATGAGGTAGCTATCTACAATCGAACCTTGTCGCCTACTGAAATTATGGATCTGTATCTGCGTGGAGCGCTACGGCTGAAGTTCCAGGGGCGCACCTGCGCTTTGTCAGATTGTTCCGATGGGGGAGCTTTTGTTGGCCCTAACGGCACCTCGTTCACCTTTTACCAGTCGACCGATCCTACCAATAACTCCGTTGTTTTAACCAATTTGGCCGCCAATCGGTATTTCCAGTATAGGGCCTATCTGGAGACGGACCATATCAGTTATTCACCGCGGTTAAGCCAGGTGGCCGCAGGCGATGCTGTAAGCAACGTTGATATCTCAGGATGTGACACGTTCAGTACTGTGGACAATACGGTCACCTGCAACATTTCTAACCTGTCCGTAAGCCCTCCCGCCGTAGAGGTCACCATCGTCGCCATCGCTCCTGCCAAATCGGGGCTGGTGTTGAGCAATAGGGCCAGTGTCACCGCTGCCAATATCGTCGATCTTTTTGAAGATAACAACACAACAGACCCTCCCGTTACGACCACCGTCGGCTTGATCGATCTGGAGATCGACAAAACGGCCTCCCCCGAGATACTGCCGGCAGGGGGGCTGCTGGTCTACACCATTACCATCACGAACCCTCAACCCTATCCGGCGGCGAATGTGCTTCTGACCGACATATTGCCCCCCGGCGTCATTCCGGTTACGTTGGCCGACAATTTTGACGACAATTCGCTCGACTCTAATCTGTGGCAGATCAACACAAACATTCCCGCTGGTGGAGCGGCTGTTACCGAGCAGAATGGTCGCCTGGAGTTAAAAAATAGAGGTCATTTGATTACCCGGCAGGAATACAAGCCAGGCGCTGCTGATCTCGGTTCGATTCGGGTCAAGGGGCTATGGACCTTCAACAGTTGGGATGATCGCTTGCAAATCTTGACCCGGAGTGATGGCCAACCCGGTGGGGCTAACGGACAGACCCAAAATGGGATTGAGTTTTATGTGCAAGTAGGTTATGCTTCTCCGGTCAGAATTTATCGTGTTGAAAATGGCACTCGTACACAGTTAGCTGAGACTACTATCCAGTACGTTGACCGGGGCGATACATTCGCCTTTGATATTTTTGACGATGGACAGAATGTCACCTTTGCTATTACCGAGGTGGCTTCAACGTTCATCTTTGATGGGCTGTCGGCCTCAACCGCTGCCACCACAGGGGCCGATTTTCCGTCCAATCATGTTGTTTTTCACAACCGCCAGCGCACCTCATCCGATTATACGGCCTTTTTGGACAACGTGCAGATTGCCACCCCTGAGCTTGTTAATGGCTGCCCGTTCGATACCAACACCAATACCTTTACCTGTACCTTTGACACCCTACCCCCTGGCCCCACTCTCTTTACCTTCTTGGCCAGTCCCACCCAGGATGGGCAAATTATTAACCAGGCCACCGTTACTACCGGCGATTACGACCCCAACCAGGGTAACGATACAGATACCGCCGTCACCTCCGTCCAACCGGTGGCCGATTTGCGAGTCGCTAAATCGGCCTCGCCCCCTACGGCTACGGTGAATAGCACCATCAGCTACGCCATCACGGTTACCAATCAGGGACCTTCTGATCTGACCACAATGGCCACCCTCATAGATACTGTGACGTCGCAGAACCTGACCAATCTGAATGTGCCCCCTGCGTGCAGTTTGAACAATTACACTATCACCTGTCCCGTCGATACCCTGGCTTCGGGTAGTTCCCAGTCGTTTACCATCAGTGCAAACACCCTTTCTGAACCGGGGATCATTACCAACACGGCCAAGGTGACCAGTCTCATGGCCGATTCCCTTCTGACCAACAACGTGGTTACCGTCACTACCCTGGTTGATCCGGTCGATCTGAAAATTACCAAGGTCGGAGCAGAGACGGCGCAAAAGGGTAATCCTTTACAATACACCATTATTATCACCAACAACGACAATGTCCGTACAGCTCAAAACGTGACCCTGGTCGACCAACTGGCTGGCACGGCCAGAGTAACGGTTAACTCGGCCACGCCGGGTGGAAGCTGTAACGGGATCGGTGGGTCGGGTCCTGTGACCTGCAATCTCGGTAACCTGGCTCCTGGCCAGATCACGACGGTCAATATTACGGTTACGCCTGACACAGTGGGCATTATTACGAACACAGCTACGGTGACCAGCACCAATCCCGACTCCAACCTGGCCAACAATACGGCCAACGTTACCACTTTGGTGAACCCGGTAGACCTGGCGGTTGACAAGGTGGGACCGGCTACGGGACAAAGTAACACTCCGGTGATCTATACCATCACCTTGGTCAACAACAGCCCCACGGTGGCCACGGTAGTGACCTTAACCGACCAACTGACAGACACAGCCAACGTGAGCAGCATCGACGTTACGCCGAAGGAGCTCGTCCTTGAGGATGATTTTAGCAGTGGTAGCATCGATCCGACGAGGTGGCTAACTAAAGCGGGGACATCAGAGGCCGATGTTGAAGTGACGCTAAACAACAAAATACAGCTTACAGACCGGGGTTATCTGGTGACCAGTAAGCAATATGATCCCATCGTTGAAGGAGGGCTGCGGATTGTTGGCGAGTGGAGGTTCATAAACAGCACCAACGACACCCTGCACATTTTGACCCGCAGCGATGCTCAACCTGGTGCTGATGGTGCAACCCAAAACGGTATTGAGTTTTTTGCCAGCTTGCAGGATGACTACATCACGATTAACAGGCGGTTGGACGGGAACGTCTCGAGCATAGCCACAATGAGCAAAACGCTGGCATTGTCAACCATATGGTATGATTTTGAGATCATCGACGATGGCCAAAATCTCTCATTTACGATGACAGAACAAATGGGAGGAGGTACAGCAACTGTCACCGCTACGAATATCCTCACAGATTTTCCGACAGACTATATCGTCTTCCACAATGGTTATGTGCCAGGAACCACAAAGGCTATCTCCCGCTTGGACAATCTGGCGATTACAAGAACTTCAGCCAACTTCTGTAATCCCCCAACCGATCAGACCATAACCTGTATTTTTACCAACTTGACCCAGAACCAACCGGTAACGGTGACCGTGGTGGCTATGCCTACCCAACAGGGCCGGATCACCAACACCGTTAACGTGACCAGTCTCGAACCCGAAATCAGCCAGAACCAAAGTAATAACACCGACGTTGTCACTACCAAGATCGATCCGGTCGATTTGGTGATCAATAAAACCGGGTTGCTTACCCGGCTGGCCGGCCAGCCGCTGACCTACACCATTACCATCACCAATAACAGTGCCACCAATACGGTTGACGCCTTTACCCTCCTGGATACGTTAACCGGGGCAAGCGTGGATATCGGCCTGGTCAGTGCCCCAGATGCGGATGGCTGTTCGGAGGTGGGTAACACAATTAGTTGTGACTTCAGTAACCTGGCAGCGGGTAACCGCGTTACGGCCACCATCGTCGTC
>DAOUMU010000288.1:0-10754 GCA_034409055.1 Anaerolineae bacterium
AATTCAAGAAGACTTAATTCTTTCCTATTTCTTCAGAAATTTCGGTGCTTTCGGCCTAAAATCTTGTCTTTTTGCCTTGTTGCCCTATTTATTACCCTGTTCTTACCATCTTTTGCGATTTGTGCCCTGTCGTTATTCCCATGTTGAGGACCTCGGCGATTTCTCGGAAAGTTGGGGGCTTTCGGTAGCGTTGGATGTAGTCTTCGACGTATTCGAGGATTTGGTAATAGCGGGGTGATCTTGTGGTGGGCTTTGGTTTTGCGGCTTCTGCTGCTTCCTCTTCCTTTTGCAGCCTGGCCAGGCTGCGGGCTTTTTCCCTTTTTATGACTGCCTCTACTTCTTTCTCAGTGGTGTAGCCGGGTTTTCCCAGGAGCCGGTTTAGGCGGCCTGATAGTACTGACAGGTAACCGACTGTTCTTTCATACTCTTTCAGATCGGTGATGGTGGGTGTGTATGAATAGAGGGTTTCAAGGCGGAAGGTGGTGTCGGCCAGCTTGTCGGGGGTGATGGGCTTGGCGTAAAATCCTGACTTAGTTCGTAGTCGATTAAAGTTGTGACCGGGGTAGAAGCCTACCGGGGGGCCGCCGTCCTGGCGGTGGGCGGGGCAGAAGTCCAGACCTGTTATAGCGGGCTTTGTGCAGCCGGGTTGGGCGCACATCTTTCGGTCTGGGTGGTGTTCGTAGCAATATTCTGCTGATGTGCGGCGCTGGCAGCGTTGGCCGTTGTCTCTGATGAATTTGCAGCGTTGGGTCATTGGTGGCTCTTGTGTTTTACATCAAGCGTGGAGCGTGGAGGGTGGAGGGTGGAGCGTGAAGTGTGGAGCGTGGAGCGTGATGGCTTATCTATGAGGTTGTCGTATCAGAAGTTGCTTTTTCATTGTCAATTCTGGTTCTATGGTATCTTTTCTCTATATGTAGGGTAACTGATTGTTGAGCTACTAGATGTAGTGTGCTACGGTATTGTAGCATAGAGGATTTTGAATTGCAAGTATAGTGTTGCGTGTTGCGTGTTGCGTGTTGCGTGTTAGTACAAGTTCAGTGAAGCCGTCCAAAACACTACAGCGAATTAAGAAAAAAACGAATTGGCCCGTATTTAATTCGTTGATTTCTCCATTCGTTGTATTGTTGCCGCCACATACACCTGTTTTACTGAACTTGTACGGCGACCAACCCACAGGGCAGGCGACGGACGACCAACGACGGACGAACCAACCTGCGACCCTGCAACCTGCGACCCTGCGACCCTGCCCCCCTGCCCTCCTGCTTGTTAATTGACCTAATGGTGCTATACTGAACAAATAAGAAGCCCCGCCGACGCGGGGCTTTGGCCCGGATCAGGTGAAGCAAGCGCCCAAACCAGTGGCGATTATTGTAACAGGGGAGCCCCATCTGGTCAAGGTGGGGCCTTTTGCTGCCTCCCACCTGGGCCAAAAATGGTTCAACGCGTAAAAAGCCAGACCTGACAGGTTTTAGCGAAAATTTACCAGATAATACCAGTGCCCGGTATGGGTACCGGTAAGTATGTAGAGGTTGGGGGGAGAAAATCGTAGCCTGCAAACCCGACGCTAAAGCATCGGGCTGAGAGAGCAACCCACAGGGCAATGAGGACGCTGAAGCGCCCTAAAACAGCCGGTTTTTTGAGCATTTTAGCCCGTCAGGGCTTTGCTCTTTTAGCGCGACGGCTTCAGCCTCGCGCTTTAGGTGGCTGTCCCCCAACTGTTACATACGTCCTTACTAAACCTGTCAGGTCTTACCGAGGCAAGCAGCCTATGGCTCATCAAGCTGATGACATCCACAGACTAATCACCAAGCACGAACGCCGGCGGCAGAAGCTCAAAGAGCAACTGGCCCTTTATGGCCCTGATGTCAAGATCGAGATCCAGATCGAAGACATTGAGGCCGAACTGGCCGAACTGGAAGCAGCCAAAGCCGGCGCACAGCGCCTGACTACCCTCCCCCTCGACACCATTCCCAACCCGGCTACCCTCCCGCCCGGCTCCCGCATGCCCCTCAACCCCAACCCCCTCTTCGTCGGTCGGGAGAAGGACCTCAAAGGGCTGGCCCAGGCCCTCAAAGTCGGCCAGGCCACGGCCATCGGGCAGATTGCGGCGGCCACCGGCCTGGGCGGTATCGGCAAAACCCAACTGGCCGCCGAATTCGTGCACCGCTACGGCCAATACTTCAGCGGCGGGGTCTTCTGGCTCAGCTTCGCCGACCCCAAGGCCATCCCGGCCGAAATAGCCGCCTGCGGTGGCCCGGCCTATATGAACCTGGCCAACTTCGAGCAGTTGGAGCTGCCCGGCCAGGTTGAACTGGTCCAGGCGGCCTGGTCCAACCCCCTCCCCCGCCTGCTGGTGTTTGACAACTGCGAAGAGGAAAGCCTGCTGGCCCACTGGCGACCGGCCACGGGCGGCTGCCGGGTGCTGGTCACCAGCCGCCGGGCCACCTGGGATCCCACCCTCGACGTCCAAGCCCTGCCCCTGGGCGTCCTCAGCCGCCCCGAAAGCATCGAGCTACTGCGCAAGCACCGGCCCGACCTGGCCGGCGACGAGGCGGAGGCCATTGCCAAGGAACTGGGCGACCTGCCCCTGGCCCTGCACCTGTCCGGCAGCTTCCTGGCCCGCTACAAGCGGGTGATGACAGGCGCGGCCTACCTGGCCCAGTTGCGGGATGAGCGCCTGCTCAACCACCCGGCCCTGCGCGGCCGGGGTACGACCCTCTCCCCCACCGACCACGTCCTCCACGTGGCCCGCACCTTTGCCCTGAGCTACAACAAATTTGACGCCGCCGACCCGACCGACGGCCTGGCCCAGGCCCTGCTGACCCGGGCGGCCTACTTCGCCCCCGGCGAGCCCATCCCCTGCGACTTGTTACTGGCCACGCTGGAGGTAGAGGAGGCTGACCCGGACGCGGCGCTGCAGGCCGAGGATGCCCTGGTCCGGCTGATCGAATTGGGGTTACTGGAGGCCGAGGCGGAGGAGACGGTGACCCTGCACCGGCTGCTGGCGGTGTTTGCCCGGGAAGTAGCGGTAGAGGCCGAAGCCCAGGCGGCGGTGGAGAAAGCCATCCTGCAAGAACTGTCCAATCGCCTGGACCAGGCCGGTTACCTGGAGCCGCTGCTGGGATTGCAGCCCCATCTTCGGGCCGTGACCGACGCAGCCAAAGCGCGAGAAGACGAACCGGCGGCGGATTTATGCATTTGGCTGGGATACTACCTGAAACAGATCGGCGACTATGCCGGGGCGCGGCCCTACTACGAGCGAGCCCTGGCCATCCGGGAAGCAGGGCTGGGGCCGCAGCACCCGGACACGGCCAGCAGCCTGAACAATCTGGGCTACCTGCTGCAGGCGATGGGGGACCTGGCCGGGGCGCGGCCCTACTTGGAGCGAGCCCTGGCCATCCGGGAAGCAGGGCTGGGGTCGCAGCACCCGGACACGGCCAACAGCCTGAACAATCTGGGCTACCTGCTACAGGCGATGGGGGACCTGGCCGGGGCGCGGCCCTACTACGAGCGAGCCCTGGCCATCTGTGAAGCAGGGCTGGGGCCGCAGCACCCAGCCACGGCCAACAGCCTGAACAATCTGGGCTCCCTGCTCTATCGTATGGGGGACCTGGCCGGGGCGCGGCCCTACTTGGAGAGAGCCCTGGCCATCTTTGAAGCAGGGCTGGGGCCGCAGCACCCAGCCACGGCCCTCAGCCTGAACAATCTGGGCTACCTGCTGCAAGCGATGGGGGACCTGGCCGGGGCGCGGCCCTACTACGAGCGAGCCCTGGCCATCTTTGAAGCAGGGCTGGGGCCGCAGCACCCAGCCACGGCCCAAAGCCTGAACAATCTGGCGATACTTTGCTTTTACGAGGACAAGTTTGAAGAAGCAGCCACCCTGATGCGCCGGGCACTGGCTATTCGTGAGGCCGTGCTTGGCCCCGACCATCCAGATACACAAGGCTCACGGCAGAGTTTGGCGGCGATTGAGGAGGAGCTGAGCAATTAGCAATTAGTAATTAGCAATTAGCAATGGGGGGACGTGTTGCGTGTTGCGTGTTGCGTGTTGCGTAAGATAGCCTTGGAACGACGAGCGACGAACCCACAGGGCAGGCGACCGACGACAATTAGCAATTAGTAATTAACAATGAACAATCTTGTAACCTGCCACCTTGCGACCCTGCAACCCTGCTTCTACCTTGCTGCCTGCTGCCTGCTACCTGCTGCCTGCAACCTTGCCACCCTGCAACCTTGCAACCTTGCTACCTTGCCACCCTGCCACCCGACCAACCCACAGGGCAGGCGACGGCTATCCACTTAAACCGAGACAATACAAGGGGGAATGTAAGCCAGCCGGTTAGCGGATAGGGAGCGGCGACCGTAGGAAGTGCGGATACTTTTTGGGTTCTTCAGAAATTTCCGTGGTTCTGCTCAAAGGGGACACCTGCACTTGCGCTCCGGTGCAAGTGTTGACAATTTAGTAGGTAATGAGCAGGCTATATCACAAGATATGGCCCGGATTTGTCAACACCTGCACTTCGCGCAGGCGCATATGTCCGGGCCGAGCGCCACGGAAAATCCCAAAGAGCCGCTGTATCCAGGAATTTTGAGGCGGTATCCTCATCTACGCCAACTTTCAAGAAATGTTCAAAAAAATAGCCACCTTGATATTCCATCACGAAAACCGGATAATCATCCACTTTTCTCAATGACGTTAAGGTTCTTATGGGATTGTACAGTAGAACATGTGAGCTAACCCGCCCGCACCGAACGATTCTATAAAAACCGACTTTCCCACGCAAGACAACGCTCAACAAAAAGCGCCGCTGTTGTCGGCGTTAAGCAATTTGTCAGGGGTTCCTCCCCCTACTTTTTGATCTGGTCAATCAATGATATTAACAAATTAATATTGACGGGTTTGGTGCAATATCCAAGAGGATTCATTCTTTTGATTTTATCCATAACCCTCTCATTGGAATAGCCGGTAACAAATATGATGGGTATATCACAAAATTTTCTGATCTCTTCTACAGCCTGAAAACCATCAATTTCTCCGGCCAATCTTATATCCATTAAGATAACAGATGGATTTTTTTCTTTTGCCGCCTCTATTGCAGCCTCTCCGGTAGCCGTTTTTTCGACCACGTGCAAACCAGCTTTAGTTAATTGGATTTCCATACCCATTGCCAGAAGAACTTCATCCTCTACCAACAGTACTTTGATTTTTTCATCCATTTAGACTCTCGGCTTATACAAATCATCGCTAAAACGAATGATACACGTAATCCCATTATCTGTCTTAAATTCAACAGAACCTTGTAGTTGATATGTTGCCAGGGAGATAATAGTTCGCAGGCCAAGGGTTTGCTGGTCAAAAAAGTTGAAATCTTTATTTACACCAACCCCATTATCTGAAATTCTTAATTCTGTTTTATGGTCAGGCAGTTGCTGTAATGATAATTCTATTTCACCGTCACGCCCATCAGGAAAAGCATATTTAAAGGCATTGGTCAAAAGTTCATTCACAATCAATCCGCTTGGAATAGCTGTATCAATTAACATCAAGACACTTTGCATGTTATATTTTATTTTTATCTGTTGCTCTGAGATATTATGGCTTCTCATGATTAATTCAGTTAATTCTTTTAGGTAACTGCTCATATCAATTCTTGAAAGGTCTTTCGACTGATATAATTTCTCATGAACAAGCGCCATTGCCTGAATTTTATTTTCTGTATCTCGAACAAATTTTTCTATTTGAGGACCATCAATCTGTGCAGCTTGCAAGGTAAGGATTGAACAGATAACCTGCATATTATTTTTTGTGCGATGATATAATTCACGTAATAATGTTTCTTTTTCTGACAAAGCTGCTTGCAATTGTGTATTTTGCCATTGCAGTTTTTTCTGAAAAGCCCGTGTTTCGGTTTGATCCCGAAAAACCAGTACTACCCCCCAAATATTATTTTTCTCATCCCGGATTGGCGCACCGCTATCCGCAATAGGACATTCAGAACCGTCTTTGTTGACAAGAATAGTGTGATTAGCCAACCCCACAGTTATTCCTTTTTCAAGTACTTTGTGAACCGGATTTTCAATCTTCTCCCGGCTGCTTTCATTTATTATGTGAAAAACTGACTCCAGTTTTTGTCCATAAACTTCATTTTCCTGCCACCCGGTCAACGCCTCGGCGACATGATTCATGCGCTTGACCCGTCCGTCTATATCGGTTGAGATAACCGCATCTCCAATCGAATAAAGCGTAGCGAAAAGTTCATTCCTATTGACTTGAAGAGCCCAATTTATCCGCACACTAATCATAATCAGGCCTGAAATGAGACCGACCATTAATGATTCAAAAATAAATGGCTGTGAGACCATCCCTTGGACTATATGAGGAAATATGGGAATATCATGTAAGTAAGCTATGAAGCCCCAGAGTAAAGGTGTGATAAAGATTTGATAACAGAGTAAAACCATCACTATCCAGAAAAAACCATACATAACCGGATTTCTGATTTTATCCAGATAGCGGAGATGGCAGTGTCTTATCACTACCAAAATGGGAAGTGTATACATTAGATTGCCGACTAAAACTATATCTAAAGATACTTGATGAAACCCGGTTATGCAGAGGATAAAAGCCAGCAACAGAGCCATCCACCATCGTTTTAAAAGCACAAAACCAATAAAACCAAAAATCCAGCGCCCCTCAATATACACCTCTGTATGAGGAATATTGATGCTCAAATAACTTGCAGCAGCGCCTAAGACAGATAACAGAATAAATAACCATAACTCATGGTCCAGAAACCTCATACTATCTGTTATTTTTTTCAATTTATATATTCCTTTATTAAACCCCTAACGCCGCGTTTCACCCGACACCGGGCCAGCAAGACTCCTCCCACCTACAAGTGCCTTCGCGGGCGCAGAACCTTTGAAAAATAGAGCGGTAGGGGGTCGGGTGCAAACGCTTGGTAGCGCGGCCTTTGGTTTTGTAAACTATACTGGCGTCACGTGGATGTTCCTAAAGTGTGCACATTCGCTGCCACTTTCCCGAAACCCAACACTGCCTACAGCATAGCTTTTGGGGGCAATCGGTGGTTCAAGTATAGATTGGTTCAGCACTTCTATTCTTTTTCCCTCTACAGTTAATATAACTATTACTTTCTCTCCCCTGACTTCTATACGTACACCAAACCATTGCTCCCAAGGAATATTTACAGGCAAAGAAATTGGTTTTTCTTTGCACCACTCCAATTTAGCCCAGTTACCATTATTACAGAAAAGATGATACATCTTCTGTGAATGACATTGCAGCATTACATAATTGTTAATATCTTCGGCTCTGACAATCCAAGATGTATACTTATTGATTATTTTAGTTTCAAACTCAAAAATATAGTTTCTCCAAGACAAACAAGGCTTCGCTATGCCACCTTTTCCTGAATCAGTCACGACAAGAATCGTCTGATCACTTTCCTGCGACGTATACCAATTGCCAACATACTCCCAACGTACTAAACTATGTTCAAAAGCAGTGAATTCAGAGAGTATGTCTGCCCTCTCCATTCTTCTCCAACGTAACAACCACTCGAATAATATAACAAGCACAAGATAGGCAGTAGAGAATACAATAAGCCGCCAATCTTCATAAGAAAGATACAGAAAAAATTCAACCGTAATGAAAAATGTACTAATTACAAAGTAACGCCATTGTCTTAAAAACCATTCAAAAAATTGTCGTAACTTTTCTGACTTTGTGACCCCAATCGCCATAAAAAGAGATATAAAAAGTGGCAATACATAAATAATCCACCAATACGGTCCCAACACTTTTTTAAGATGGTCATCCTGAAAGTAAGTATACGCCTCTAAAAATCCCCAAATGCCTGCTACTAATATAAAATAGCTACCCAGGAAAGATTTGATGAAAGTTGACAACTTGGACATACTATATGTCTCAATTTTCTCTAATTTCATTTGGTCTATAATTTCAACAACTGTGCGCATCTCAACGCGCTAACGAATTAGAGATTGATGTGGCGCGGCTCAAACAAAGAGAGCCAGATAAAAGTCGAGGGGGTGAAACAAGGTGTCGTGGTTGGACTGAGGAGGAGCCGCCACATAATCTTTGCCGAAGGCTAAGCCGGTCGGGCCGCGTAGCCTATTTGGAATTTAAGACCAATCAGACCGGCCCCATCGGCCTAATCGGTCGAGCCCGCCTACCCCCATTCTAACCGAAGCGCCGGAAATTTACCAACTTTTTCGTCTGGATCTCCCTTTGGGGCCAGCCAAGCGGCTCAAGCAGGACCAGGGCCAGGCTGAAAACAGCCCACTTTCCGGGTAGCGGCAACAAGCCCCCCATGACACCGACCTGAAGTAGCCGGAGCCTGAACCAAAGGCTGTTGCTGGCTGAGATAACCGATTTTCATCACGGTGGTCGGCACCAAATCGGCTTGAGTTTGACCAGGCGGCGCATCGGTCGGCCGCAGGTCGGGCAGGGCAGGCTGCCTGGCGGGAGCAACGAGCTGACCTGGGCTTCTGGCTCCCCGGTTGCGGCCGCCTGGGACCCCTGCTGGATCAGCAACAAGAGCCGCACCCGGTTGAGTAACTCCCATTTGGCCGGACTGAACAAGCCATAAGAGCGGACCTTTTTGAAACCCTTGGGCAGGACGTGCTGCAAAAATCGCCGCATGAACTTCTCGACCGGCAGGGTACAATAGCGTCGCTTGCCCTTATTATCATAGTAGCGAAAAGTGACCTGCTCGTTCTCCACCTTCACCAACCGATTGTTGCTGAGGGCCACCCGGAAAATGTAGGGGGCTAGATACTTCAAGGCCGCTTCACCCCTGCCCACTGCTTGACAATGGACCACCCAATCCTGCTGCCAGACTGCGGCCGGAAGCTGCTCAGATAGCTCCGTTTTCTCCAGAGCGGCCCGAAACTTGCCCCGGAACAGCTTCGATAGCGGCTTGACGTGGACCAGAAACCCATTCCTGGCCCGTTGCCACTGCTCAGCCGGCGTCACGCCCCCACCCGGCACCAGGTAGTGGATATGAGGATGATAGCTCAAATCCCGCGCCCAGGTCTGCAGAACCCCGATCATGCCAATCTGGCCGCCCACAAAGCGAGGGTCTTGGGCCAGTGCCTGCAAGGCAGCCGCTGAACTCCGAAACAGCAAGTCATACATCAACTTCTGGTGGCTGCGGGCCAGGTCTCTCAATTCCTCCGGTAAGGTGAAGGTGACCATAAAATAGGGCACCGGCAGCAGCTGGCCCTGTTGTCGGGCCAGCCAGGCTTGCCCGGCCTGGTGCTGGCATTGGGGACAGTGCCGGTTCTGGCAGGAGTGGTAGCAGTAATGGACCTCCTCACAATGCTCACAGTAGTACAGATGACCGCCCATTCTCGCGGTCCGGCACTGTTCGATATCGGCCATCGCCCGCCAGTGGCTGGGCAACATCCGGTCCCCATATTTGGCTCGATAGGCCGGCCCATATTGCCTAAATATCTCGGCTAACGTGGTCACGGCAAGGCAGCCATCAAGCGATTGATGGTCTCAGTGGCTAACGCTTCCTCACTGCGGGTCAAGTGGGTATAGCGGACCGTGCTACTGAGGCTGCTATGGCCCAGGTATCGTTGAATCAGCCGCAGATTGACCCCCGCTTCCAACAAGTGGGTGGCCCAACTGTGCCTTAAGGTGTGGACGCTGGCCCGTTTCTGGATGCCGCTGTCGCTCAAGCTGGCCCGAAAGGCTCGCTGCACCCCGCTGACATCCATCGGCTTGGTCGACTGGCTCACCGACCGGCCCCAAGGCACGGCGGCCGGAAACAGCCAGACCGGATGGCGGTGGCTGACCCAGAAGCTCCGTAGCAGTGCTAAGGTCCGCTCCGGCAGCGGCACATATCGGTCCCGGCCGCCTTTGCCTTGACGAACGTGAACCATCATCCGGTCACTGTCGATATCGGCCACTTGCAGGCCGACCCCTTCCCGCAGGCGCAGCCCGCACGAGTAGATGGTGCTCAAACAGGTCCGGTAGGGGGGCTTCTGCAGGCCACCCAGGAGGCGATAGACTTCCTCCCGACTGAGCACCACGGGCAGCTTTTTCTCTTTGGGCAGGCGAATAAAGACCGAGGCAGGCCAGGCCCGTTGCAGGGTGTAGCGGTAAAAGAAGCGCAACCCATTCACCGCAACCAGGCACGTACTCCGAGCCGCTTCCTTTTCATTTCTAAGGTAGAGAAAGTACTGTCGCAGTTCTTCATCACTGACTTGGTCAGGCGATTTGCCGTAGTATTCAGCTAACTGGCGCACAGCCCGCAGATACGCGTCTTGGGTCTTGTCAGCCAAGCCCCGTAATTGCATATCCTCGATCATTTTTTGGCGTAAGGGTGTCATTGGACTATACCTCCCGTTTTTGAATTACAGGAAGTATAGCCTTTTTGGCCGTTCTATTCTATTCGGTTGTCCTCTGTTGCTCCTCTTTTCTGCGCGTAGCGCTTAGTTCAACAATTTCTATATAGACAAGTCTATCATAATATTATGGAAGACTACTCCTCCACAATATTATGGGCGATGTTTCCACCAAAAATTATACGACGATTTGCCTTTTCTGTACATCTGGTTAAAACAGAACAAAAGTGCCATCGAACAAATGAGCGGTAAATGCCCTATCGGAAGGCACACAATGATGCAGTTACCCGCTATGCCAGGCTTCAATACGGGAGTTCCGAAATTTAAATCATCCCAAAACTTTCAGCGGCATCAGCGGT
>DAOUMU010000289.1:0-15164 GCA_034409055.1 Anaerolineae bacterium
GTCCCACAGGGAGGCTTCGCACTGACCCGCGTCTTTGGCGGCCAAAATCGCCGGTTCACGGAACCGGCTAGAGCGAAAACTACTGAAGGATTTATGCCGAGCATTAGAGCTAATTTGGATGTACTGAGTCCGTCTTGCTCCCTTTTTCTGGGGAGAGAATTAGGGTGAGGGATGTTTTCATTACCTCCTCGAACAAATACCCCCCTTACAAATCTTTTTTGCTTCGTTTGCTCATAGACTCCTCCTCTCTACGCTGGTGCAGAACAATCTCATAAGGTAAGCTAATGGCCTCAGTGGGGCAGATGTCCTGGCAAGCGCCGCTGTACTCGCAGGCTTCAGGTTTGATGACGAGGGCGAATTGGTTGACCAGGGCCAACACCTCGTTGGGACACACGATCAGGCACAATTCGCAGCCGGTGCACTTGGCGGGGTCTATTTGGGGCAAGAAGTCGGTCATGTTCCCCCCTGGCCTGACGGAGGCCACTTTCCCATCTCAATTTCCAGTATAGCCATATTCTTCACTCCTGTATGCGACTTTTGTCACATGCTTAAAACAAAGTTAAAGAAGTTTGACACAGACTCTGGGTGGTGGGATAATCCCTAAATTAAGGGTAGGGTGTTTTTTAAATAGTTTCTGTTGCAAAACGTAGCAAAGGCATCCCTATGCCCGCCGTAGACGCATAGGGATGCGTCCACTACACCCTCAAAGACGAAAATTAGGAGTCCAAAGTGCACTTTGGACTCCAGCAGGATGACCTTATTTTCGGAGCAGGAGGATTTGTGCCGACACCGACCATCGATGACAAAACAAAATCATGGCTCAAAGCCGTGCCTTACTTCCGAGCTTTGGACGACGAGGCGTTGGAAACCGTAGCCCGGGAGGTGGTGGTTCGCCATTACCAGGCCGGCGAGCTGATTTTTTTAGAGGACGACCCTGATGCCGGGCTGCACCTGGTGGTGAAGGGGGTATGCAAAGTGTATCGCCTCTCGGAGGGGGGCCGAGAGCAGGTCCTGGCCATACTCAGACCGGGTGATTCTTGTAACGAGGTGCCGGTGGTGGATGGGGGACCCAATCCGGCCAACCTGGCGGCCCTGGAAGATACCACGGTGTGGGTCATTTTGGCCGATTCTTTAGCCCGCTTACGCCAGCAATACCCCATGTTGAACGATATCATCATCAAAAATCTGGCCAGGCGCTGTCGCCAGTTAGTGCAACGGGTCTATAACCTGTCTTTCTTATCGGTCACCGGCCGTTTAGCCGCCTTTTTACTCCAGCAAAGCGACGAGCACAGCCAGTTGAGCCGCCGCCAGTGGACCCAGGATGAAATTGCCGCCCACTTGGGTACGGTGCGGGAGATGGTGGGCCGGGCTTTCAAGGAATTACAGGAAGCAAAACTGATTGTCATTGACCGGCATCGGATCGAGATTCTGGATAGAGAGGGGTTGGAGGAGTTAACGTGATGCAGAAAATTTTGATCGCTATCATTTTCTTTGTGTTCAGTGTTTTATTCACTGCTTGCGGTCCGGCCGGCGAAATCAGGCTCGAGGCCGCTGCTCAGCAGGCGATTGAAGTGACCACGTCCATCCCAACCGACACCGCCCTGGCTCAGAAGCCCACCTCGACCCCCACCAATATCCCCCCGACCAAATCTACCCGACCTTCTGAGCCGGCCATCCCGGCCATCGTGGAGGAATTTTACCAGGGTGTGCCGGCCGGCAACGGCTATCGCCCCCAGCGTGTGGCTATCGACAGCCAGCAGCGGCGTCTTTATACCTTCAACGAGGGCCTGGGCAGTATCCAGGCAGGCAACTCGATCAGCGTGATTGACCTGGACACGGGCCAGGTAACCGGCCTGCTCAAGCTAAACAACATGCAGGCGGAGGACCTGTCTCCTCCCAATGCCCTGGATTTACAACTCGATCCCTATCGGCCGCGTCTCTACGCCCTGTGGGGTGATCCCTACGCCGACACCCCGGCCACCAACCTGACCATCATCGATACCGATCAGTTAACCATCCTCGACACCCTGCCCGGGGTGGAAGCCATCGCCCCCGGCCCAAACCGGCTCTACCTGGCCCACGATACGCGCCTGTGGGTCGTCAACCCGGACTCGCTGGCCGAACTGGGCTGGCGCACGCTTGAACCGCGTCGATTCAACGTGCCGGTCCGGCTCAACGTCGAGGCCAACCGGCTTTACCTGGGTCGGGGCCGGCCCTGGTCGTTGGAGATCTTTGCCGCCGACTCTCTGGCCCCCGTGGGCAGTTACCCCACGACCGGCGACCTGCTGCACGCCCTGATAGACGAGACAAACCAGCACCTGCTCGTAATCGAAAAGGAGGACAGCCAGGCCATGCTCCATACCCTTGATTACGATGGCCAGCCTCTGAGCAACCTGCCCCCGACCCCCCTAGCCGATAACGTCTACAGCAGCCTGCCCCTGGCCTTTACCGATCAAAGCCTCTATTTGGTCGAGCCTGATCCTGCCTCCTACGATACCTACAGACTGCGAACCATGACCTGGCCAGACCTGACTGTCCTGGCCAGCCTGTCCCTGTTCCCTGTGCCCAACAATCTGGCCATCGATCCGGCCACCGGCCGGCTATACGCGCCTTACAGCAGTACCGGTAGCTACGTCCTGGCCATCGACCCGGCCGGCGAGACCATCGAAATGATCCACACCGCCCTGGACATCCTCGACGCCCTGGCCGACCCTGCCGCGAATCGGCTGTACGTGTTGAACGATCACGGTACCCTGCAAGTGTTAAACCTGACCAGCTACGAGGAAATGAGCCGGATGGAAACCGGCCTCGACATGTCAAACAGCCGGAACCGTTACCTGGCCCAATTATCGCTCGACCCAGGCCGAAAGCGCCTCTATCTCAGCGGCGACCCGGTGCGGACTATCGACACCGCCTCCTTCCGGGTGACCGCCTATCCCGGCACACGCGGCCAGCTTACCCCCGATCCCGGCCGCGACCGGCTCTACCTGACCCCACCCTGTCGCTGCCGGGAGGAACAGTGCAACACCTTTATTCTCAGCGCCGACACTCTGACCGGCACCGAAACGCTTTTTCCGCCGGAAGACCCCCTTACCGCCCCCTGTGTGACCGCCACCACCCTGGACCATGACAATGAATTGCTTTATGCCACCATCTACAACGGCATCCCCGGTTCCAATAGCGGCGACTATTTCGCCGTGTTCGATACCGGGGCAGCTACCCCCCAGCAGATCTACACCGACTCCCAGATCAGTTACGGCGACATCGTGCTTGACCCCCTGCGCCAGCGCGCCTTTGCCCCCCGCTATCGTATGGACCGCTCTTTCATCTACCGCTTTGAGGCCCAGGGGCAAACCATCAGCCCCAGCCTGGAACTGGTCGGGGCTCAAGGCCAATTGGCCTACGATCCCCAAAATGATCGTCTCTACGCGGTTGACAATACCGTGCTGCAAGTCTACGACGGCGATTTGGCCCTGCTGGCCGAAATCAGCCTGCCCGGCGAATTTGAACTGCTGACCTTTGACCGGCAAAACCAGCGGTTGTACCTGGCCAGCAGCGGCGGCCGGCTGTTGGTGGTGGCCAGCAGCGGCGGCCAACTCGACCCTCCCCCCCCGGCCAAGACGATCACCGACTACGTTCAACCGCAACACCTGTTCGTCGCTCCCGATGGTACCCGCTTTCTGATCGACGACTGGCGGCTTTATCGTGCCCGTGGCGATGGCCAGCCCTGGCAGTTGCTGGGTAAGGGCCTACCGGGCCGGCTGGTCAATGACCTGGCCATCTCCCCCCATTATGAACAAGACCGTACCCTGCTGGCCGGGCTGTGGCACTTCGGCCGGGGAGGGGGCCTGTACCGCTCCACCGACGGCGGCGACACCTGGTTGCCCACCACCCGCGGCCTGACCGATTTGGAGATTCAGCAGGTTGTCTTCTCGCCCACCTTTGCCCGGGACCGGACCGTCTTCCTGACCACCCTTGACCACGGCCTCTTCCGCTCCACCGACGGCGGAGAGAGTTGGGTATCGCTGGCCGCCGGTTACGCCACCGATTCGTATGACCAAAAGGTGTCCCACCTGGCCCTCTCCCCTACCTTTGCCCGGGATGGGCTGATCTTCATCGGCCACTATGGCCTGCTCCGCTCCACCGACGGCGGCGAGACCTGGCAGTCCACCGGCCAGCCGGCCGGCCGGGTGGCCTTTTCGCCCTACTTTGCCCGGGGCGGCCTGATTTTGAACGAGGGCCGGTGGCGCAGCACCGACGGCGGCGACACCTGGGAGCCCACCGCCGTTGGGCTGGAGCAGAGCCAATACGGCGCCCAGCGAATCTTCTTTTCTCCTAAATTTACCGCCGACCAAACGGTTTACATTTTGCTGCGCGTAGGCGGCGACGCCCCCCTCAGCCTGCAACGCTCGGTTGACGCCGGTCGCTCCTGGCAATCGCTGCTGGGCGGCCTGCCCCCCGATTTTCGGTTGGCCGCAGCGGCCCTCCTGCCCACGGGGGAGTTGTCCCTGCGTAGCCTGGCCGGGCAAGAGGTGACCGTCGCTCCCGATAGACTCAAGTGGGGCCGGCCAACAGTCGATATGGCCGCGCTTGAGCTGCAAGACCTAGCCGTTGCTCCCGACGGGCCCATCTTCGTGGCCAACAGCGCCGCCGGAGTCTTCAAATCGACCGACCAGGGTCGGACCTGGATCGAGGTCGATTTCCCGGCCCGGACCAACGAAACCCAACCGGCCCGGCTGGCCCTGGCCGAAGATGGTACCCTGTTTGCGGCCGTGGGCCCGGTGATCGAACGCAGTTTCGACGGGGGGCAAACCTGGACCTACCTGAGCGACTTGCCGACCGGTTTGACGGTAACCGCCCTGGCCGTCTCGCCCAATTTTGCCGCCGATGACCTGGTGCTGGCCGGGGGAGATTACCGGCAAAACCAACTGCTTCGCTCGACCGATGGCGGCGACACCTGGCAGGTCGTCTTCGATGGAGCCACCGTCGAGGGAGCCTCGGACGTGAGCCTGATCGCCTTCTCCCCCCACTTCGCCACCGACGGCCAAGTCTATGCCTGGCTGCGAGAGGGGGGATTGCTGCACTCGATCGACGGGGGGCGCAGGTGGTCCCTGGTAACCAGCGAGCAGAGCGGGTATTTCGCCCAGTCCCTGGTCATTTCCCCTGATGACCGGCTCTACCTGGGCGCGCTCGGCGGGCATCTGTTGGTGTCCACGGATGATGGCCAAACCTGGCTTGACCGGGGCGAGAATATTGCCGACGAGCGGGTCTGGAGCAGCAGTCTGGTCCAAACTGCCGACGGCATCCTCTTTCTGGGCACCGACGTGGGCGTCTATCGCAGCCGAGACGGCGGCCAGACCTGGACCAGCGCCAGCGCCGGGTTGCCCCTGAATCCGGTTGAAGACACGCCCCAATCCATCCAGGTCTTGCGTCTCAGCAGCGAGCGGCTCTACGCGGCCCTGGCCGAGGGCGGCCTCTTTATCTCCGACGACGGGGGCCAATCCTGGTCCAACGCCCTGACCGGCCGACGCGGTGTGGCCATGCAGGCCACCCCCACTCCGGCCCCCCGCCCCACCGACTTACCCACCCCGACTCCCCAATTTCCGGCCTCGCCGGCCGATTGCCCCAATACTCCCGCTTACCTGGCTGATCTGTGGACCGGACGGGTGGCCCAACTGGGCTGCCCCCTGGCCGGTCAAAAGGTGATGATGGCCGAGCAGACCTTCCAGGGTGGCCACATGTTCTGGCGCAGCGACCTGGCCGCCATCTACGTCATCCCCTCGATTCAACCCTACGCCCGTTTCGACGATACCTGGGACGACAGCCAACCGGCCTACACCTGCCCGGACATCTCCCCCCCGCAAACCCCACCCACCCCCCAACGCGGCTTCGGCAAAGTGTGGTGCAGCCAGCCCAAGGTCCGCCAGCTCCTGGGCAACGTCACCAGCCAGGAGCACCTCTTTGAGGCGACGTTGCAGGAATTTGAAACCGGCTTGATGTTCCAGACGGACCAGGGGGTGACTTATGTTTTGGAGAGCCGGTTGAATGGCTGGGAGCGGGTGGAGTAGCAGGTAAGGGGAGACGTTACATTCATAGAACCAGAATTGACAATGAAAAAGTAACTTCCGGTAAGGCAACCTCATAAAGCATCCAACCACTTACCCCGCTGGCAAGCCAAATTCTGGTTTGATGTAATATTCTGCTTGACCATCGCCGCTCAACCCCTCTATGCCCAAGAAGGTGACGAGCCAACACTATTCCCGGCACCTACTCAATTATAGCCACATCCCTGATTCTCAAACCTAACATTTTTTACGCCATTTTTACAATTTCATAGAACGTTAAAAGCGCCACTTGCAAGGCCAAAAAGTAACCTCCGCTTTGAGCCTCTTTGCTGGCGGACACCCCTATAATTTACGGATAGCAACCCCGGAATATAGGGATGACTCTACTGAAAAAAGGTCTTTGACTACCAGTTGGTGGGGCGGACAGGCTAAAAACCAGGTTTTTTGGTCCTTGAATTTAGAATATTGCCCCACTTGTTAGCTAAAATCAACCTGTCATCCCTGCTAATTTCTCAAAAACCTGGTTTTTTCAGGGGAGTCAGGGATGACTCCCGAAAACCGAGGCTGGTATCGGCCAAATACGGGCATGGGGCCAAGATTTCAGGCAGAGTTGCGATTGGGGTCGGAAGTTGCTTTTTTGATACACTTTACTGTTCTATGAATTTTCGAACTTTTTTTACACCATCTAAACAACTTCTGAACATCTTTTTGTTAATCTTTTTCTTGATAAACCTTTTCTGCCATTGATCCTTGTACAGAGGATCGTGTCAAAATCACTATCATCAAGGAGACCGCTATGTTTCGCATTTTTGTAATTGTAATCAGCGTAGTATGCTTATTGTTTGTAAATTATTCTACTGGTGACGGAGCTATATTTGCCGCCCCTGCCGCCCAGGCCACCACCTACCCCATCGTCGACACCGGGCAGACCGCCTGCTACGATGACGACGGCCCGGCAATCACTTGCCCGGCAGAGGGGCAAGCCTTCTACGGGCAAGATGCCCAGTTCGACGGCAACCAGCCCGGCTACACACTCAGTGCGGACGGACTGACCGTCTACGACAACGTGACCGGCCTGACCTGGACCCAAAGCCCCGACTGGAACGGCGATGGCGACATCGACGTCGACGACAAACTGTCCTTCGCCGAGGCACAAGCCTACCCCGGCACGCTCAACGCCGCGAACTACGGCGGTTACAGCGATTGGCGGCTGCCGACCATCAAAGAACTCTACTCGCTGATGGACTTCCGCGGCACCGACCCCAGCGGCTACTCAGGCAGCGATACCTCCGGCCTGATTCCCTTCATCGACACCACCTATTTTGATTTTGGCTATGGCGATACCGATGCCGGCGAGCGCGTCATCGACGCCCAGTTCTGGTCAAGCAACACCTATCTCGGTACCGTCTTCGGCAACCAAACGGCCACCTTCGGCCTGAACCTGGCCGATGGCCGCATTAAGGGCTATCCGTCCGACACGTCCGGCCCAATCACCAAGCTGAATTATGTCTACTTTGTGCGCGGTAACACCACCTACGGGGTCAACGACTTCACCAATAACGGTAATGGCACGATCACCGACAACGCTACCGGCTTGATGTGGTCGCAGGATGACAGCGGTGACGGGATGAACTGGGAAGAAGCCCTGGCCTGGGTCGAGCAGAAGAACGCCGAGAACCACCTCGGCTACAGCGACTGGCGGCTGCCCAATGCCAAGGAGCTGCAGAGCATCCTCGACTACGACCGGGCGCCCGATGCGACCAACTCCGCCGCTATCGACCCGGTGTTTAACATCACCCAGATCACCAATGAGGCCGGCGAGGTTGACTACCCCTGGTTCTGGACGGGCACAACCCACGTCAAGTCCAATGGCAGTGGTTTTGCCGGTGTGTATATCTGTTTTGGCCGGGCAATGGGCTACATGAACAACACCTGGCTGGACGTCCACGGCGCCGGAGCGCAGCGCAGCGACCCCAAAAGCGGCGACCCCGCCGACTATCCCACCGGTCACGGCCCCCAGGGTGACGCCATCCGCATCTACAACTACGTCCGCCTGGTGCGCGATGCGGAGACAACCTCCACCCAGAATTACCAGGTCTATCTGCCACTGATTCTTAAGGGCGGCAGTTCAACCCCCTCTGCCACCCCGACTGCCACTCCGACTGCCACGCCGACCGCCACCCCCACAACCGGTGATGGATACAACCTCTTTGCCCCGATTGGCTCTACCAGCACCTACCTGCTCAACGAGGCAGGGGAGACCGTTTACACCTGGACGGGCAGCTACCGGCCCGGGCTTTCGGTATACTTGCTGGAGAACGGCAACCTCTTGCGCACCGGCAACACCGGGCCGGGGGATTTCAATACCGGCGGCGCGGGCGGCATTGTGCAGGAGATAGCGCCGAACAGCACGGTGACGTGGGCGTTTGAATACGCCGGCAGCCAGGTCCGGCTGCACCACGACATCGAACCGCTGCCCAACGGCAACGTGTTGATGATCGCCTGGGAACTCAAAACAGAGGCCGAGGCCATCGCCGCCGGTCGCAACCCCGGCCTGTTATCAGACGGGGAACTCTGGCCGGATCACGTCATCGAGGTCAATCCCGCCACCGACACCATTGTCTGGGAGTGGCACGTTTGGGACCATCTCATTCAGGATTACGATAACACCCAGGCCAACTACGGCGTGGTGGCCGACCACCCGGAGCTGATCGACCTCAATTTTGTAATGAACGGCCGTGCCGACTGGAACCACATCAACTCGATTGACTATAACGCCGAGTTCGACCAGATTCTGCTCAGCGCACACAATTTCAGTGAAATCTGGGTGATTGACCACAGCACCACCACCGCCGACGCCGCCGGGCATAACGGCGGGAACAGCGGCAAAGGCGGCGACTTGCTCTACCGCTGGGGCAATCCTCAGGCTTACGATGCCGGAAGTGCAGCCGACCAGCAACTCTTTGTGCAGCACGACGCCCAGTGGATTCCGTCCGGCTATCCGGGCGAAGGCAACATCCTGGTCTTCAACAACGGCACGGGACGTTCGGGCGGCAACTACTCCTCCGTTGACGAGATCGTGCCGCCGGTGGATGACCCGGGCAACTACACCCTGGCCGCCGGTTCGGCCTACGGGCCAACAGCCCCAACCTGGACCTACACCGCCGGCACCCCCACCGACTTCTACGCCACCAATATTTCCGGGGCGCAGCGACTTTCTGACGGCAACACCCTCATCTGCGATGGGCCTAACGGCGACTTCTTCGAGGTGACGTCACAAAAAGAAACCGTCTGGAGCTACGATTACACCGGCCCCGTGTTCCGGGTCACCCGCTATGCAGCGGACTATCCGGGGCTGCCGGTCCAGTAATCATCTAAAACTCTGTTTGGAGAAGGAAACATTTACAATAAACCAATAAATTTTAACTAAAAGGAAAGGTGCAAAAATGTTAACCAAAAAATCAATCATTGTTCTTATCTTCATTGTGTTGAGTTTGGCGCTGGCGGCTTGCCAGCCTGGCCCGCCCCCGGATGCTGCTCAAGATACGCCGCCTGATGGACAGGCTCAACCCGCTAATCAACAGCCCGCCGGTGAAGCGCCATCCGCGCCTGAGCAAGTTCAAAAATCCAACCAGCAGTCGGCTGGCAACGCCTCTGCCCAATCCGGCGTGGCGGAACAAGCCCCGCCTGATGCGCCGCCCGCCGATCAGAGCGAGCCGGAAAACCCGCCCGATTTGGCCGTTGCTGCCGAGATTTTGGGCATTACCGAACAAGACCTGATGGCTGCCCTCGGCCCGCCGCCACCTGACTTTGCGGCAGCGGCGCAAACTTTGGGCATTACGGAACAAGACCTGCAAAATGCCTTGTTTGCTGCCGGAATGGGAAGTGAAGGTCAAGCCGGTCAACCACCGGCCAATCAGGCGCCGGCCAATTCCGGGCCGGAGACCGAAACCGTCCCGGCCCAGCAGCCGTCCGCAACAAGCAGCCAGGCAACTGTTGGTGAACCGGCAGTGCCCGGCAGCTACCCCATTGTAGATACCGGCCAGACGGCCTGCTACAGTGACCAAAATGCCATCTCCTGCCCGCAGGCCGGAGCAGCCTACTACGGCCAGGATGCCCAATACGCCGGCAACCAAGCCAGCTACACGCCCAGCGCGGACGGTTTGACCGTTACCGACAACGTGACCGGCTTAACCTGGACGCAAAGCCCTGACCTCAACGGCGACGGCGACATCAACGTCGATGACAAGCTCACGTTTGCCGAGGCGCAGACCTATGCCGACACGGTGCTGAATCCCCAGAACTACGGCGGCTACAGCGATTGGCGGCTGCCGACCATCAAAGAACTCTACTCGCTGATGGACTTCCGCGGCACCGATCCTTTCATCGGCGGTGGTACCGCCGGCCTGACGCCCTTCATCGACACCGACTACTTCGCGTTTGGCTATGGCGACGAAGCCGCCGGAGAGCGCAACATCGATGCCCAGTTCTGGTCGAGCAACACCTACCTCGGCACCGTCTTCGGCAACCAAACAGCCACCTTCGGCCTCAATCTGGCCGACGGCCGCATCAAGGGCTATCCATCCGGCGACCAAGGCCCGCGCGCCAAGTTGAATTACGTTTATTTTGTCCGCGGCAACACCGCCTACGGGATCAACGACTTTACCGATAATGGCGACGGCACGGTCACCGACTACGCCACCGGTCTGATGTGGTCGCAGGACGATAGCGGGAGTGGCATGACCTGGGAAGAGGCCCTGGCCTGGGTTCAACAGAAGAATAACGAGAACTATCTGGGCTACAGCGACTGGCGGCTACCCAACGCCAAGGAGATGCAGAGCATCCTCGACTACTCCCGGGCGCCTGACGCGACCAATTCCGCGGCCATCGCCCCGGTGTTCAATATCACCGCGATCACCAATGAGGCCGGCGAGGTTGACTACCCCTGGTTCTGGACGGGCACCACCCACGTCAAGTCCAATGGCAGTGGTTTTGCAGGCGTGTATATCAGTTTCGGACGGGCTTTGGGCTATATGCACAACGCCTGGATAGACGTCCACGGCGCGGGCGCCCAACGCAGCGATCCCAAAAGTGGGAATCCCGCAGATTGGGCCACCGGCCACGGTCCGCAGGGTGATGCCATCCGCATCTACAACTACGTCCGCCTGGTGCGGGGCGGCGCCCAATTTGTAGAGGGAGCCGGCTCCGGCGCGGATGCTGCCGCCCAACCGCCGACAAGCAATCAATCATCCGGCGGGCAACCGCCGGCCGGTGGCAGCCCGCCCCAGGAAGCCATCAACGCTTGCAGCGGCTTGAACGAGAATGCTGCTTGCCAATTCACCACGCCCCACGGGGAGGTAAGTGGAACCTGTCTGGCCATCGCCGAACAACTGGCCTGTGTACCACAAGGCGGATCACCAGCGGGAAAATAGTAAACCGGGACAAAGAAATTACCCACCAGCCAAAACAAAACGCCGCAGGTTTGCCTGCGGCGTTGGGCTGCGTGTGACCGATGACGAGGAAGCATAAGATAGCGACACAGCAACCGTTATTGTCACCGACACCCCACCTCTTGTGGTATAATATTAAGGCTAAGAATTCTCAACCCTTAGCAATCACTACCGAGGAATATATCCGATGCAGCGAGTTCTCAAATTATGTTTGCTACTCTTTATATTCTGCCTGACCATTGCCGCGCAGCCCACCTATGCCCAAGAAGGTGACACGCCATCCCCAGATGGCGCGCCAACGCCTTTAAGCCCGACCACTCGTTTTACCCACCTGACCACCACCGACGGCCTGGCCAATGCTCACGTCGAGGTTATCTTTCAAGATAGCCAGGGCTTTATGTGGTTTGGCACCCGCGATGGCTTGAGCCGTTACGACGGCTACAACTTTATCACCTACCGGCATGATCCCGACGATCCCAACAGCCTCAGCGGGAATACCATTCTTGATATTATTGAAGACACTCAGGACAGGCTCTGGTTTGCCACCCAAAATGGCCTGTCTATCTTCGATCCCCGTTTGGAACAGTTTAGCCCGGTACCGATTGAACTTGACCCTCTCACCGGAATTTTTTCACTGTTTGAAGATAGTCGGGGACAGGTTTGGTTGGGAACAAACGACGATCAACTCCGTCGCTTTGATCCCACCACTGAGCACGTCACCAGTTATCCCTTTACACCCGATATGCCGCGCGGCCCCGGCAGCCAGGTTTGGGATATTATCGAAGACCGGGCCGGTAACTTGTGGTTGGCCGCCAGCAGCGGGGTCATCAAGTTTGATCCCCACACCGGACGCTTCACGCGCTATGTGCCCCCGGATACTCCCGGCGAAATCCGGGCTTTATATGAAGATGATGCCGGGCACATCTGGTTCAGCGGTCCATCCTTGCACAAGCTTGATCCTGCTACTGAAAAAATCACTACTTATCAATTACCCGCCGGCTCGGTACCCATTGTGGATATGCGGGTTGACCAAAACAGACAGGTGTGGCTGGCAACCCTGCAGGGCCTATTCCGTTTTGACCTGCAAACAGAACAATTTACCGATCATTTCACCCACCACCACGGCGACCCCAACAGCTTGAGTAGTGATCGCACCTTCTCGTTATTTGAGGATGAGGCCGGTCTGATTTGGATTGGCACCGAAAATGCCGGCTTGAATCTTTTTGACCCTCGCCAGAGCCAGTTTGCCCGCTACCAACACGACCCGGATAATCCCAACACCCCAGGTGCGGCCAGAGTGACCAGCATCGCCGGTGATGAGTCCGGCGCTTTGTGGCTGGGCACGGATAACGTTCTCAATCACTTTGATCCAGCCAGCAGGCAAATAGAGCATTATTACCCGGCCACACCCGCCGGTTTCGATCCGTTTGGGATTACGGCAATGATCCACGGGCAGGAGGGACAGGTTTGGTTTGGCCTGGGCAACCAACTGCACCGTTTCAATCCTGAAAACGGTCAATTTACGGCTTACGATTTACCGGGGCAGATTGACGGCCCGCCCAATCCCCTCACCTCCATTTATCAGGACGAAACCGGGTTGCTGTGGCTGGGCCGCCAACGGCAAGGATTCTTTCTCTTTGACTCCCACACCGAAACATTTCAACCGCCGCCTGATGGCATAGATTTGGAAAATGTTCAGGTTATTTACGGTGATTCAGGCGGCACGGTGTGGCTGGCCAGCCCCGGTACGCTCACCCGATTTGATCCCCACAGTGGACGCATTGACAATTATCAAGCGCCGTATGCCCCGGTTCACGCCCTGTACCGAGACCAGCGTGGCAACTTATGGGCAGGGGCCGATGACGGCCTCCACCGTTTTGAGTCGACCACGGCCAACTTCACCAGCTACACCGACCGGGACGGCTTGCCGTCCAGCAACGTGCTGGCAATACTGGCCGATGGGCCAAGCAATCTTTGGTTAAGCACGGCCCAGGGATTGGCCCGATTCGATCCTCAAAACGAAACGTTCCACGTCTATGATGTTAGCGATGGTTTGGCAGGCAATGAGTTTATTTTTGGCTCGGCCTGGCAAGACTCCAGCGGGCGGATGTACTTTGGCGGTGAGCAGGGACTCGCCGCCTTTTACCCCGACCAGATTGAGGAGAACGTCTACCAGCCACCGGTAGTGCTTACTCAAATTCGTCTCTTCAACGAGCCGCTGAGCATTGGCCAGGAGTCGCCGTTAACCCAGGCCATCAACTTCACCGAGCAACTCACCTTCAATCACAACCAGGACATCATCTCCTTTGATTTTGCCGCGCTCAACTATGCGGCCCCCCACAAAAACCGTTACCGCTACAAACTGGAAGGCTTTGAAGAGGCGTGGAACGAAGTCGGCAGCAACCGTCGTTTTGCGACCTACACCAGCCTGCCGCCGGGCGACTACGTTTTTCGTGTGCAGGGCAGCAACAACAGCGGCCTGTGGAGCAACGATGAAGTGACCTTGAAGCTGACCATCCTGCCGCCGTGGTGGGAGACCACCTGGTTTCGGCTGGCGGCTCTGGCAGTTGTGGCCATACTGCTTTATGCCGCCTATCACTGGCGTGTGTATGCCATCGAACAGCGCAGCCGTGCCTTGGAGGTAGAAATAGCAGAGCGGACCAGGGAATTGGCCGCCCGCACCGAGAAACTGACAGAAAGTGAAAAACGTTTCCGGGAGATGACCGAACTCTTGCCGGGAGCGGTTGTCGAATTGGACGCCGATTTCATAGTTACCTACGTCAACAAATCAGGGCTGGAGATGTTTGGGTATACCGAGGAAGACATCAAAGCCAGACTGAACGGCATGGAATTGATCCATCCGGAAGACAGAGAAAGGGCCGCCCGGCGTGTATCGAGTCAATTGGAGGGGAGGGACCTTGCCCCCACGGAGTATCGTGTTCTGAAAAAAGACGGAGCCGAGATACCCGTACTGTTGAAGGCCGCCCCTATTCTGCAGGAAGGTGAGCTAACGGGTTTCAGGGCTTCTATTACGGACGTCAGTGAAGTGAAAGAAGCTGAGCAAGAGTTGGTCACAGCCCTGGATACAGCCAGGCGCTTGCAGGATAAAGCCGAGGCCGCCAATCACGCCAAAAGCACCTTTCTGGCCAATATGAGCCACGAACTCAGGACGCCCCTGAACGCAATTATCGGCTTTACCCAAATTATTGCCCGCAGTAAAACCCTCCCCCCCAAACAACAAGAAAACCTGCGGATTATCAATCGCAGCGGCGAGCACTTGCTGACCCTTATCAACCAGGTGCTGGAACTCTCTAAAATTGAAGCCGGCCGGATGGCACTCAACAAAACCGTGTTTGACCTGCATCAAATGCTGACCGAGTTGGAAGGTATGTTTCGTTTGCGGGCCGATAACAGGCAAATACGTCTGGCCTTTGAGCATTCGCCCGACGTACCCCGCACCATTCGCACCGATGAAGTCAAATTGCGACAGGTGTTGATTAACTTGTTGAACAACGCGCTTAAGTTTACCAGAGTGTTTCATAACAACCGTTTTGACGGAGCAGCACATTAACAATTCAGCCTAATGGGGCTTGGCAAAATGCCAGTCAGCCATAAGATTCCTGTTTCTCTGGAGGAAACTGCCCAGAGA
>DAOUMU010000290.1:0-5832 GCA_034409055.1 Anaerolineae bacterium
GGCTTCAGCCGGTCCAAACGGGGCCACGACCGGCTGAAGCCTCGACTCCAAAGGCTGAACCAGTTGCTAAATCATAACTCGCCCCAAAACTGAAACGCACCCTTGCCGGACTCGACCTTATGCCTGACCCATGATAGAATTTAGTTTCAGAATGTTAGATATGCACAAGCATCCTGACTTACAGCAATTAGTTGACCTCACCAGGGGAGGAAACACGTGAGCGACGAATGGCTAGAGCAGTTACACCAACTACACGAAGCCGATAAGGCCAAACGTCAAACCGAAATTGAACAAAAGCAGCCGGAGGTCGAGCCGGACGAGGCCAGTAACCTTTTGCGTGAAAGCAAAGCCCATGAACTGCTACGCCAGGTGCAAAAAGTGTTATTAGGTGGGGAAGGGGTGTTAGACATTTTCGATAGAGCCGGTGACTATGACCGGGTCATCAGCCTGGTCTGGCAGGGACCAATTTCTGAAGCGCGCAAACCCGACCCGGATGATCCAGAAGCATACAGCTACATTTTAGTTGGCGTACGGCAGGGCAAGTTGTGGGTCAACGGCAAACGGCTATTCTCAACCACACCGGAAGCACTCAAAACGGCTCTATTGCGAGCCAGCAAAAAGCCCGGGCGTGAAAAGCGGAACAAGTAGCAAGTGACAAATCACAAATCACATATCTCTCAGCATAGATCATCCAGCTCAACGGCTGAACAAACACAGCTTTGGCAGCAGGCTGCTCGTGAGCGTCGGGCCACAGCCCTGGCTCATCCCAACATTGCTTTCATTAAATATTGGGGCAATCAGGATGATACCTTACGCTTACCGGCCAATTCTTCCCTATCCATGAATCTGGGCCGTTTGCAAACCGTCACCACCGTCACTTTTGAAAAAAACCTGACCGGTGATCAGTTGATTATTAACAATGCCTCTATTTCAGGGCCAGCCCTGGAGCGGGTCACGGCTCATCTTGACCTGGTACGGCAGCAGGCAGGGTTAAAATTACCAGCCCGGGTCGAATCGGACAATAATTTTCCGATCGGTTCGGGTATTGCCTCCTCGGCCTCAGCCTTTGCGGCGCTGAGTGTGGCCGGTGCGGCGGCAGCAGGACTGGCTTTGGATGAGACCGCCCTTTCCCGGCTGGCCCGGCGTGGTTCCGGCTCGGCCAGTCGCTCTGTGCCGACCGGTTATTGCCAGTGGGTAACCGGCAATGATGAGACATCGATTGCCACCAGCGTGGCCCCACCCGACCACTGGGATTTACGTGATCTGGTTATTATTGTCAGTCGGGAGCACAAGGCTGTCGGGTCGACCGGCGGACATCGCCTGGCTCAAACCAGCTCCTTGCAAGCAGCACGGATGACCGGGACAGAGGTACGGCTGGAAGCCTGCCGGGAGGCGCTCTTGGCGCGCGACCTGTCAAGAATGGGACCGGTGATCGAGGAGGATGCCGTTATCATGCACGCAGTCATCATGACCAGCCAGCCGCCCCTGTATTATTGGAATCCGGCCACGATGGCCCTCATTCAGGCCAGCCAACAGTGGCGTGCCCAGGCCCTGCCAGTCTACTTTACTATCGACGCCGGACCTAATGTCCATCTTATTTGCGAAGCAGCCCATGCTGAAACCGTAGCAGCAGAAGTCCGTAAGATTCCCGGCGTTCAAGAGGTCTTATTAAGTGGTCCTGGTGGCCCAGCCAGGTTAATTAGCCCAGTAGGGTGAATAATTACCTTAAATCTCTAGCTCGTTTTGGCAAGAGTGCCTGGGGTGGGTATAATGACCACTAGATTTTTATAGGGAAGCTTCCCGAAAGGTATCATTGGTTGTGACAATCATTGCATTTCTGCTGATTTTAAGCCTCTTGGTTTTTGTCCATGAATTGGGACACTTTATCGTCGCCAAGCGGTCAGGTATTACCGTGGAAGAATTTGCCATTGGTTTTCCGCCACGGGCCCTCAAACTGTGGCAGGAGGAAGGTCTTATCACCTTGGATGGCCACGAGTTTGTGATCGACCGTAAAGTGAATGTGCCCCGGACGATTCAAGCGGGGGTTCGGGTTTATGCCAAAACTACCATCGATGAGAAAGGACGTCCTGTTGTTACCAAGCTGGAGTTGATCGAACCGGCCGAGAAAGAAAAAAAGTCAGAACAACAAGCAAACAGACCAAAATGGCTCAAACTGTCCAAGCCCAATCTTACGGCCAAATCAGCCGCTACTGAAGGGTTACCTGTGGTCACTGTTGAAGCCTTAACCAGACCGACCGAGTACTCCTTAAACTGGATTCCCTTTGGAGGCTATGTCCGCATGGTTGGCGAAGAAGACCCCAGCGCACCGGGTAGCTTTGCCAGCAAAAGCAAACGGGTCCGTTTTGCCGTATTGATTGCCGGCTCGCTGATGAATCTGATCACGGCCATTGTCTTTTTTACCCTGACCTCTATGTCGGGTGTACCGGAACCGATTACCGGCATCAATGCCGCCGGCGAAGAAATGCCTATGGCCAAAACGATTATCACCGAAGTTGTGCCTGACACACCGGCAGCCAAAGCGGGGCTGCAAGTCGATGACATTGTTCTGGGCGCAGAAGGGCTTGAGTTTAAGTATGTGGGAGATTTGGTCCATTATGTGCAACAGCACCAGGGCCAGGAAATTAATCTACGCCTGCAACGAGATGGCCGGATTGTGACAGCCTCACTGGTGCCACGACTTAATCCCCCCGAAAATGAGGGCGCAATGGGCGTTCGCATCGACTATGTCGATATTGAGACCAAAGTTATTTACTATCCTCTTCATCGGGCCCTCATCACCGGCGTTTCACAAACTACCCAATACGTGGCCTTAACTTTTTACGTGCCGATAGCCATTCTCAGGGATATTATCCCGGCCGAAGCGGCCCGTCCCACCGGTCCGGTCGGTATTTATCAACAAACTGCCTCAGCGGTTGATGCGGCGGTCTCCTTTAATTGGTGGTTCCCGGTCTTCTCGATCATAGCGATCATCAGTACAGCTCTGGCTGTTACCAACCTGCTGCCTCTGCCGGCTCTGGATGGTGGACGTATTTTGTTCATCATCATTGAGGCTATTCGGGGCAAACGAGTAGCCCCGGAAAAAGAAGGAGCCATCCATTTTATTGGGCTGGCTCTACTGGTCACGCTTATGTTGGTGATCAGCTACTACGATATTAGGGATCCTATTCCGGCCATAGATTGGGCCAGTTTATTCTAATAACCATATTATCCGTGACAATTATTGAGATGAGCAAAGCCTTCCAAGATGCATTAAACCAAATCGCTACAGACAAAAAGCTTCATACTGCCAGTCTATACATCCTGTCAAAGATGGACCAGGAAGCCCTGGAAATCTTTCAAAACATCTGGCCGACGATACTATGCCAACGCCGGCGGGATATTATGCGCGAACTGGTCGAGATCAGCGAGGTCAACTTTGAGGTCTATTTTGACCCTGTCTTTCTGCTGGGACTGGCTGACGAGGACGCCGAAGTACGCACCTCAGCCATTAACGGCTTGTGGGAGCATGAGAGCCCTGCTTTGATTGCCCCCCTGGTCCACTTATTACGAACCGATCAAGAGGCCATCGTTCGGGCCGCAGCAGCCACTGCCCTGGGCAAATTCATATATTTGCGAGAATTGGAAAAAATTGATCAGCACCGGGCCCTTCTGGCCGAAGAAGCCCTGCTGGAAACCATTTATCGGCCAGAGCGAGAGTTCGAGGTACGGCGGCGGGCCATTGAAGCCATTGCCTACTCGGGCGAGCCAAACGTAACTCAGATCATCGAAAATGCCTACTATGACGAAGATGAAAAAATGCGGGCCAGTGCCATTTTCGCTATGGGGCGCAATGCTGATATAAGGTGGCGGTCTTGGGTGATCCCCGAGTTGGATAACTCCAGCAGCGAAATTCGCTTTGAAGCGGCTCGGGCTTGCGGTGAGTTGGAAGCCGCCGAGGCTGTGCCAAAGTTGATTAATCTTGTCGAGCGAGATCTCGACCTGGAAGTACAAGAGATGGCCATTTGGGCCCTGGGACACATTGGTGGTCCTGCTGCCCGTGAAGCCCTGGAATTTTATCTCAACAGTGAAGTCGAAACCCTGGCCCTGGCCGCCGAGGAAGCTTTGGACGAGTTGAACCTTTTTGATGGCTCTTTTGAGCTATTCGACTTCGGCCTGCCTGATCTTGACGATGACGACTTCGAAGAGCTTTTTGAGTTTGATGACCCAAATGGGCTAGACATCTATTATAATTAGTCCCCTCCCTAACCCCAATAATCCTGCCAAAACCCAGAGCCCCTATATGCTACAAATCATCAACATTATCCTGACAACGATTGCCCCGATTATTCTGATAGCCGGCCTGGGGGCCCTCCTCGATAAAACCAAAGCCATTGAGACCGGCAGCATATCCCGGATTGTCATCTATTTGACCAGTCCGGCCCTGGCCTTTTATGGTATCGCCAACTCATCGATTACAGGGGATGAGTTTGGCCAATTAATTCTTTTTTCAATTTTGTTTAGCGGCGCGATTACGGTATTGGCCTGGCTCATCAGCGTCTGGTTAAAGATGGACCGGCTTACTGGCAGCGCCTTTGTCCTCTCCGCTTCATTAATCAATGGGGCTAACTACGGTATTCCCCTCAACGAGTTTGCTTTTGGTCAGCCCGGTCTGGAACGAGCCATTGTCATCGGCATACTGGGCGGTCTTTACGCGAACACCGTAGGCATTTTTCTGGCCTCCTGGGGCAAAGCTTCAATCGGTCAAGCATTAAAAAATGTGGTCAGTGTCCCTCTGCCTTATGCCGCCATTTTGGGGTTGCTTGTCAATCTGGGGCAAGTGTCCATCCCCAATCCCATCATGCGGCTGACCAATATTCTGGCCAATGCCGCCGTTCCGCTCATGTTAATCGTGCTGGGTATTCAGATTTCGCGGGCTTCGCTGCAGGGACAATGGAGGGTCATGCTCGGCGCTTCGTCGATACGCCTGTTTGGCGGCGCAGTTGTGGGGGTCCTCCTGGCTCTTCTGCTGGGATTGGAAGGTATTACCCGCCAGGTAGGCATTGTACAGGCCGCTATGCCCACGGCGGTTATCTCCGCCGTTCTGGCCACCCAATTTAACAGCGACGCCAAGCTGGTCAGCAGCATTATCCTGCTTTCGACCCTCCTCTCCTTGCTAACCATACCGTTTGTCATTTTGTACGTTAGATAGGGCGCAATGCCGGTATCTTAGCCATCACGAAGGCCGCCACCAGGGCCGCCTCGTGCGGATAACAGCCAACAAAGTAGGTGGCGAAATCTTCGCCCTTGCGCTGCACAGCGACCCCATTGGTAAAAGCCTGCACACCCACCAGCTTCCGATCCAGACGAATAAAGGTAAAGGTGTCACTGGGAAAAACAAGGCGGGAGCTGGTACCAAAAAGATTGCCCTTATCTTGCCAAGCCATCCCCAAGCGGGGAACCGTCTGAGTCGGTTGGTAATGGCCGCCGTTGGCAATCGGTGGCCCATGCCCCCGGCTTAAACCATTGACCTGTAAATAAGTGGTTTCGTTTAATTGCTCCAAAATAATCTCTGCCAGAACGGTTTTTACCGGACGGATCACCTCCAACGAGCCACTGGCAATGGCCGCCAATTGTTGGTCGGTATAAATATTGCCGATCACAATCTTGAGCGGGTCGGGCGCAAGGGCAATACGCTTCAGTCCTTGACTAGGGTGTTGAATCTGAAAGAATTTGTTCAAAAAAAGTTCCTGCATAAAATATGTCGTTCATTACATTCAAGAAAAAAAGAGGAAAGATGAGCGAATACAAAAGTCCTGTCAGCCGGTTGGCACG
>DAOUMU010000291.1:0-8901 GCA_034409055.1 Anaerolineae bacterium
CGGCTTTCTGGCACTTTTGCCAAAAGATTTTTGACCGAATTCGCTTTTTGCCAGGTTGGATTCAGTCTATTTTCCCCCCTGTCAGTTCTTGAAATCTGTCAAATCGGGGGGGTATACGGTAGTGAGAAAGAAAATACTGTTCGGAATTTGATAAATTCCGAGAATCGTTAAATTATCATCAATCATCCTCCTTTACTGTAGGCATTATCAGGAATAATGATCTACCTCATACTACCTACGGTTAGCGGCCTAAGGCCTGACTAATTCAACTTTTTTAGGTTCGATATAGGCTTGCCCCCGGTTGCTGATCCTGACTATACCAACCAGGTGTAGGATCTTGGTTGTGTCGTCGCCAGAACTGGGATCGAGACCAAGCGCCTGGTCAAAGTGATTCCGAGCCTCAACGTAAATCGCGCCGCTCGAGTCTGCAATCACCCAGTCACTGCGGGTCACTGGTGGGCCGGTGCTTACCTCCTTCAGCAAGTCCCAGCCCCGGTAGTAGCCGACAATCGTTACTTCTTGATCGGCAAAGTCGGCCGGATTAGCCAAGATCGAGCCTATCATAGCGGTAAGTTTGATATCCATTTCACTGGCTGTATCTAGCGGCGTTGGCACCAGGCTTGGTATTAGGGTTGGGGTAAAAGTGTTTAGTCGGGCGGTAATCGTCGGGGGTGTTAGGGTTGATGTAGGGGGTGCCGGTGTCTGCGTCGGTATTAAGGGCGGGGTAAAAGTTTTTGTTGGGTTAGGAGCAGGTGCTTTTAGCGTTGAGGTGGCGGTCGGTGTTGGTGCTTGAGGTAAATTATGGGTGCCCATCACGGGTGTTGGATCAAGCGTTGCTTTGCTGGCTGTATCTGTAGATATTGGGGTTAGTATTAGGGTAGGCTGAGGGGGTGTTTTTAACGTTGGAAACGGGGAAGGTGTGGGTGGATTATGGGTGACGGCACAACTTGTCACTCCTGGGAAAACGACAACTGCTATAAAGGCTATGACTGCCAACCGGCTCGCACGAACCATTAACAACTTCCTTATTTTATATAAATGAGTTTTTGGCTCATGTTTAGAACAAGTGCAAGAAATTTATGGTGGGTACGTAGTCAATGTCATTAAGTTAAGCGAAACGACAGAAGTAGGGTATAATCATGCGGTACAACCCAGTGAACTATACCTCAGAGGAAGGAGTACCGCATGAATTCACAAACTCAAACGGTTTGCCAGAATCTATTCAAACGGCTCAAAAGCCTCCTGGCTTCGGATGAATTTAAGGCGCGCCATCGCCAGAAACCGGAAGACTTTACCCGCGAGCGATGTTTACCGTTCGCCCTGGTGGTGCTGTTCTTGCTGAACTCACTGAAGCGGGCCGCCCAAGATGAGTTGGATGAGTTTTTCAAAATGCTCAAAGGTAGCGACATCGCCACCCGGGTGGTGACCAAAAGCGCCTTTACGCAAGCCCGGAAGAAACTCAGATACGAAGCCTTCATCGAATTGAATCGGGAACAGGTGCAGTATTTCTATGGGCATTTTGAGCCGCTCACCTGGCATGGGTTTCGGTTGATAGGGGTGGATGGGTCGATGAGCGAATTGCCCAACACCGCTGAGATGGGGGAGCACTTTGGGGTGTGGCATCCGGCTGCTGGCGGGGTGTGCCCCAAAGCGCGGGTCTCCCAGATGTTCGATGTGCTCAACCAAGTCAGCTTGGATGGGCTCATCCTGCCCAAGGCGGTCGGGGAGCGAGCGGCCGCCGCCTTACATTTTGTCCATCTGACCGCTGAGGAGCTGGTCTTGCTTGATGCAGGCTATCCCGCCTTCTGGCTGTTTGCCCTGATCATGGCCAAAGAGGCTCATTTTTGTGCGCGCATGACCCTGGCCGGCTGGAAGGTGGTGGAACGGTTCATCGCCTCAGGTCGCCGGGAACAGATCGTGACCGTTTACCCAGGCTATGAAGCCCGGAAAGCCTGCCAAGCCCGGGGTCTGCCGACCGACCCCTTGACCCTCCGCTTGCTGCGCATCGACCTGGACAGCGGGGAGGTGGAAGTGTTGGCCACCAGTCTGACCGATACCCAAGGCTATCCCTATGCCCTTTTTAAGGAGCTATATCACCACCGCTGGCCGGTGGAAGAAGACTACAAAGCCTTCAAAGCCCGTCTGGCAGTTGAAAACTGGAGTGGCAAGTCCGTGCTGGCCGTCTACCAGGATTTCCATGCCAAGCTCTTCACCAAGAACTTAACGGCCATTCTGGCTCAGCCGGCTCAAAAGGTGGTCGACCAACAGGCCCAGGACAAACGCTACGCCTATCAGATCAACATGACCAATGCCTTTTCCAAAATGAAGGACACCGTCGTCTTACTTTTCCAGCGGGCGGATATCCGTCTCCTGCTTGATCGGCTCTGGCAGTTGATGATCAAAACCATTGAGCCGATTCGTCCAGGCCGCTCTTACCCCCGTAAGAAACGGGTCAAGCCGAAAAGGTTCCCTATGTGTTACAAACCTATTCGTTAACTTAATGACATTGGGTACGTAGTGGTTATCATAACGACTTTTTGGCTCAAAAACACCTTGCAATTCACGTAGTCCCGCCCACAACACCGGCATTTTGACTGTCGGAAACCTAAACGAATATCTTTGCACCAGTGGGTCATTTGTCATGAACATCGACATTTCTCCAGGTGTGGTATACTATACTGTGAGTTGACATATTCTATATTGCAGGAGCTAATCTATGACCCGCCGACGAAAAGACCCACTCCGTACTCTAACACAAGAAGAACGAGACGTACTTGAACAAATTGCTCGTGCCCCCAGCGAGCCAGCCAGTCACGTTGCACGGGCCAAGTCGTTACTGGCTGTGGCTGATGGTAAAACTTACGTCGAAGCGGCCCAAGCCGCTGGACGACGTTCACGTGAGGCCGTCTCGCAATTGGTGTCCCGCTTCAACCAAGAAGGGCTGATAGCCATTGAACCTCGACACGGGGGTAGCCCGCAACCCATCTACGGCGTCGCTGAACAGAAACGGATACTGGCCGAAGCTCGCCGCACTCCAGACCGGGAACAAGATGGGACGGCGACTTGGTCGTTGACAACGCTGCAACAGGCCCTGCGGCGAGCCCCCGATGGTTTGCCCCGGGTCAGCACTTATACAATTTGGATGACCTTGCATCAAGTGGGCTGGTCATGGCAACAAGATCGTACTTGGTGTGACACCGGCAAGGTTAAGCGTAAACGCAAGGAGGGGATCGTTGAAGTGGTCGATCCAGATGCCATACCCAAAAAAACTTAATTGAGAAAGCCTACAAGGAGGCCGAAGGGAGGGGCTTCGCCGTCTGGTGTCACGACCAAGCCGGACCTTTTCAAACAATTCCCTATTCTGGAACCAGTTGGCAGCCTCAAGGAGAGCCAGGTCGCCAGCCACACGAATACATTCGTAATGGCACGGCCAAACTGATGACCCTGTTTCATCCAGCCAGTGGTCACGTGCGGGCTAAAGGGGTCACCAGTTGCCCCAACAGTGTGCTCCATCCCTGGTTGAAACAGGAACTATCGGCCATTTTGGCGACCCTGCCTGCACCGACGCAGGGGATGGATCCCGCCGTTATCCGTAGTATGTGGGCTGAGTGGTATGAAGATTTGTCTGCACCCCCCACCTTGCCTGATGATCTCCCTCCGTTGCGTATGTTGTTGGTCCAGGACAATCTGGCTGGACATAAATCACACAACTTTGTGCAATGGTGTTTCAGCCAGGGTGTGGCTCTCCTGTATACCCCTTTGGGCGGCTCTTGGCTGAATAGGGCCGAATCTATTCAGGGTATCATTGAACGCCGAGCCCTGAACGGACAACATCCCGCTAACCCAGAGCAGATTATCGCGTGGTTGGAGGCCGCTGTCCGTGGCTGGGACAAAAATCCAACCCCGTTTGTTTGGGGTGGCAAACGGGCGGCTCGCCGTGACCGTGTCCGCAAGCGGCGTCAAGACCTGGCTGGCTCTGGGGCATACATTCGCCGTATACGACCACGCACCCCTATTACCAAAAAATTGCTAAAAGATGGCAATAACTATGTCAAGTAATAACCTGAGAAATGTCGATGTTCATGACAAATGACCCACTAGTACTGAACATGAGCCGAGTTTTTTTCTCTCATGGTCAGGCAACTTGGTGGCATTCTCACTCACGAGCAACTTGGGATTATTTTGCTAGTAAAGCAACTCTGTTCGGCTATTGGTTTTTCGCAGATGGGGGGATGTGGCCTCTATAACCATTATATCACAAAAAACGCTCAGAAAGATTTCAGTTTAAATTTCAAAAAAAATTCATTTGAAATAATTTAGTCGAGACTAAAAAATAATTTTGCTTTGCCTAAATATTGGACAAGTTTACCTTCGTTACGTGGACAACTGCTGGGGGCGCTTTTGCAAGGCTTCAGTCACTGCGGCCAGAATCTCGCGCATGCTGGCCGGCTTGAGGAGATAATCAACCGCCCCTAACTTAACCCCGGCGATGGCATTTTCCAGGGTGGGGTGCCCGGTCAGGATGATAATCGACAATTCGGGTTGCAGGTGACGAGCGTGGCGCATCACGGCCACGCCATCGATGTCGGGCATATGCATATCCAGCACCATCAGGTCGTAGACGGTCTGTTTCAGCGACTCCAACGCCTCGCGGCCGCAGCCAGCTTCTTCAACAGCATAGCCCTGTAAGCTCAACGCGCGCGCTAACGAGGTGCGGATAAGGGCCTCGTCATCGACAACCAACAGCCGCGCGGCTGAATTTTTTCCGGGTTGCATGAGAGATTCTGTCATGTCTTTCTCCAACGTCGTAGAAACTCCCTCTACTACCTTGCTCCTTCGAACTATGATTTCTGCCGAGTTGTACTAGAAGTATAACACTAAAATGGCCGAAAAATATTTCAATTTAAATTTCAAAAAAAATTCATTTTGAATATTTTGGAGAGGCACAAAAAGGGAGCAAATTGAAAGGATTGCTCCAAGGAGTTTGAAAGGGGTACATGAAACGTAAAATGTGAAACCTCAAACCTTATTATGTTTTGAAAACTCAGGAGGATTTTATTTTTTGGTAGGAGTGAAGCGGTACCCACGCCGGCGCACGGTGTGGATCAGACGGGGGGACTTGGGATCGACCTCCAGTTTACGACGCAAACGAGAGATATAGGGGCGAATGATATTTTCGGCCTCCTCTTCGGTCTCGTCGTAACCCCAGGCGGTGTGAACCAACTTCTGGCAAGAGAGTACCAGGCCCGGATAGGCCATCAGGCTGGCCAGGACGGCTGTTTCTCCCTTGGTCATTTCAATCGGGGAGGTGGCCGGGCTATCGTCTATCGTTACCAGTCGCTTTTGGCGGTCTAACCGCAAGGGATAGACGTGTATAAAACGTTCTCCGTGAGAACTTGAATAGGGGAAAGAAGCAGGGGGCGGCGTTTCTAAAGGGGGTGGAGAGATTGGCTCCCTTTCAAACTGTTGCTGCGGGGGTGATCGTTTGGGCCGCTTTTGCAGAGCCCGGGTGATCGCATCGACAATCTCGCGCGTGCCGGCCGGCTTGCGCAGATAATCGACCGCTTCCAATTTGACCGCAGCAATGGCACTTTCCACGCTGGCGTGGCCGGTCAGGACAATAATCAATAGGTCGGGCTGCAGGTAGCGGGCGCGATACATCACTTCGACGCCATCCATACCGGGCATACGCATATCCAACACCATCAGGTCGTAGGATGTGCGCTCCAGTAGGGTCAATGCCTCTTCACCAGAGCCTGCTTCGTCGACGGCATACTCCAGTAAGGTCAGGACACGGACCAACGGCGAGCGAATATGTGGTTCATCATCGACAATCAATAACCGGGCTTCCGGGCTATCCTGTGGCGAGATTAGCGATTCCGGCATGCTTCTACCAGTAACATCTGATGCAGACTTGATTGTATCCTATGCGTTCCAGGAATGTTAAATACATTATACCATAATTTGTTTGAATCCCCTTGTCGTTTAGCTTGATTTAGGCGGCAGAGGGCAGTTTTACGGTAAAGATCACCCCCTGCTGGTTCCCTAAATTTTCAACCGTGAGCGAACCAGCATGCTGTTGAACCAGGCTATGGCTAATCCATAACCCCAAGCCACTGCCCTCGGGTTTAGTGGTAAAGAAGGGGTCAAAAATATGGGATAGGATTTCTGAGGAAATGGTTGGACCATTGTTGGTAAAGGATATGGCCACCTCGTTTCCCTCGGGATAAATAGCGATGTGAAGCTGGCCATGATCAGCCATGGCCTCAATGGCGTTGATCACCAAGTTCATGAAGATCTGAGTCAGATGATCTGGCACGGCCAGTACAGGGGGGACATCTCGTAAATCCGTGCTGACTTGAATCCTACGATGGACCAGTTTTTTATTGGTTAAAGCCAGCACTCGCTGCACCAGGTCGGCTACAAACACCTGCTGGCGTGGGGCTGGCTTCGGGTGAGCATAGTTGAGCACGCGCTGGGCGGTGTCTCGCAAGCGTTCGATTTCTTGGCGAATGATCTCTAAATATTTTTCGCTTTCGCCCGGTTCCAGGGGAAAGTCTAATATCAAGTCCAGGTGGCTCTGGATAGCCTGCAAAGGGTTGTTTATTTCGTGAGCCAGGGTGGCGGCTAACTGCCCCAGGGCTGTCAGGCGCTCGATATGGATAGCCTGACGCTCGGCTTGCTTACGCTGGGTGATGTTGCGGATAATGACCAGCACTTCGTTGGAACCACTGATTACTAACCGAATCTCAAAGTGCTGTATTCCCCAGGGGAAAGTGTGTTCATATTCAAAAACTTGTATCTGGCCTGAGGTCAGGGCTTGGGCAATGTAATTCCGGATCAGGTCAACCAGCTCGGGCGGCAAAATATTGCTCAGATTTTCGCCGGCCGTTGTTTTACCCAAAATACCGGGTGATAAACCATCGTCATCAACCAGTTTGGAATCCAGCAGTTGTCCTTCGCGGCTAAGGTAGAACATCGAGTCGGGAATGGCATCCAGAATGGCCTGGTTTTTGGCCGCAACCTGGCGTAGTTTTTGTTCAGCCTGGATTCGTTCGGCAATCTCTCGTTGGGCCTGATCGTACAAACGGGCGTTCTCAGTGGCAGTGGCAGCCTGGTTAGCCAAAAGTTGGGCCAGGGCGATTTCATCGGGGGTAAAAGTGCGTTCGCCCCGGTCATCCATCACCTCAACCAGACCCACAACGCGATCCTGGAATTCCATGGACAACATCAACAAGGTTTTGATATGAATCGCCTGCATATAGGCCAATTCAGCCGGATCGACATCAGCCTGACCAATCGTCATTTGTTGGGCCCGTCGTTTCAGCAAGACCTGTTTGGTTAAAGGAAAATCGGCCAACGGATAGACTGTCTCCGACATCTCCTCCCACCATTCAGCCGGGGTATACTCGGCTACCATCGAAACGGTGTCGGCGGCCTGATCCCACTCGGAAATGGCACAACCTTGCACTTCCAACAGGTTGGCTATCTCCCTGGTGACTGTATTCAACACATGCTGGAGGTCTAATCTGGAAGCGATGGTGGCCCCGGCATATTGCAAGGCGAGCAGCTTGTGGTTAAGGGCAAGGGCTGCTTGTTCCGCCTGTTTTCGTTCAGCAATCTCCTGCTGAGCCTGATCATGCAGTCGAGCGTTCTCCAGGGCGATGGCAGCCGCCTGAGCCAGAGGCTGCAGACGTTCAACATCTTTGGTCGAGAATTTGTTGGGTATCTCACTATCCAATCGAAGCAATCCCAGTACCTGCTCGTGCAAGCAGATAGGGACTGATATATATGACCTAATCCAGGCCGATTCTTTTATCACGACCCAATCTGGCGTTTGATGCGTATCGAAGACGACCAATGGTTGGCGGGATTGGACGACCTGGGCATCCAGCGGAAAGTCGACCAGAGGCTGCTGTAAGTTGGCCAGCCAGGTCTCACTGCTGAAAGTCTGATAGCCCTGCCAGCGCACGATGTGCAGGGTGTCCTCTTTGAGTAAGGCAATGTTGGCCGCCCTATAGGAGACAATCTGCTGCACCTGGCGCAGAATTTCGTTCAAGACTGCTGTCCGGCTGGTCTGAGCGGTGAGGGCCAGGAATACATCGCCCAGGGTTTCGGCCAGCAGGCGTTGTTCCCATTCGGCAACCAACAGGCGTTGTTGTTCCAATTCAGCCTGTTTGCGGGCGGTGATGTCAAGAGCGGTACCCAGGACAGCCACTTCCCCCTCGAACTCAATCAGCCCCAGGGTGGCATTTACCCAACAATCCTGGCCGTTTTTAGTCAGCAGCTTAAATTCGTATTGGTCGAGAACCGGTTCACCGCGTTGGCGTGCTCTACCCCGCCTTTTGAGCAGTTCTTGGTAATCAGGGTGGCCCACCTCCCAGAAATCCATGGCCAACAACTCTGCCTGGCTGTAGCCGGTTATGGTTTCAGTCGCAGGGTTCACATAGCGATTCTTGGTACCCTGATAGATAAAGATAGCGGCCGAGGTTGACTCGGCCAGGGTGCGAAACTTGGCCTCACTCTCCCGCAGGGCTTCTATGGCCTGGTCACGCCGAATTGTGTTCTGTCTCCAGGCAATCAGCAAACCTAAAGCAACGATCGTGCTCAGGCTCATAACGATGAACGAAATGCGTATCTGGGCTGTGGCTCCGGTGGACTCCAAAATCTCGGGGAGGGGGGTGGACAGACCGATGATCCAGGTGTATTCGCCCACGGATACCGGTGTCCAGGCCGCCACCTCTTTCCCCTTATCCGGCAGCCAGATATACCAGCCGACGTCCTCGCGGGCATTCATCACAGCCTCTGTCATCTCTTCGTAGTGACTGGCCCCCAGCCGAACCTGCAAAGCAAAGATTTCGGCCATACTTTTGCCCCGGTACGCCTCCGGAAAATCAGAAC
>DAOUMU010000292.1:0-35103 GCA_034409055.1 Anaerolineae bacterium
GTAATAGACAAAGCCAACTCCAGGTTACAAATAGATTTCAATCTCTAATTTACCATATCGTTGACACAATGGCTATTCCCTCCCTGAAAATGAGCCGATAATAAATCATAAATAGAGTAACCACAGAAAACGTCAGAATTAGGAAATAATAAACTATGGTAAACGAGGGAGTGAAACTGATGAAGCAAACCGCTGACTTAAAAGTATTCATCTCATCCCGCGACTCGACCTGCGACGAGTGTGGCGAGGAATTGGGCCGACGCGCCTGGATTACCCTGGATCAGGACAAAGGCGCGCTCTGTCTGGCCTGCGCCGACCTGGAACACCTGGTATTTCTGCCCGCCGGCGATGCCGCCCTGACGCGGCGAGCGCGGAAGCATTCAAGGTTAAGTGCGGTGGTCTTGAAATGGAGCCGGGCCCGCAAGCGCTACGAGCGGCAGGGATTGCTGGTCGAGGAAGCAGCGCTAGACCAGGCCGAGCAGGAATGTCTGGCCGACAGTGAGGTCAGAGCCCGCCGCCGGGAACGGGAAGCAGAGCGGCGGGCGGAATTGGATCGCCAGTACGCGGAGGAATTCGCTGGACGGGTGCGGGAGCTTTTTCCCGGTTGTCCACCGGGCCGAGAAATCGACATTGCCGAGCACGCCTGCCTCAAGTACAGTGGCCGGGTGGGTCGCTCGGCGGCAGCCAAAAGCCTGGATGAGAACGCTATCCGGCTGGCCGTGGTTGCCCACATTCGACACGTCGAGACCGACTACGATACCTTGCTGGCGAGCGGCTACGACCGCCGCGAGGCGCGGGCCGCTGTGGAGGTGGTGGTTAATCAAGTCCTGGCCTGGTGGGCAACACCTTGATGACGCCATAAACAGGCTCGTTTTTTAATCTCCGGCTTGAAACAGGGCTGCCGCCCGGCAGCTTTCGCCCGGATATGTGCCAATGGTCGTCTCACCCGCCAAACAACAGGTGTACCAGGCCGCCCGCAATCAACGGCGCCAGCAGCCCCAGACCCCAACGCACGGCGGTGAAGCGCCAGCCCATAAACGACAATTCAAAGCTGACGCTGATTAACGCCAGCGTCGCCCAACTGGTCACCAGCGTCACCGCCGGTCCCAACCCGACCCCACTCCGGTACAGCACCGCAATCAGCGGAAAGACCACGTACGGGCCGCCGGGCAGCAACAACCCGACGCCCTCGGCCAGCAGAATGCCGGACCAGCCGGAGTTGGGCCCCAACCAGGCTTGCACCAACGCCTGCGGCGACAGCACGTCAATATAGCCAATAATGGCAAAGGCGACCAGCAATAACGGCATCGTCCGACGCAGGGTCAGCCAGCCTTGCTGCAGGCCGCGACGCTGGCTGCCATCATTGCGCCGCCAGGCATAGGACCACAGGCCGGCGGCCAGCACAACCAGGGTTATGGTGGCTACATTCATAACGGCATCGCCTCCCGAATTCGTTCGGCATAGCGGCCAAAGAGGAGTTCGGCCAGCAGGCCCAACAGCGGCGGCAGCAGCAAGGTCGCCCCAAAACGAACCAGAGTCAACCGCGGCCCGAGTAGGGCAAATTCCAGCGGCAGGCGGCTGATCGACCACAGATTTTTGGCCGTGACAAACGCCACCAGCACTCCCAGCCCGGCTTCCGCCTGCAAGAGGGCGGCGGCAATGGGATAATAAGCGTATGGCCCACCCGGGATCAAAGCTCCGCCCAGGCAGGCCAGGGCTATGCCTCGCCAACCGGTGCCGGCACCCAGCCAACGCGTCACCAACTCACGGGTTACCAGGGTTTGGATCAGGCCGGCAATGGCAAAGGCCGCCAGCAGCAGCGGGATAACGCTGAGCAGCGTTTGACCGCCCTGCACCAGTCCGGCCAGGGCTAACGCCGGTCCACCCCGCCACCAGGCCAGGCCGGCCAAAGCCAGGGCCACACCGGCCAGGAAAAGAGTTGTCCGATCTCGCATCTGTACCTCCAAGCTGATCTTTTTATTCCAGGATATTTACCGGCTCTTTTTGTTCATGAAAAAATTCATCTTGCTGAAATTCCAACTCTTTCAAACCAAATGTGGCCAGAAACGCCAATCCAGCCCGCCCAACGTTTGCACTTGTGCTGCGATAGAGTTCTCACAATTAACGGCAAGCCTTGGTCCAACCGGCCGCTTAGATCATCAACTGAATAGCCCGCTTAACTGCCGGCTAGCAGCGCCTCGGCGCGACGGTACTGGCTCATGTAAAGGTCGTGATAGATGCCGCCCTGTTCTAGCAGCTCGTGGTGGGTGCCGCGCTCGATGATGCGGTGGTCGTTAACCACCAGCACCTGGTCGGCTTTGCGGATGGTGCTGAGGCGGTGGGCAATCACAAAGGAGGTGCGTCCTTCCATTAACCGGAGTAAGGCCTCCTGAATCTGCATTTCGGTGCGGGTGTCGACGCTGCTGGTGGCCTCGTCCAGAATCAGGATACGCGGGTCGGCCAGAATGGCCCGGGCAATGGCCAGTAATTGGCGCTGACCCTGGCTGAAATTGTGTCCCTGCTCCGACACCTGGGTCTGGTAACCATTAGGCAACAGGTGAATAAACCGGTCGGCATTAGCCAATTTGGCGGCAGCAATGACCTCCTCGTCGGTGGCGTCCAGCCGGCCATAGCGAATATTCTCCATGACCGTGTCTGAAAATAGAAACGTGTCTTGCAGTACAATTCCCAACTGTTGCCGCAGCGAGCCTTGCTGAATGGTGCGGATATCATGCCCATCCACGTAAATTGCGCCGCCGGTCACATCGTAAAAACGACTCAACAGGCTGATGAGGGTCGTTTTGCCAGCGCCGGTCGGTCCCACCAGGGCCATCGTCTGCCCCGGCTGGGCCTCCAGGTTGATGTCAACCACCACCGGCTTGCCGGGTTCGTAGGCAAAGATGACGTGCTCAAATTTTACCTGGCCTTTGATGCGCGGCAGAGGGGCGGCGGCCGGAGCATCCTTGACCGTGGGTGTTTCGTCCAGCACGGCAAAAATGCGCTCAGCTCCGGCCAGAGCCGACTGAAGCTGGTTGTAGACCATGGCGATGGAACGCATAGGCCGGAAGAAGTTCATGATATAGATCACAAAGGTGGCGATCATCCCCACTGAGACAATGTCGCGCAGAGCCAGCCAACTGCCCAGCCAGGCGGTCACGGCAATGGTTAACGCGCTCATGGTGGTGAACATAGGTCCCAGCGAGGCGGTGATAATATCGGCCTTGATGCCGGCCTGCCGGTTGGCGGCGTTCACGGCGGTAAACTCGGCCAGCGTGTCGGCTTCACGGGCAAAGGCCTGCACCACCCGGATACCAGAAATGTCCTCTTCCATGACTGCATTGAGCATACCCAGGTTGCGCTGCACCGCGCGGAAGGCGGTTCGGCTGCGCCGGGTGATCTGGCCCGTAATAAAGAGCATCAGCGGCAACAGAATGAGGGCGCCGCTGGCCAATTGCCAGTTCAAGAAAAACATGGCGATCATAATCCCGCCCAGCGAGAGGATATTGGCGGTAAAATCGGTCAGTCCGTTAGAAAGGGCCCGGCTAATGGCATCTGTATCGTTGGCCACCCGACTCATTACGTCGCCCACTTGGTGATGGTCGTGGTAGGCCATCGACAGGGTTTGCAGGTGGGCAAACAGGCCAGCCCGAATATCGGCGACAAAACGCTGCCCAATGTTAATCATTATGACCCCCTGGCCGATGGCAGTTACTCCCGCTACCAGATAGACCGCCAGCATCAGCAGGGTAATCCGCAATAGGCCGGAAAAGTCGCCGGAGGTAATATGATTATCAATGGCTCGGCCGAGCAGGATTGGCCCGGCCAGATTCGCCAGCGTACCAACAATGACCAGAGTGGCTACTGCTGTAAGGGGCCAGCGGTAGGGTTTGAGGTAGCCAAACAAACGGCGCATGGTTGTGCGGGGGGTCCTGGCAGTTTCTCCGGTTGAGCGTCTGCCGCCAAATCCAAACCCCATTCTGGGTGGGGGCTGGGTGGTTCTGTGATCGGTCATGGGGCAACTCCAATTTGATTCTGCCCGCCCAGTTGCGAGCGGTAGATTTCCTGGTAAATGGGGCTGGTTTGCAGGAGTTGACGATGCGTCCCCTGGGCCGCAATTCGGCCTCCGTCCAGCACCAGAATTTGGTCGGCATTGAGCACGCTGTTGATGCGCTGGGCCACAATAAAGGTGGTCCGATCTTTCATCAGCGTGTCCAGGGCTTGCTGTATTTTGACTTCCGTTTCCATATCCACCGCGCTGGTGCTATCGTCCAGAATCAGGATGCCAGGCGAAATCAGCAGAGCGCGGGCAATGGCAACTCGCTGCCGTTGGCCCCCCGATAGATTAGCGCCGCGTTCCTCAACCATACTTTCATAGCCGTCTGGCATCGTCATAATGAACTCGTGCGCCTGGGCGGCCGTGGCCGCCGCTACCACTTGGTCAAGCGGAGCGTCAGGCCAGCCGTAAGCGATGTTCTGGCGAATGGTTCCACTGAACAGGGTGGTCTGTTGCAAGACCATCCCAATCTGAGCGCGTAGCGCCGCCGGGTCCCAGTCCCGCACGTCCACCCCGTCAATCTGTATCCTGCCACCAGTGACATCGTAAAAGCGGGGAATCAGGTTGACCAGTGTGCTTTTGCCGGAGCCGGTGGCCCCCAACACCGCGACTCGCTGGCCTGGCTCGACTTCAAAACTGATGTTATCCAATACTTCTTCGCTACCGTTCCGGTTTTGGCGGCCAATTTGCTGGTGATGGCCGTCACGGCCATCCGGGCTGAGCGAAGCCAGGTTGCTGTGACTGCCGTTGCGTCTGATGCCATTGTAGTGAAATGAAACGTTCTCAAAGACCACCCGTCCGGTCACTCGCTCGGCCTGGTGGGGAGAGGGCGCGGGCTGAATCAGTGGACGGATATCCAGCACTTCCAGAATGCGGCCGGCCGAGGCCTCGGCCCGGGAGACCATCGTCAGCACGTTGCCCAACAGCAGCAAAGGAGTCATACCTATCACCAGGTAGTTGTTAAAGGCAATCAACTGCCCTATCGAGAGTCGCCCGCCAATCACGTCCAGCCCACCAAGCCAGATTACACCCACACTGCCCAGGTTGGTCAGCACCAGCAGCAGGGGCATGGCCACAGCAATCAAATACCCCACTTTAATGTTTTGTTCAGTATAATCAAGATTGTGTTGGCCAAAGCGGACAATCTCAAATTTTTCCCGGACAAACGCCTTGACCACCTGCACGCCGGCCAAATTTTCCTGCACAATGGTATTGAGTCCGGCCAACTTTTGTTGCACGACTGTAAACAGGGGAGCGGCGGTGCGTAGCACCATCCAGATGACCGCTCCGGCCACGACCAGCACCACCAGGACCACCAGCGACAGCCGCAAATCGGTCAGGACAATCATCACCACACTACCCACAATCATCAGTATGGCCCGCAGCAGCAGCGATAGACCCGCGCTGAGAAAAAGCCGGACTACGTCTACGTCGCTGGACAGGCGGGTGATGAGCTGGCCGGTCTGCATGGTGTCCAAATTGCCGAAAGAAAAGGACTGGATATGCCTGAAAAGCGCGTTACGCAGATCATAGGCAATGCCCTGCGATAACCGGGCGCGATAAAAGCCCTGAATGATGGTGGCCACTACTCCCACCAGGGCCGCTCCCAGCATGATTAACGACCCTCGGATAATCACGTCCATATTGCTGGCTTTAATGCCTTGGTCAATCAGGTACTGAAGCATACGGGGGATCACCAGTTCCATCGCCACCGGGAGGATAACAGTCAACAGCCCGATGATAGCCACTCCCCAGTAAGCGTCCATAAAGCGAATCATTCGTTGCAACGATTTCATTCGTCGATGTCTGTAACCTCCATCAAGCGCATGATTTCCGCCAGAGCCTCGTCAAGCAGGTGTAGCCGGTCTGTGGATAAAGTACCCAAGCGATGTCGCAGCAGCCCAATGCCGCCCACCGGGGTATTCTGGGCCAGGTCGCGTCCGGCGGGGGTCAACTCGACAATTCTCGCTACGTTTGCCAGCGAATGGCCGGGTCGCCTTGCAACACCCACTCAATGACGGCATCTTGTTGGACCATGTGGAATTCCTCTCAGGCGGCACACAGATTGAGTGTTGCTTCTTGTCGTATTGTAAACCCTTTGACCGCTTTTACAAAAGCCTTATGAGCACCTGGAGTTTGTGCCGGCGATCAAAGGGCGGTACTTGGAAAAGTTGCGCTGCAAACTGGGTCAGTTACCCCTAATGGAACTCGATCTGCCAGGCCCTTTATCCATTCTACGAAGCAATTATGAAAATCGTCTCTTTAAAAGAGAGACAGCCCTGTCATAGTGACAGGGCTGGAGGTACATCTCTTCCGTTCGGGCTTCATAGATGGCGGCCCGAAACAAGCGGAATAGGTGGTCGGTCGTATGCCGGTTGAATTGAGCCTCTTTGGCGCCGAGGATTGCGACGTTGTCCTATTCGTCCCAGGAGCGTAACTACCTACCATGTCATTCTGAACGAGCGCAGCGAGTGAAGAATCCCCAAGGCTTTGGTAAAGTAGACCTCTTTTGGCCCAACGTTTCGGAGATTCCTCGTCGTTTATGCCCTTTGGGTACTGCGCTCCTCGGAATGACATGAGGGTAGGCAGTTACGTAAAGTTCAAGTAATGTTTACGCTATGCTAGACATGAGCGTATTTTTTTACAAATACTAAAAACAACGCCTCGCCTCAACTACTTTTTACCACAATGGGCAAGAATATGTCCCCGGCCCCGCTGCGGGCGTACAAACCGGCGCCGGTGCCCACGTAGAGAATATCCTTGTCGGCCTGGTAGAAGACGGACAGGACCATGGTCGAGGGCAGCCCATTGCCCGTTACCCGGCTCCAGGTGGCGCCATCATCACTGCTGGACACCAGACCATACTGGTGCAGGGCCGCGTAAATCACCCCGGCCTTGCTATCGTAAGCCAACTGGCCAAAGAGAGGCGGAAATGGGGCCAAAGATGGCTTAAAAGTGGTTATGCCCAGGCTGGCGGTGATGTAGGCAGTTGTCCAGGCGGCGCCGTCGTTGATGCTTTTTAAGAAGACGCCCTGGCAATCTATGGCATAAACCGTGGTCGGCGTGATGGGGTTGACCAGCACGTCGTTGCCGCAGGTGCTGCTGCCGGTGGTTAAATTATTCCAGCTCGTGCCACCGTTGGTGCTTTTATCTACCGCGCCCGGCCCACCGACGGCCGCATAAAGTACCAGCGGTTGGGTGGGGTGGATAGCCACGGCTTTGCCGCCCCCGATGCCGGCCCAGTTCTGGCCGCTATCGGTGCTTTTGGCTGCCACTCCCAGACCGGATGCGCCATAAATGGTGGCCGGCGTGGTTGGGTCAATGGCCAGGTCTGAGGCTGGTGGGCCTGGCCACCCACTGGCCGAGGCCACCCAGATGTTGCCATCGGTGGTGCGCCACACGTCGGGCGGGAAGAAGAAAGGCTGGCCGCCGAAATAAGCAATGTTGGGATTGCTGGGGTGGATGGCTACGGCCCCGGCATAGTCGGCCACGCCGCTGCTGGCCCGGCTCCAACTCTGGCCGCTGTTGGTACTTTTGATGAGGCCCTGGCCATTGGCAGGGCCACCAACGGAGGAACCCGTGGCCGCATAAACGGTATTGCTCAGGGCAGCGATGTTGTTGACCGGGTAAGCCCGCAGATTGGTATTGGCCGCAACGAACTCATAAGAGCTGATCCCCACCTGGTAACCGGCCGGTGTTTTATACACCCCGGCCGAACTGCTGTCAGCAATGCTGGCAAAATAGAGCACGCTGTCGCTGTTGGGGTCAACCACCAGCGAGTTGATGCTCTTTTGGCCGGGCGTCTGGCCCATCAACCCCCAACTGTTGCCCTGGTCGGTACTACGGTAAACGGTGCCAGGGATTGTTGTCGGAACTAGTAACTGTATCGTAGCCACGTAGAGCCGCCCCTGGCTGTCAACCGCAATGGCGTTGGGGGCATAGCCGGCCATTGCTCCGGGCTGGTTAGGCAGTGCAGCCCAACTCTGGCCCCGGTTGGTGGTGGAGTACACCTGTCCCTGGGCGCTGGCAAAGGGAGGGAATACCCCCCCCACCAGGCCATAGGCCCGGTTGGCGTTGGTGGGGTCGGCCACAATTTGCATAAACTGATTATTGCCACCGGTATAAGCCCGGGTCCAGTTGATGCCGTCGGTGCTGGTATAAACAGCCTCATTGTAGCCACCGCCGGTATCGGCCTCACCACCGGCGTACATAAAGCCGCCGACGCTTTCGGCCAGGGTGTGAATATTGGCCGTGACCGGGGTAACGTTGGCCAGGTTCCAGGCGGCGCCATCGCTGCTGTAGAAGATGGGCCGGGTGATAGGGAGGCTGCCAAATATTCCGGGGTCTGAGCCGGCGATGATTCTCCCGGCGCTGTTGAAGTTGGCCAGGGCGAAAATATTGCTATCGGGCAGCACCACACTGTTCCAACTGCTGCCCCCGTCTGCACTCCGCCACAGACGAGAGTCTTTCGGCGCAGGCCCGCCTAGCTGGCCAACCAGGCTGGAGACGTAAACATTTTGGCCGTTTGCGCTCGCGGCCACGGCCGTTAACTGCTGGTGTACGCTTTCGTGGTCAACCTCGGCGGGCAGGGCTGTTGGTTGCCAGGTTGCGCCGGCGTCGGCGCTTTTCCACAGGCCGGCGCCAGGTTCAAGAAATACGCCGGAAAAGAAGGCATCGCTGGCGCGGGCGTAAAGGGTGGTGGGAGTGGATGGGACCGCTACAATTTCAAACACCCGCCCGCCGTCAACCCCGCCGGCCTGCCAGGTGCCGGCCGCCCCTACCAGGCCAATAGCGGCAAACACCATCAGGCCGGCCAACGTCAGACTAAGGCTTATCATGAGTAATTTTTTCAATGTAGACATTATTTTCCTCCAGAAAACAGCTAAATTCTCCAAACACAACGAAACGTGATGCGCAAATACCACCCCCCTTCTGATACGAAATACGCACTATTGGCCAATTTAGGCGATGCAGGATTAATTACACATAATTGACTTTTATTTTTATCTGTGAAATCTGCGCAATCTGCGGACAATTTTCTGGCCCAATGTGTACAGCCTACGGTTGGAGATCAGGGTGGGATAGCTGGTGGCAAGGTGAGGTGAATTTGAAGTGATAGCGGTTATCAATAAACGGCCTGATTCTTTTGGAAACAGGTAGTTTTGTAACCCAACTTCCATCTTACCCAATAAAACCGAGGAAATCAATAGGTTGAAAGTCATATCAACTTTACAAACAAATTTAAAAGGCTAGAATTATTTAAGACCTGCGTAGTTGCCGACCTATGTGATTTATGTAACTTCAAAAAGAAGGAACAGCAATGGCTGGAGAGACTATCCTCATCGTTGAAGACGAACGTCCAATGGCCCGCAGTCTGGAATATGGCCTGCAAAGCGAAGGGTTCAACGTGCTCTGGGCCGATACCGGTCAGCGTGCGCTTGAGATCGCTCGAGGCCGGAATCCGCACCTGATTCTGCTCGACATCCGTTTGCCGGATATGAGCGGCTTTGACGTGTGCCGGCAACTGCGCACCGAGGGCCAACGCCAGCCCATTCTAATGTTGACCGCCCGTGATGAAGAAATGGATAAAGTGCTGGGCCTTGAGTTGGGGGCCGATGATTACGTAGTCAAGCCCTACAGCCTGCGTGAATTGATCTCGCGCATTCGGGCCTTGCTGCGCCGAGCCTACGGGGAGTTAGCCACGGATTCAAGCGGTACGCGCTTGACATTCGGTTCGGTAGAAATTGACCCGGAACGTCTCCAGGTGACGCGAACCGGACAACCTGTTGAATTGACCCCCATCGAATTCCGCCTGTTGCGCTATCTGGTCAGCAACCCTAACCGGCCTTTCAGCCGGGCTGCCCTCATCGAGGCCGTGTGGGGTTACGATAGCGACATTGGCAACGACCGCACCATCGATGTCCACATACGTCATCTGCGCGAAAAGTTAGAAGACGATCCCGCCAATCCACAATGGCTGGTCACTGTACGCGGGATAGGGTACAAATTTGAACGATGATTTGAGGGCGGTCATTATCCAATTGTTGCGAAATCTTAACAAAATCACAACAAAATCATAATCTCTGTTTGTTATGATAAAGATGCTTGAAAAATTTTTATCATAAGGAGGTTGATTGAAATGAACAAACGAACTTTGAAATTAGTTGGCTGGCTGGCGGCGCTGGTGGTGGCCCTGGTCTTGGGGGTGGTAGCAGGCGGCGGTGCGGTATATGCTCTCACCCAAAACCAGCAGGCTGATACAGACGTAACCGTTGGGACCGGCGATGAGCCGGGTATACTGGTCGCATCTGTTGTGCCCGAGAGCCCGGCAGCCGAAGCCGGTGTTAAGCGCGGTGACATCATCCTGAAAATTGGCGATACCATCGTTAATCATCCCGGCGAGTTAATCAATGCTATGCAGGATCTGGGCACAGATAATCTGACAGAAGTAACCCTGATGCACGGCGATGAAGAACGTATTTTGCCGGTAACGCTGGCCGACCGCAATGGCCGGACCTATCTGGGCGTGGTTCCCTGCGGAGGAACTGTTGCCATTAGGCGTGAATTCCAACCCGGTGCCACCATTGTTGAACTTGTTCCGGGGGGACCCGCCGAACAAGCCGGCTTGCAACGTGGCGATACCATTACTGCGATCAATGGGCAAGAAATCGCCCCTGACACCAACCTGGCTGAGGTTATCGGCTCGTATGCCCCCGGTGATACCGTTACCCTAACGGTTGAGCGTCCCGGCGAGGAAGCCCGCGAAGTCACCGTAACCTTGGGTGAAAACCCCAATGAGGCAGGCGCGGCCTTCCTGGGAGTCAATTTTCGGACAAGGCCGCATATTGGCTTTATGAGAGGGAGGCCGTTTGACCGCGACCATCTACCCTTTGATATGCCCTTTGACGGAGACAACTTTTTTATGCCGGGTGAAGGTATTGAAAATGCCATCATTGTCCGCAACGTCGCCGAAGATGGGCCGGCGGCCGCGGCCGGTCTCACCAGGGGCAGCATGATAACCGCGATCAATGGTGAACCTGTGGAGGGGCCGGATAGTCTGGTCGCGGCGGTAGAGGCCGCCAAGCCTGGCGATACCTTGACCTTAACGGTTAAGGAGCGTGGCGCAGACGGAACGCAGGACATCACCGTAACTTTGGGCGAAGACCCTGATGAACCCGGTTCGGCTTACCTGGGCGTGATGGTGGGTGGTTTCTTTAGCTTCCACCGCAATGATGATGGCGTTGACATCACCAAAGAATTCTTCATGATCCCTGGAATGGAACCAGATGAGCGCTCCTTTGACCTCATGTTCAAAGATTTTTCAATGGACGACGAATTGGAGAATTTGCCGTTCTTTGAAAAAGGACTTGAATTTAAATGGTGTGACGACGCCGGAGGATGTCTGCAATTTGACGGCAGTATTTAGCACTGAGAATTGACTTTACAGATAAAGCACGCTTGCTACCTTGTTCTCCAGGCGACGTCTTGGGAAACAAGGTAGCAAGTAACAGAAGGGGTAAAATTTGCAACTGGCTACGTGCTAGCCTCAGCAGATCCAATTTTTAGGCTCCGAGCGGACCACAGTCCGCGTTTTTGCCGCTGGACTGTGGTCCAGCTAGAGCAAATTTGGATCTACTGAGCCTGCTACAAATCGTTTACATAGCAAGATCGACAATTTGTAACTACCTGCCATATCATTCTGAACGAGCGCAGCGAGTGAAGAATCCCCAAGGTTTTGGTAAATACCCAAGGGGCACAGGGTGGACCTCTTTTGGGCCAAAGTTTTGGAGATTCCTCGTCGTTTATGCCCTTTGGGTACTGCGCTCCTCGGAATGACATAAGGGTAGGCAGTTACGACAATTTTATGTCGATGTTAAGACGTAAGCGACTAATGATGCTATGAACAAAACACCTCTGTTTCACTCCATCCGCTGGCGATTGGTTGCCAGCTACGCGCTTTTAACTCTGCTCACGGTGAGCCTGGTCGGGATTTTAGCCGTACTGCTGGTGAAGCAGTATGTTGAGCAACAAGAAAAAACTTATCTCACCGCCAATGCCGAGGCCATTGCCCGGCAGGCGCTACCTCTGCTATGGCCCATCAGGCAAGAGTTTGAGCTTTTTGACCTGATCCATACCTCTTCCTTTTTGAGCAATGCGCGCGTCCGTATTCTGGACAAAGATAAACAGGTTATCACCGACTCCGGGGCGCAGGTGGATTCAGACCGGCTTATCTTCATTCCCCCATCCGACAAATTGGGTTTTGAACTCCCCCACCGGCGTTTTATGAACTTTATAATTGTGGCAGAAGCTGGCGAGGCACCCATTTTCTTTTCAGAAGATGCGGCAACCTTCACCGCCTTATCCGACAAATCCACCATTGTGCGCCGGGTGTATGGTCCCTGGGGCCACCGGTTAATTTTTGAAGGCCGGCCAGGGAACCCGGAAGTTGATCAGGAACTCACCCTGCCTTCACCGGACATCATTAAGAAAATCGGACCTGTAGAAATAATTGAGGGAGCAAAGCCAGATATTGAAAATAGCCATCTCCGTTCAGGGCAGATCGTTATGGTGCCGATTGGTAATGGAGACGACCCGGTAGGCTATGTGGAATTAAGCAATGGTTCTAACTTTGGGGCGGAGGCTGTGGCTACAACACAGCAGGCATTTTTTCTGGCCGCTGTCGGGGCAACGGTAGTGGCCATACTGGTGGGGCTGTTGGTTGGCCGGGGATTGACGGCGCCGCTACAAAACTTAACCCAGGCCGCCGGCCAAATGAGCAGCGGCGACCTCTCGGTGCGGGCCTCGGTACCGGGCCGGGGTGAAATTGGACAACTGGCCGGACAGTTTAATCAAATGGCGGAACGTCTGGAAACCAGTTTTGCCGAACTTCAAGCAGAACGAGACACGCTGCGTCGATTTATTGCCGACGCCTCTCACGAGTTACGCACCCCCATCACTACCTTAAAAAACTTCAATGAACTACTTCAAGGTCCCGCCGCCAACGACCCAACCGCCCAAAAAGAATTTCTGGCCGAAAGCCAGGCCCAATTGAACCGCCTGGAATGGATTACTAAAAACCTGCTCAATCTGTCCCGGCTTGAGGCCGGCCTGGTTATATTAGACATTGCCGAACACAATGTTAATGATTTGCTGGATACTGTTTATGCTATCTTCAAAACAGTCGCTCAAAAGAAGCAAATCGCTTTTACGGTTAACCATCCCCCCGGCCCGCTATTATTTCAGTACGACCGGGCGCGACTGGAATTGGCCCTGTCTAACCTGGTTGATAATGCCTTGAAATTCACGCCACCGGGCGGGCAGATAGAGCTGGGGGCCGACGAAGTAGACCGGACGCTCAAGGTTTGGGTCAAAGACAACGGCCTGGGGATTGACCCGGCCGACCAGCCCCGGCTATTTGAACGGTTTTATCGCGGCAAAAACGCCCATCAAATCGAAGGCAGCGGCTTAGGATTAGCCATTGTGCAAAGCATTGTCCAGGCCCACGGGGGTCGTGTAGGGGTTGAAAGTATACCGGACGTGGGCAGTTGCTTTGTGGTTGAATTACCTGGCCAGAATCAGTAGATCCAAATTTTAGGCTCTGAGCGGACCAGTGCGGAGACCTGTGCAGCCAGAGCAAATTTGGATCTACTGAGAATAGAATTTTCAATAAATAGCCTAATGCAAACGCGAAATTTCCTGGAATCCACGATGAACGGTCCCTTTGACCGTATCGTGGAGTACCCCCACGGCCAAAGAAGCCTGGTTAATTGTTTTCCCTGTGGTTAGATAGTGATTTAGCATTTTACCGAGGGCGTTAGCCCTTTGCTCGCTGCCGGGCATTTGTTCAAGTTCTTTATTGCCACGCTCATTCAAAGCCGTGGCCATAACATGCCAGGTTCCGGTCACGGTTCCGTCGCCATTATCCGCTACCGTAATCTTCACCGCCAATAAAGTGTTTTCTTGAAATCTCACAAATTCAACATAGTCGTTTTCTTTGTAGCCGGTAAAGATCCATACACCGTCACCAACAGAATTAGACTTGTCTGTTACAAACACGCATTTATCTTCGGCATAACCGGACTCGGTGTAGATCAAATCGCAATCCCAGTCCGGTATCCAGTCGGCTTCCCTGGCCGGACAAAGCAGGGGAAAGAATTCCTCCACCGTGGTGTTAAGTGTTACCGAGAAATTCAGACTTTTTCTGTTAGCTTTATTTTGTTTTTGTTGGTACCTTTGCACGATTTTACCAGATTTTGATGTATCCCAATTTATTTTTGTGTTTGTGTCCATTATTTGTCTCCTTTATCTTTTTTAGATAATACCCTTGAGTTAAGTATCTAAACTCAACCAGAGTATAGCATATAAACACAGAAATGTCAAGTAGAAAAACAGCTTCCGCCGAAGCTCGAAAGCGAAAAGTACATTTGCCAGCGCGCTCTGCACATAAGCCCAAAAAGGGCTGTAGGATTTTTCGCTCTGCAAATCATCGAAATTCACTGTTTAGCATCTAAACTCATAAAGAAAAAAATAACTTATCTATCAAAAACTATTCTATTTGTGCATGCTGTCCAAAATTGCTTCCACCTGTGATAGAAACCGTCCGATGACCTCGCGCTCGCTTTCTGAGAGCGTTGAAAAATAGTGGACATATTGATTACGAAACGCCCCCCGCAGTTCCCGGTATCGCTCCAGCATCTCCTGTCCTAATGGCGTAAAAGTGGCCGTCAACTCGTTCTTGTTAAAGGGGTCTTTAGTTTTTTCGAGAACCCCTTTTCTTACCAGCCGTGAAAGGGTCTGAGAGATGGCCCCCTTAGTCACCCCCAGCTTCTCCGCCATTTCCGTGGCATTGCTCGCCTGTACATCATCAATTAATAACATCAGATGGATTTCCGAAGGATAGAGCTTGAGATCTCCGTGCGGAAAAACGCTATTTTTTTCAAGAAAAGTCAGTCTTTTGATGAGCCACAACATCTGCGTGGCAAGTGCTTGACTATTTGTGTCCATGTTTTGAGTATAGTATCTAAATACGAAAAAGTCAAGTTTTTTCGAATTATTCTACAAATGTCCTTTTCGTTTTACTGGAAGAAGTTTAGCCACTGTATCCGGGCCAAACACCATATCGACAATCGCCACAACAAAAAGAAAACCGACTTCCCACAATAGCGTGCGAGAAGTTACTTTCGCTTTTAACTTGTCAGTACGTATGGTCTAACTTCCCGATTCAATCTCGCCCGCGACTTTTTCTCATCAGATGATAGAATGAGGATTTGACACAGAAAAGTTTTCTATTATAATGCACCCCATAGAAAACGTTTTCTATGGGATTTCAGAGGTGTCTCATGCCGATTACACTAGCCGAAATCGCTAAGATTACCGGGTTTTCCATCCCCACCGTTTCACGAGTCCTTTCCAATAGCAATTATCCTGTAAATTCAGACACTCGGCAGCAAATTATGGACGTTGCCGAGTCGATGGGATACAAACCAAATATCTCCGCCCGTAGTTTGAGAACAGATCGAACCCATACCATAGGCATCATCGTTGATGATATTCTCAGCCCTTTTGTGCCACCGATAGTCCGGGGCATTCAGGATCATTTGAAAGATTTTGATTACTTGGGTTTGATCATTAATACCGACTTTGATCCAGACCTGGAAAAGGATGCAATAAGCACGCTGATTAATCGTCCGGTAGATGGCATTATCTTTGTAGAGTCTTTACACAGCACAACCAGTGAGGTGCTGGCACAATTAGACAAACCTTATGTATTTGTGCACAGATTATTTGGATCGTCTGTTGCGAATTCCATTGTACCCGATGATTGCTATGGGGCCGGTTTGGCTGTCAATCATCTGGTTGAGTTAGGTCATCGTCGTATTGCTTATATTAATGGGCCAGAAGGTTGGCATTCGGCAATGAGGCGTTTAGCCGGTTATCAAGAGGCATTGATCGCCCGGGGTCTTGAATTTGATCCTGAATTGACCCAACCAGGGGACTGGGAATTTGAGGGGGGGTACAAAGCAACCCAGAATTTATTGGATGTTAACAACAGGCCGACAGCAATTTTTGCAGCCAATGATCTGATGGCTCTGGGTGCCATTTATGCTATACAAGATGCGGGATTAACGGTGCCTGAAGATATTGCTGTGGTCGGTTATGATAATCGGGAAATTACCCGCATATTTCGTCCCAAAATCACAACGGTCAGTTTGCCGGTTTACGAAATGGGCAAAACAGCAGCCGAATTAATCATCAAGCAGCTAAAGGAAGGTTTGGAAAATAACGACGAAATAAAAATTAAAGGACAGCTATTTGTCAGACAATCTTGTGGCGCTGACGAAACACAAATGACTGTTGATGAATTAGATGCCGGTACTACTTCAAGAAGAATCGTATTGAATATACATCCAAATGATTAAGCAGCAATTTGTAATTTATAGCCGGGAAGTTGTAGGTGGCAGTTACAAGGAGGCAAAGACTATGATACGTGCATCGCCCTGATATGGCACAGGTTGTTTTTTAAACAATGGGGAGATACCTTAGATTTGGCCGTCCGCAGTATCTCCCAGATCAACAGTATTCAGAATGTTCCTATATTTTAGGCTCATTCTGCCTACTTTCATTTAGATATTTTAGCAAAATAAATTTAAAAAACAAGTGAATAAATCTCCTTGTGATTAGGGGATAAACATTGAGAATTTGAATGAAATTAGGAGGAAAAAATGTCAGAGAAAAAGAGTTTATCAAGACGCCGGTTTCTGGAATTAGCTGGGGCTGCTGCTGCCGGTAGTTTGCTAGCCGCGTGTGGAGCGGAACCAGAGGTTGTAGAAAAAGTTGTCACCAAAGAAGTTGAAAAAGAGGTGGTCAAAGAGGTTGTGGTGACGGCAACACCCGAAGCTCCGGCCGTAACGACACCGCGCAAAGTTCGCTTGGCGGTTGGCGGTTGGGCCGAGCAAGGCACCAAAGACCTGTTGGAAAAAACTGAGTTCACCAAACAAACCGGGATAGAAGTGGAGGTAATTCTCCGCACCGATACGAAGGAAACGGAACTCACCCGCCTGTCCAGCGCTGTCCAGGCCGGTACCAGCCCCTACGATGTGATTGACTTTGAAGATGAGTTGACGACTTCCTTCTCACAAGCGGGCTATATGCTTCCGCTCAATGATTTGGTATCGAAAGAGGTTTGGGATGATTTTGACCCATCGATGCGGGCCTATTCCGACGTGTGGAGCACCCACGAAGGTGAACTGTTCCGCGTGATCCATAACTGGGAAATGCCTTACTGGTTCTACCGCAAAGACTGGTTTGATGAAAAAGGTGTTGATATTCCCACCACCTGGGAAGAGACTCTAGCTATGGGCGAGGTCTTTACCGATGAAGGGGCCGGCGTGTGGGCTACCGTGGACGGCCTGATTAAGGGCGCGTTCCTCAACGTATACCTGGCCTGGGTTACGCTGCAAGCCGGCGGCAACCCGTTTGACGTAGGCCCCGAGTATAAGATGGCCCTTGAGTATATCTACGATATGATGTACACCAGCAAGGTGCTCAACCCGGCCTCGCTGCAAAAGGATTACAACCAGCAAAACGGCGACTATCTGGCCGACAAAGTAGCCTTTATGCGGCAATGGCCCTTCTTTGCCGATGTGGCCCGCAGTGATGATAACGCAGCGTGGTTCAGCGAAGATAAAGTAGCGGTCGCGCTGCCGCCGGTTGGACCGGGCGGCCCGGCAGGCTCCACTTATGCCGCCGGTTGGGGCTTTGGCATCATCAAGAATTCACCCAACCTGGAAGAGGCCAAAGAATTGTTGCAGTTCCTCATCTCTAACGAAATCGCAGCAGAGGCGGCCAAGACCAGCTTCTGGTTCTTGAGCGCGCGCAAATCTGTTCTGGATGCGGTTGACCAGGATAACTACCTGGTTCAGATGCTAAAAATGTATTCTGAGGCGGGCGTTATCGGCGTACGGCCCCATCACCCCAAGTTTGTCGAGGCGCTGACTATTCTTGAAGATACAGCGGCGGCATTTCTCACCGATCAAATGAGCATTGACGATTCAATGAGTCAAGCTCAAGCTCAATTGGCTTCGCTGTAGAATACGTGAAGGTTTGAGGTGGCAGGTAGTCGGAGTTGGATGGCTACCTGCTGCTTTAGTTTAGGTCTGCAATTTATGAATAAAAAGAGTGATTCAATGGAAATTTCACAGGTTAATACCACGCCTGTAAATATCTCTCCCTTGCGCCTGAGTTTGAAAAGATTAGCTGCCCGACGCTCTCTTTTATTTGTTATTCTGGTGGCTCCGGCTTTTTTGCTACGCATTGCCACGGCCGCCTACCCAATTTTGCAAACCATCTACCTGGGATTTACCAATCTGAGTATTCTGGACAATACCAATGAATTTGTAGGTTTGCAGAACTATTTAAAAATGCCTTTTGACTTTGGGGTGCGCGGCGCGTTTACGTTTACCATCATTTTTGTGCTTGCCTCTACCATATTGAATTTGGTGTTTGGCCTGTTGATTGCGCTGCTGCTCAATACCAGTTTTTCGTGGAAACCGTTTGCCCGGACTATCAACCTTATTCCCTGGGCCATTCCCACCATTGTGGCCGGCTATCTCTTTCGCTGGCTTTTAGATGACCAGTTTGGCATGATTCCGCACTGGGTATATGTCCTCACCGGCGAACGCATGGTCGCCTTGATTTCACCCTGGGGGGCCAGAATCTCGGTGATATTGGTGCAAGTCTGGAAAGACGCCCCCTTTATGGCCATTGTTTTTCTGGCCGGCCTTCAAGGCATCCCGGAAGAGTTATATGATGCGGCCATTGTCGATGGCGCCAATGTTTGGCAGCGGTTTTGGCGAATTACTATTCCGTTGGTGGCACCGTTGGTGATTACCCTGGGCGTGTTTCGGGTGGTCTGGTCGCTGGCCAACTTCGACCTGATTTTTGGCCTGACGTTCGGCGGACCGGGTGTAGCCACCTCGGTTTTGTCTTTACGTATCTTCCAAGAAGGCATCCTTTACTTTAAGTTTGGGTTTGCCTCGGCCATTAGCGTTATCTTGCTTATTCTCGTCGGCATTGTTGGAATCATTGCTTTGCGCTTGTTCCGGCGATACGACGTGTCCTATTGATAGGTGGAGGTAAATAATGCTTGAACAGCAAAATTCAAGAATGACACCTCGTGTTTCTTCTCAACGCAAAAGCAACAGGTTTAGAACAATAACCATTTACGCTTTTTTTATCTTGTTCACCCTGATTGTTTTGTTGCCGTTTTACTGGCTGATCAGATCATCGTTGATTATGCCCAAATATCTCTTCGAAACCCCACCGATTTACTTTACCACCGATCTGACGCCCAGAAATTTCATAACGTTGTTTGAGCAAATTCCTTTCTACGAATATACGCGGAATTCAGTTGTTCTTGCGGTTAGCGCTTCATTTCTATCGGTTGCCATTAGCTTTATGGCGGCTTATGCTTTTGCCCGTATCCGGTTTCCGGGCAGCAACTTACTCTTGTGGTCTCTTATCCTGTCGATGGCGTTGCCGGAGATTGGCACCATTGTGCCGCTATACCGCACGCTGAATACCTTTAAACTCCTTGATACACTCAACGGTTTAATTCTGGTGTTGAGCAGCGCTATGATCCCCTTTACGGTTTGGGTTTTGGTTTCGTTTATCAAACAGGTGCCGTATGAAATTGAAGAAGCGGCCATTGTTGATGGGGCCAATATTTTTCATATCTTCTGGCGTATTTTGATACCGGTCACCGCACCGGGATTGGTAACCATGCTCCTGATTAATTTTGTTGGGGCCTGGAACAATATGTTGTTTCCGCTATCCTTCTCGGTTACCCCGGCCTCAAAAACCCTCAGCGTAGCCATTACCGAAGTTTATGCCGGCTACTCGCCTTACGGTAAACCCTGGGAATTAATTATGGCGGTGGGATTGGTGATGGTCATCCCGGTCATCATCATGGTGCTGTTTTCGCAAAAAGCAATTGTACGCGGCCTCACCGCGGGGGCCGTTAAAGGCTAATCCATTACTCCTCAGGCTGATAATAAATTTTACGATACAAGGAGCCAGTTCATGTCGACTGACTTAACTGCAAAATATAGCATTACTTATCCGCACGCGCGTTGGCAAATGCTTCCCCTGGAGTCCATTTCGTTAACCACAGGATTCTGGTTCCGACGGCAAAAGCTTAATCGCGAAACTACTTTGCTCCACGGTTACCGGATGCTGGAAGAAGCCGGCAATTTTCACAATCTTCGGGTGGCAGCCGGTCTGACCCAAGGTGAATATCGGGGCCGGGAATTTTTGGACTCCGACGTTTACAAATGGCTTGAGGCTGCCTCGTACGAGTTGCATATTAATCCCGACAACCCTCCCTTGCAGCAACAAGTTGACCAGGCGATTGGTTTGGTTGCGGCGGCTCAGCAGGATGACGGCTACATTAATTCTTACTTTCAGGTGGCACACCGGGGAAAGCGTTGGATCGACCTGGACTTTGGGCACGAATTGTACTGCGCCGGACATCTCTTTCAGGCAGCAGTAGCACACTATCGAGCCACGCAAGATACCCAATTGCTGAATATAGCGACCCGTTTTGCCGACTTGCTCTGCGCCACATTTGGCCCCGATAAAAAGCCCGGCGCGCCGGGCCATCCTGAAATCGAAATGGCGCTGGTGGCTTTATATCAGGCCATTGGCAAGCAAGAATATCTTGACCTGGCCAAGTTCTTCATTGATGAGCGGGGCAAAGGGGTGATGCGAGGGCTGGGCTGGGCCAGTGGCCCGGCGTATCATCAGGATCGGGTGCCAGTGCGGCAGGCTTCGGAGGTGGAAGGACACGCCGTGCGGGCTATGTATCTCTACGCAGGCGTCACCGATCTCTATTTGGAGACCGGTGAACAAGCCTTATTCGATACCCTCGTACGGCTGTGGCAAGACATGGTTAGCGGTAAGCTTTTTATCACCGGCGGCTTGGGTTCCAGATACGAGGGCGAATCTTTTGGCGATCCCTACGAAATGCCTTCCGACCAATGTTACTGTGAAACCTGCGCCGCCATTGGCAGCATTATGTGGAACTGGCGCATGCTGCTGGCCACCGGCGAAGGCCGCTACGCCGATTTGATGGAACGGACTCTCTACAATGGCTTTCTAAGCGGGCTGGCCGATGATGGACGGCATTTCTTCTACATCAATCCGCTAATGAGCCGCCGCGGTGCGCGGCGCGAAGAATGGTACGAGGTGGCTTGTTGCCCACCTAATATTATGCGTTTGATGGCTTCGTTGGGGCACTATTTTGCCACCTTAGACACTACGGGCGTTCAGATCCATTTATATAATTCGGCCACCATAAAAACCACCCTGGCTTCTGGAAATCATGTTGCCTTGACAATGGACACCAACTATCCCTGGTATGGACACGTTAAATTGGCCATTGCCAAAACAGATGGCTCAATCTGGCTGCTGCGGATGCGTGTACCCAGTTGGTGCCAAAAAGTCCAGGTTATCATCAACGGTCAGCCGGTTAATGATTTAACTATTGAGTCCGGTTACGCGCTGCTTGAACGGGCATGGCAGGCAGGTGACGTAATCGAACTGGAGTTGGCTGCGGAACCGCGTTTATTCGAGGCGCATCCTCGTATTGACGCGGTACGCGATAGTGTGGCTATTCAATATGGGCCGCTGGCCTATTGTCTTGAAGCGGTGGATGTTGAAGCCAACTTACTGGATGTACAGCTTGACGAGAATACGCTCCTTGAAGCTGTTTGGCACGACAATTTGCTAACCGAAGGCATTATCGTGGTAGAAACCACGGGTCACGTGGCTAATGTAGATGCGTGGCAGGATAATCTGTATCGTCCCTTAAGTGGAAATAACCGCCAAACACCCACTAGACAAACGGTTTCTCTTAAGGCCATTCCCTATTATGCCTGGGGTAATCGAAAACCAGGGGCTATGCGCGTGTGGATTCCGCGGTTGGATAAGATGTGACAGTAATGCCATATCACTGACGAGTTAATATGTCGAATCGACCAAAGGAATACTGCCTCAACCGTCTGTTCCAGGGATCAATTATTTCCCGAGACTCAGCTTGGCCGGAGACTACTTTTTCAGCCCCGGCCAGGGTTTCGGGTAAAAGGTCCTTGTCGAGCCAGGGTTCGTTGTGGCTGGGCATCAGATGGTCAAAATCATCGAAATAACCCATCAGTCTCCGGTAGCTCGTTATCAGCTCTTTCAGATTGCCGCCTTCCAAATGCGTCCACACCTCCCCATGCAGCAAAATGTCACCGCAGAAAAGTATCCGGTCAGCTCTGTCCAGCAGGCAAATGTGATCCGCAGCCTCGCCGGGCGTGTGGATCACCTCCAAATCCCGACCACCAAGATTGATCCGGTCACCATCCGTTAGCCAATGACTGACCTTAAACGGCAGTAGCGCAAAACCGCTCGGATCAAAGCCTTGGGGCCAAGGTTTGATCACTAGACTTTCAGCCAAGATTTCGGTCTGGATGATCTGATGGGCTACGCCTTTTTCCGCCACGCGATGGGACAACGGGTGGTCAAACATAGCAATTTCATCAAATTGACGGTTACTGCCGAGATGATCGGGATGGGTGTGGGTGTTGATAACCATCACCGGTTTATCAGTTACCTCTTCTACGGCCTTACGTAGGTTGCCAATTCCACAACCAGTGTCGATCAGGGCCGCCTTTTGCTGTCCTATCACCAGATTGGCGATAGTCCTCTCGTAGTGACGAGGCTCGTAGAAAACAAAAAGGTTGGTAGTAATCTCATAGACCTCAAACCAATCCTCGGAGATGGAAATCTCTTTGAATTTGGAATATACCGATTGGGGTCGGGCATCATACCAATTGTCTGTCATCGAATGGCCGATATTCACTCCACCAGGCGGACCCTTTGAAGAAAGTACAGCAAAAAATAAAAATACTCCTTCAAGATTGTCCATTCCCTTTTTTCTTTTCCAGCCAGTTGAACACAAATCCTCCTTTTCTCCTTCGGCCCAACGGCCCGCATCACCCGCTCGGCGCGTCAGTCGAACTGAAATCAACGCCAAGACCGAAACCACATTGGCTCTACACGCCTGCGCCCACCCAGGCGCGAAGCGCCGAGTCGGGTGGATGCAGTGTTGGGCGGCTTTATGCTGTTAGGAAAGGACACCCTAACGGTAGGTGGTGCTCCGTTCAATCTCTTGGTTTTCTTGGCCACAACATTGGCGTCTTAGATTTGTATTCTAGATAGGATGCCCCAAAGCGAAACTCTAGTTCTCGTTCTTCATACACTTTCACGAAGACAAGCAATGCCGGTGCAAACAGGATGAGTACCCAGAGCACAAACAGCGCTGACTGAAACCAGATCCCCAATGATAGGAGGAAAGCCAGGACTGCAAGCACCATGGGATTACGCGTCCAAGCATACAACCAGTCTGTCGCCAATTTCAGACTGAGCGCAATGTAAAAGGGCGCACCGAATCCTTTCAAGGCAAGGTTTACCACTGCCAGCAAACAAGCTGCCCCAGTAATAATGACTAGCACCAAGCCGATTTCAGATGGTACTGGGAGTGCCCAGCCAGACCAATCTTGATGAGTGGTTACTGCTCGAATGATGGCTACGCCAAATAGAATCCCCAAGGCAAAATGGACAAACGTCGTTATCCAGGCGACGCGGCCCGTTGTTAGGTGTCGGTCTAGTATCTTCCTCCCGAGCCAAACAAGGGGGAATACCAACAATACCCCTCCCACAATGATAGATAGATTCATGACATTTGAAAGTGGTGCATTTAACGCCCACCACCAGATAAACCAGATAAACGCTAAAAGGGCAACCCTGACAAGAAATTCAATGACTTGTCTCATAGTACCATCCTTTGGCTTTGCGGAGCCGCCCAACGGCCACGGCGTCAGCCGCCGCCGGTCACAGGCCAGGCACGCCACAACGCGAACGGTGATACCCCAGCATGGTGTCTCCTACATTCGGAAAATTCAGCGTGTCTGGGGAATTCCCCACAGCCCGATGTTGGACTTTCTGCTGCCGGCAGATACCAGTGTGGTTTCATCCTGGCTAAATGCAATGCTTTCCCCTACTGCGAGGGAATCTCGGTCTTGTACCTCTCGTATCAAACTGCCATCGCTGACCTGCCATAATCGTAGTGTTCTGCTCAAATACATCACGGCGAGCAGACGGCCGTCCGAACTGAAAGCGGTGCCCGATACAACATCTGCGACCTTCAATGTACGCACCAAACTACCATCGCTTGTTTGCCACAATCCCAACGTACCGCCAGCGTCTGTTGAAGCCAATAGTTTCGAATCAGGACTAAACGATATGCTTTCCCGTCCGCCTTGAGTTTCGCGCACCAGACTACCATCGTTGACTCGCCACAGTTGGACTATGTCCGGTGTTGCGGATGCCAGTAAATTTCCGTCTGGGCTAAAAACCAATTTTGTCACGTTCTTTGTTTGTTTGCTGACTGTGCGGACGAGACTGCCAGCGCTGACCTGCCACATTTGCACCCCTTCATCAGAGCTTGCGGAAGCGAGCCAGGTTCCATCTGGGCTGAAGGCAATCTGATTCACCCGACCGGTAATACCTTTGATCTCTCGAACGAGTTTTCCGTCATTGGCTTGCCACAAACGCAGATTCTTCATACCCCCGGTAGCGATCCATTGGTTGTCTCGACTAACAGCAACACTATCCACGTGATCGATCAAGCCTGCCAGTTTGACCGGGTTTGATAATGCGCCATTGCTCACGCGCCACAATCGCCCTGCCGCCAGTACACTGCCATCGGGACTGAAAGCGATACCATCAACGGCAAAGGGTTCTTTCAATTCCTGCGCGAGACTGCCATCATCTAATCGCCAGATACTCAGGGCGGAAATACCGTCGAGCAGATGGTCTTCGTTTCGAGATGCGATCAATTTCCCATCCGGGCTGGGAACAATGTTCCATGCCCCGTTCAGATCACGCACCACACTCCCGTCGTTCACTCGCCGGATTCGGGTTTTCTCATAGTCCCTCAAAGCAATCCAACTGCCGTCAGGACTAACGGCGACGCCAAATATCACCTCTTGTTCTTCCCAGTGGCGGACGAGACGACCATCGCTGACTTGCCACAGGTGAACCCCCGTACCACTGCGTGGCTGACCGATCATGTTTCTGATGAACAAGGCAGTGGTCGAGATCAGTATTGTTCCATCGGCACTAAAAGCCAGGTTTTCTGCGCGATCAAAATCGGTTGCGGCTTCGTTCAATTCCCGTAACAAGCTGCCGTCGCTGATGCGCATCAATCGGATGCGAACCTGGGGTTTGTTCGATTGTCCTCCTGTGCTGATGGTTGCGGCTACATTCCAGTCTGGACTAAATACGACGCGTGTCAGCGGATCGGGATCATTCGGCGATTTCAAGTTGAATTCACGTGCCATTGTCCCGTCGCTCAATTGCCATAGCCGCGCTGTATCTTGCGCACTTCGGGTGGCGAGATACTTATTGTCTGGGCTGAACACAGCGGGACCTACCCACGACTCTCCTTTGAATTCGTGCACCAGACTCCCATCGCTGATGCGCCACACTCGCACGGTGTTGTCTGCCAGCGGGGTTGGGGTCTCTGGATGCCAGGGCACCGCTCGCCGGGTACTCGTTGCAAGCCACTTGCTATCGGGACTGAAGCCGATTTTTTCCACATGCTCGGATTCTTCGATAAAACGAACCTGGGTCAGCGTTTGGGCATCGAAAAGATAAACGCCGTACGCGCCAGGTAAAGCCAACCAGCGTCCGTCCGACGACCATGCCGATTGAGCGGTGAAAGATCCTTCGTTCAAGCGCGCCAGATGCGAAACGCGTTCGGCATTTTCTAGGGTGATTTTCTGCCCGTTGGGTACTGCCAGGGTGGTCGAACTGGGCTTTGCCAAGAGGTCTATAACAACGCAACCGATCAGAGCAAGCCCGACCCAACTGAGTATGACCAAGGTTAGGGGGCGATATGGATGGTTCGTTTTTTTCTCCTTGAATGTTTTTTCACGCTTGCTTTCAACTCCAATCAGCATCAACGCCTCATAGAGCGAAATCCAAGAGTGGGAATGGTTTAGCGCCTAACGTATTAGGAATTCATGCGGCGTGCTCCAGCAACGAGACTTCAATCGACGGCCAGGTCTCAGGCTCGAGGCCGCATATAAATCCAGAAATACGGAAACGGGTACGGGCGGTTATGAAGCAGCGGCGGGGTCAGCGATGGCCCCGCCGACTGTAACTTAGCTTGCGGTGGTGGTTTGCAAAGCCACTTACTGAAAAATCAAATCATCCCTTCGGCACACGATTGGGAGCGACGTTGGCGGATGCTTTTACCGCTATCAGTGGGAGAAATAGCGCAACCGAGATTCAACATCGATCAGATCTGCGTGTGTACTCTTTTACAGTTAGTCTATGTGTTTCTTCCACACCATGAATCTAATTGTGTCCTGAAGCAATTTGGGCTTCCTTGGGTGTTGACCGTACAGGGCCGGTACTCCCCCGTGTAACCAACTCGGGCTGAATCAGGATCTGTTTGATCTCGTCATCGACGCCCTCTAGCCTATCAACCAATATTTGCCCTGCCTGATATCCCATCGACCGGGATGGAAAGCGGAAGGCAGTTAAAGGTGGGGTGATTATCTCGGCTACCTGATCGGTCGTTAGGCCTACAACCGATATATCTTCCGGGATGCGCAGTTCTAGCGTTTGTATTGCATTCAGTACGCCCGCAATTGCAGCGTCGTTAGCCGTAACAATAGCGGTTATTTGAGGTTGTTCGTCTAACAAACTAAGGGTAGCAAGTTTGACATCTTCTGTGTCCATATAGGTTTCGCGAAAAAACCGTGGCAGCTCATATTTGAGAGAAGCCTGGTAATAGCCCTCGGCTGCCCTGACCGTGGGGCCGTATCTTTTACGTTTTGGATCCGGCACAATGGATATAAAGCCGATATTTCTATGCCCCAGGTTGAACAAATGTTTGACCGCATTCATTACCAGCGTTTCAAAATCCAGATCCACATAACTTACGCCGGTATTGTCTTCGCAGTGACCAATAGCCACAAACGGTAACTGGTGATTGCGTAATAGCTCCACACGCCAATCGACCACGCGTAATTCCATTAAAATCATTCCGTCGGTCTGTCCACTACGATACATACCCAAAAGACTGGTTTCAGTCAAAGACTTGGTAATCAGGTTCAAGAAGTAATTTCTTTCCTCGCATGCTTCCGTTGCCCCCACAATGAATTGCAGTGCAAGTGGGTTAAAAGCAGCATAATCTCGCGGATAGAGCATAGAAATGGTTCGACTTTTTCCTGAAGCAATCTGCTGCCATTGGGTTTGGGGAGTATATCCCTGCTCTTCGATAATTTTTAGGACGTGTTTGCGAGTTTTTTCTGAAACATCCGGCTTATTATTCAGGATTCGGGAAACAGTGGCCAGCGAAACCCCGGCGGCTCGGGCAATATCTGCAATAGTCGGCTTCTTATTCAAGAACAATCTCCATATTATATTATAGGGCAAACTCCGTAAGCATTACCGTAAATGCTTACAAAATGATGCATTGTCACAAAACATTAGCGAATTTAGCATATCACGGTTCAGATTATCTGTCAACGGTTCAGATTATCTGCACAGGGCATGTTCAAAGTCCAATTTCCCGGAAGTTTGTGCCATTATATAGAACTTCCGGGAAGTTTCCTCAAAAAGTTAGTTCTTGACACTCAAATTAAAGTGTGGTATTCTTTGTAAGCATTACCGTGAATGCTACCGGTAGCATTTACAAAAAAAATTAAGTCAAACCAATCCAATCCACAAAACAACGCTAGACTCGCTCATCCCCCTGCGTTTTCAGCTCTTTGAAAAAGCTCAGTATGTAACCGCGTTTAGGTATAACTAATAGTCCACGGACGCCTTTCATCCAAATGGCATCATTCACACCAAACGTCTTAAATCTCTTCAAAAGGAGGTGCGCCCCAAAAATCAATAAACTCTTTTTTGAACCAATAATATTTCTTACAACTCGCCCTATATTCATTGAAAGGAAAGAGAGAAAAATGCCTACCAAAAAGCTCGTTTTAACCCTTTTTGCACTTGTGTTGATTACTGGTTCGCTGGTGGCTTGTGGCACTCAGGCTCCCGTCACAGTAGTTGTGACTGCCCCGCCGGAAGTGGTTGAGGTTGAGGTCACTAAGATTGTGGAGGGGACCCCGGTCACAGAACAGGTAGTGGTGACCGCCACTCCCGAACCGACAGAAAGCCCCTATGACGAAAATGCCCCCATCACGGTCTGGATTGATGCGGATCGTCAACCCGCCTTTGATGCTTATGTTGCAGCGCATCCAGATAAGGCCGATCTCCTCAAGGCAGTGACGGTTGACCGTGAGCAGTTCCCGGCGAAAGTTCTGCTGTTCAACAATACTAACCAGGGCTGGCCAGATGTGGTCTTTGCGGAACCCCGTCTTGTCGGTCGGGTGGCCGATGATGCGCACCATTTCCCGCTCGATCTTAAACCATGGGTACCCGCCGACGTAATCGACGGCTATTCCGGGATAGATGCCTGCACATTTGACGGCAAGGTCTACTGCCTGCGCCATGACCTGGCTATGTTTGTGTTGTACTATAACAAACCGCTCATGGACGAGTTTGGTTACACTGTGCCCACCACGTGGGAGGAGTATCAGGATCTCAGCGACAAGGTTGCCGCGGAACATCCTGACTATTATCTCGGGACTTGGGGGGATGGCTGGACATTCATCAGCTATTTTGATGCCAGCGGTTGCCCCTCGCACGAGTTGGTCGATGATAGCACTCTCAAGATCGATATGACAGACCAACGTTGCACCCGCGCCGCGAAGTTGGTCGACCACATGCTGGCCAACGGCACGATGTTCAACACGGATTACTTCAGCGCTGAATTCGCTGCGGTCGTCTCGTCTGACCATCTGTTGGCGATGCCGGGCCCGGCCTGGATGTTCGGTGTCTTTGGTGGCAACGAGGATAGCTCCTGGTATAAAACATCTGACCATCAACTCGGGGTTGCCGCACCGCTGAAGTGGAAAGATGATGCTGAGGCCCAGACTCCGGCCATGGGTGGTGCGGCCTGGACCGTCTCCAGCCATACCGAGAATCCCAAACTGGCCGCGGATTTTGTCCAGTGGGTCACCACCGACCCGGGTTTCTGGAAAGGGACCACCAATTTCCCGGCGTACGAACCCATCCAGCCTTTGTGGCAGGAAGCAGTGGCGAGCAATCCGCTCTTTGCCAACGACCCCTTCCCGGTCTACGCGCAAGCCGCCACTGAGATTACGCCGCTCGACAAGTGGCCGCGGTTTGACCTCATCGCCCCATTGAGTGAGGTTGTCAAGACAGCGTTGAAAGATAAGACAACGGTCGAAGAGAGTCTGCCGCAAGTGGCAGAAAAGCTCGCCCCGCTAGCGGAAGCGAATGGGTACCAGGTTGATGTCACCAAGTAATGGCGGCATTGGCTAGTTTTAGGTAATCTTGTGCAAGTGAAGGTGGGGCGTGTCTCGGGATGCTAAGGCTCACAGAAATGCGCCCCACCCTTCACTTTATTTCCGGATGAATCCGGTCTACAGGAGTCTTCCTTGACTAATCAAACAGCCCCCCTTTCCCTTCTTAAGCCGCGTTCTCGGGGTTTTTCTCGATTGCGGCGGTATCTGACTCCCTATCTGTTCATTTTGCCATATGTTCTGGTCATGTTGGCTTTCGGCCTTGGTCCAGGTCTCTACGCCCTATTAATCAGTTTCGCTGATTTCAGCGCCGGTGTGCCAGACTATTTTGCAGCCGGGGTTAGCAATTACCTGACTGTTTTCAATGATTTTCGCTTCACCTTTACTTTTGGCAACATCGCAGAGTTCTTGGTGATCTCAGTACCGCTCGGGATTGCCATGGTTGTAATATTGGCAATATTGTTACAAATGCGCCCCGGATCGACGACAACGGCCTTGCGTACCCTCTATTTCATACCTGGCGCAGTGACAGGGCCCGTGTTGGTGTTGGTTGCCATTTTCATGCTGGATCCCAGTATCAGCCCCTTTCAGGCTCTTCTGAAGGGTATGGGCTTCAAATTGACCAATGATGTGATCTACCCCGGCAGCTTGCCCGTGATCTTCACCCTCCTTGGCTTTTTTTCTGGCGCAGGCTTGTGGATTGCAATTCAATATGGTGCGTTGGAAGCTCTTCCGACAGAAGTTTTGGAGGCGGCCACCATTGACGGTTGCAATGTGTGGCAGAAGATTCTGCATATCAAACTGCCGCTCATCCGCCCTTATATCATTTATCAATTCATTTTGATTTTTGCCGGGAATGTGCAATTGTTCGTGGAACCACAGATTTTGGGCGGCGGCAACAACCTCGGCGTTGGCGCCAATGTACCAGCGGTCTGGTCGCCGAACCAATTGGCCTACAACTTCGCCTTTGAGATGGGAAACTTTGGCGCCGCTTCTGCGCTGTCGCTGTTGATGCTGGTAATTGGGTTGGGGGCCGCCTATGTGATAATCAGTTGGACCGGTTTTTTCAATATTGAAAACTAATGGGAGTGTCGCATGTCGCAATTCAATCAAATGTACCTTGACTCTCGTCCAACTATTTGGCAGAGATGGAAGCGTTTCTGGAAGAGAACCACCGGCGGTGAAATTGGATTTCTTGGGTTTTGCCTGCGCTGGGCGGTGTTGTTGTTGTTTGCTGTATATTTCGTCGTACCCTTACTCTGGCTTATCCTGGCGCCTTCCAAAAGCGCACCGGATCTTCTTGAGCTGAACCCTCTGGCCTTTGGCTCGTTCCACCGTATTTGGGAAGCAGGGCAGAGAATTATGGAGTATCAGGATGGCGAAGTGCTGGTATGGGTGTCCAATTCCATCCAATACGCGATATGGGCACTGGTTCTGTCCCTGGCCGCTTGCATTCCCGCGGGTTACATTTTAGCCGCAGCGCGATTTCCAGGCCGTCGTCTATTGCTTTGGCTGACATTGATCACGATGTTGCTGCCACCTTCGGCCCTGGTATTGCCCTTATTCATGGAACTGAATCTGGTGCATTTGATTAACACCAAGTGGGCTGTCATTTTGCCGTCAGCCTTCTTCCCCTTCGGCACATACTTGACCTATATTTACTACGCCTCCAGCCTGCCTCCGGAATTGCTCGACGCGGCGCGGGTAGACGGTTGTTCCGAAGTGCAAGTGTTCTGGCATATCGCCTTGCCACTCGCCACACCCCTGTTGGGCTTGCTGGCCTTCATCAATTTCATCACGAATTGGAACAATTTTTTCGGCCCCTATGTTCTATTGAATGACGATACGCTTTTCAACCTTCCGGTTGGACTTCAGCAGTTTGCCGCGGCCACCTCCGCCCTCCGTCCCGGATTCAACCCTAGCCCCGGTGTTATGGTCGGTTATCAACAAGCCGAAGCCGCCTTATTCGGGTTAATCATGATAGTGCCCGTGGCGATTGTATTTCTAGTCGCTCAACGCTATGTCGTTGGGGGCGCGTTCACCGGTTCAGTCAAAGGATGAGGCGGCACCTGAAGGCCAGAGCCTGAGTTTTTCAACGATGATTTTAGGGGGGAGCTTCGTAACCCTTCCGGGCAGTGTGGGGTTGACCGGAGTCTGGTTTCGGACAACATTCTGTTAACTATCCTGCCGGTTGTTGTGATCTATTTGCCGGGCCAGCGATTTATTGTTTCCGGTATGGCTTTTGGGGCCATTCAGGGATAAAAAAATATGTACATCCAAATGGAGCAGAGGACCTTCAATGAAACAAGCCAATGATTTTTTGATTGACATGTTGGATTTCGACGCGCCGGAAACAGCAGACGACACTCTTTGGCGGGCTTGCCGTCCGACCGAGGTCAATGCCGTAAATGGCGATATCTATTTGACGATTCCCTTCCAGGCGCAGAAAAAGGGATTGGTGGTTGAGGCCGATTCGGAAATTGCCAGAAAAGAATACAAGCTACGGGTGCGGGCTTATGGCGATAGCATCATACGCTTGTCTATAGCTTTTGCCAACCCCGCGCCTGATGATAACAGCCCCATGTTAGAGATGCACGCTTCGCTCGTTGTTGAAGCCTTGTCGGCGCAGACAACGGACAGCGGCTGGGAAATCAGAGACAGCCACGACAGGCTGCGAATGAGGGTCAATTTAGCTGAACCTCCCATCAAAATGTGGAGTGATCTGCAACCTCCACCCGACGAAACGCTGGACATTGAACTATTCCCCGACGGCAAAACAAGCGTCCCCCTAATGGCCTACGACCAATTCTTTCCTCAAAAACACGATTCTATGGCGATGGCCTTTGTGGAACGGGCGGGCGTTCCACATCGGGCGCTCTTTTCCTTTCACGCCCAGCCCAACGAGAAATTCACGGGAACCGGCGAGCGTTTTGCCCGGCTGGACCTCGCCGGGCGCACGTTTACCTTGGAAAACACCGATGGTCTTGGCGTCAACAGCCGCCGCACCTACAAAAACATTCCTTTTTACCTGACCAGCCGTCCGTATGGGTTATTCGTCCACTCCTCGGCCCACATACGACTTTCGTTGGCCGATATTTCCACGCGGGCGGCCCAAGGGCTGGTGGAAGAACCGGGACTGGATCTATTTGTCATCGGTGGCGGCACGGTTGAACAGGTGATGTACAACTATCGCCGTGTGACCGGCTTTCCCCAGGACGTGCCTGTCTGGAGCTACGGCACCTGGATGTCTCGGATGACTTACTTCTCTGAAGAAGAAGTACGAACCGTGGCCAAAAAACTGCGGGAAGGTGACTTTCCGTGCGACGTGCTCCATCTCGATACAGGCTGGTTTGCCAAAGATTGGGTGTGTGAGTGGGAATTTAGCCGGGAGCGTTTCCCCGATCCCGAAACGTTTATCAAAGACATGCAGGAAGATGGATACCGTATTACCCTGTGGCAAATGCCTAATTTGGGGCAGGGCAACAAACTTTTTGATATGGCGATTGAAAAAGGCTATGTGGCCCCCAATCCAATCCAAAACGAAAAGGCCGTTTCCGATTTCTCGGCCCAGATGATTGGGGGACGAATTGATTTTTCTAATCCCGAAGCGGTCGAATGGTACCAAGGTCTGTTGGAACGACTGTTAAAAATGGGGGTGGCAGCCATCAAAACCGACTTTGGCGAGGATCTTCATTTTGACGCCGAGTACCAGATGCCCGTAGCCAAGCTGCACAACCTTTATGCGCTGCTGTATCAACGAGCGGCCTATGAAATCACAAAGAAAACTACCGGTGCGGGCCTCATTTGGGCGCGGGCCAGTTGGGCCGGTAGCCAGCGCTATCCGCTTCACTGGGGCGGAGACAGCGCCTGCACCTGGGATGGTTTAGCCGGTTCTCTACGTGGTGGGTTGCACCTGGGGTTATCCGGTTTTGCTTTTTGGAGTCACGATGTGCCGGGTTTTCACGGCGTGCCCAACTTTATGAACAGTTGGCCCGCCGATGATTTGTATGTCCGCTGGACACAATTTGGCGTATTTACTTCCCACTTCCGGTATCATGGCACCTCCCCTCGCGAACCATACGAATATCCCGCAGTAGCTGATATTGTACGGCAATGGTGGAAGCTGCGTTACGCGCTGATTCCGTATCTGGTAGAGCAAGGAAAACGGGTCATCAAAACCGGTCTGCCTATGCTGCAAGCCCTGATCTTTCACCATGAAGACGATCCCACATGCTGGTATATTGACGACCAGTATTATTTTGGCGATACCTTTCTGGTAGCGCCAATCATAAACAGCAACGGTGTACGGGATGTGTATCTACCGGCAGGCAAGTGGGTCGATTTTTGGACAGGCGAAAGATTAGAAGGTAGTCGCTGGCTAAAGCAAATCAAAATGCCGCTGGAGCGTATGCCTATCTACGTTAAAGCTGGCGCACAGATACCAATCTATCCCCATCCCGTTCAATGCAGCGATGAAATGGATCTGACCCAAATAGCGACCTTAACTTTCGATGATAGTTACCAGGGAATGTCAAACTCTGTTTTGGGGGGTCTTGTAGGATTGTGATACAAATGAATTAGATAGGCTATAGTCTTAAAATATCAGCAAGCTAACGACCAAGCTAAGCCGATGCCGGGCCAACAAAACTATTCACATTTTACGACAACTTGGCTGGCAAGACTACTTCCAAAAATCGCAGCGGTAGGCATTCGGCTTGAGCGACTTGTTGGGCGGATTTTCATTGCCACTTAGGGTGATGGCTTTATTATTATGGGCAAATACAATTCCTGTTCCAAATTACTATACAACCAAATTTCACTTTGGAATTCGGGAATACCCTCTCCTAGAAAATCAGCATAACTATGGAAAGCAATTTGCGTTCCATTAACGTTTACGCTGGGTGCTTCGCTAGCCCGAATACCATTGCCCGCAGCCGTTGTGACACGACTTAAAGACTTCGTTGCTACGTCATATAGCCAAATTTCGGCCTGACCTTTAGAAATACCTTGATCGAATAAGTCGGAGTCACTCATAAAACCAAGCTTTGTCTCGTCAGCGCTCAAGCTGGGGTGAAAGCTAGATCGATCACTGTGTGAAGCTGTAGTGATACGCGTGTAGGTCATTGTAGCTGTATCATATAGCCAGATTTCGAGTTGGCCCAAAGGAATACCCTGACCCAAGAAATCGGAATCGCTGACAAAAGCTATTTTGGATCCGGTGTTACCAAGAGTGGGGAAATGGCTGTCTCGGTCGCTAGAGGAGGCCGTGGTAATCCGAGTGACTGTCATCGTAGCCGTGTCATATAACCAAACCTCAAATTGATTATCGGTTATACCTTGCGCCAAAAAATCAGAGTCACTGACAAAAGCAATCTTCGTGCCGTCTCCGCTTAGACTGAGGCCACCAATCATATCACTGGAACCACTAGTACACGAGGGCATAAATCCTCCGGTGGTTTAGGCAGCTAAAGGATGACCAGAATAAGTCCATTTGAAAGGCTTGGCCATAGTTTTGTTGAAATAGTCAATAAAGTCCAAAATACGTTTGCG
>DAOUMU010000293.1:0-7105 GCA_034409055.1 Anaerolineae bacterium
ACAAAGTCAGTTGGTCTACTGGAAAGCCGGATGACATCGAAAGGGTCACGTCCGGTTTGGTGGGCGGGCGTTGGAAAAGCGGTGTGCTACACACGCAGCTCGCTGGCGTTCGACCCGACTAGTACCGGTGAAGGTGGGGAAGTGAGACCCAAGCGACCCACCGGAGGGAAGGCGAAGCCGGGTATCACGCGTGACTGACCGGAAAGACGGGAAGGACTTCGAGCCTACCAACTGTGTCAACAGACCGTCAGTGACAGGCGAAGGGGTAGCCCCGTGATGCGCCCGCAGGTCTAGTCAACTTGCGGGTTCTCTTGACTGCAAGTAGGCAACCAAAGCGGACAAGATACCGAGGAACCTTGTGTGGGAGTTCCACACGCAGGGGTCTGTGGGGGGACGGTACTCACCTGGCGCAGATGGCGTACCCCCGGCGAAGAGGCGGAACCTAACCCGCGCCTTAAGGCAATGACACGGAACGTGCTAAGCCCGTAGTCCTCCCTCTGGGAAAGCGAGCCGCAAGGTGAGCTGATAGGGCTGCGGGTAGAGGATGCTGGACGCGAAGCGAGCGAAAGCCCTCTTGTAATGAGAGGGATAGGGGTTCAGACTTTGCCCCACGCGAAAGTGGGCAGACTTCCAGCAGGTGTCTCGTCACGAGAAAGCTTGGCCAACCACCTTAAAACGGGCAGGCAGATGACGGTTAGGAGTAATCCGAACTGGTGCGTCCGTTAACGGAGAAATCGTGTGGCGGCTCCAAGGGTGTATCGTGAAGGTGTGGCAGGTGTAGACCAGCCCCACCGCGTTCCCACGATCAATGGGGGCGTTTGAGATGCTTGAGCGGCCTGATGGGAAACTGTCACGGGCCGTTCTTAGGGGGCGGGGCAGCGGCAACGCTGCCCTGCTACCCGACCGGCAGAGAACTTCTTGATGGAGACACAATATGATCAATTCGGAATTTCTTCTTGCTTCACTCGTAGTTGTGCTTATCCCTGGAACGGGGGTGGTTTACACAATTACTACTGGACTTACACTCAGATGGCGAGCCAGCCTTGCCGCTGCTGTGGGATGTACGTTGGGGATTGTTCCTCATCTTTTGGCCAGCATATTGGGGTTATCAGCCCTCCTTAATATGAGCGCCCAGGTCTTTTCGGTATTGAAAATAGCCGGCTCTCTGTATTTACTTTACCTTGCCTGGAATATGTGGCGTGAAGCCGGCACCTTAGAAATTACTAAAAAGAGCACCGAAGCCAGTGCTATCCAAATAGCAATAAAAGCAATTGCCATAAATTTACTCAACCCAAAATTGACCATATTCTTCTTTGCCTTTTTGCCGCTGTTCATTTCTAAAAATTCATCATCGCCTACCTTGGAGATGATAACCCTGAGCACGGTTTTTATGGGGCTAACCTTGATCATATTTGCCCTTTATGGCATCTTGGCCAGTGGAGTTAGTGCCTATTTATTAAATTCACCTCAAGTGGTGAAACGGGTCCAACAAGCCTTCGCTGTGATATTGGCTGCATTTGCAGTTAAGTTAGCATTGAGTGAAAAATAAGCATCTTGTCTGTTAGCCTAAGTAGGAAGGGGTGGGGTCGGTTGTGCAATTGGCGGCAGCTTCAATCCGGTGTCGCCGCCCAACAACACAATGCAGGCGAATTGCTAAGGGCGACAGGAGGTCGCATTGAACGGAGTGTTACAAGATAGCACCACACCCAGGCAGTGGGTAGACGCCACTCCCCGGTTGCGCCGCCAGTTTAGGCTGGCGGGGTGACAAGCAGGGGAGGCAAAGCCCAAGCCCAACGGTATCTCCAACCGAAAGGCGGGCCAGGCGTAAGACGATATGGGTAAGAAAATGAACTTTCGTAAGCCTCGTAATCGCCAGCTTCCGAAAAGGAGATGAAACGGGAGTGTGAGACAAGGAAAGTCAAAGTTTAGCAGTTGGCGTGGACTGTCCCAGTCTCCGGGGTAAAGAAAGGCCCTAAGTCGTCTGAGGTGGTCTGACAAAGTGACAGCAAACCATACGTTCAATGCGGAAACTGGTAAACTCGATAGGGTGTCAGGGTCATCATCCCGAATGCATCTGACTAGGTGGACCGTAAGGAAAACACAACTCCCTAGCGAGGAAGAGATGGTAGAAGAAGCGAACGCTGACAGCCGAAAGGCAACAGGAAATCATAACTGGTCAGATAGGGCCATACCCAACCTGAAAGGGTGCAGACTTCTACCAGGTGGTTCGGACGATGAAGTGGTCGAGTAATCGTTGAACAATGAGGGAAAAGTCTAAACGTAACCGAATTGGATAGCTGGCACGACCTCAACTGGTTTGAGGTCGTGCTGGCAATTAAACAATTACGAAACCAAATATTCATTTACCGAGCTGCTTGAGCCGTGTACGGTGAAAATCGTTTGCGCGGTTCTGAGGGGGCGACGAAGCCGTGAGGCTTCTGATCTACCCGATTCGTGGCTTTTTATGAAAATCGGTTCGGCCACAACCATTTGGGTGGTTGTGGATTACTTTGCTCACCCGCAATCGCCTGATTGTGGGGCGTTATACGGCACGCTATTTCAAACTGATCGGGCAAGCTCAGAGGCTTTCTAATTTGTTAATAAATTCTTATGAACCACAATAAAACACGTGTTTATCGGGGTGAAGGATTAACCCACTCTGAACGTTATCTAAACAGATTAAGCAAACATTCTTTCCTTTCTTTATGGAGTTACCCTGGTGTCTGTAGAGATCAGGGAGGCGGTAAGGAGATTTGTGATCTTCTTGTTATTTTTGAAAAGCATGTATTGATCTTCTCTGATAAATATTGTGAATTTCCACGAAGTGGCAGCACAGAACTTGATTGGATTAGATGGTTTCGTAAAACTGTCTGGAAATCCGCACAGCAAGTCTGGGGAGCCGAGAGGTGGATTAGGACTCATCCGGATCGTATTTTTTTAGATCGTGCTTGTACTCAGAAGTTTCCTTATGATATTCCTGATCCAGATGTCGCAATTTTTCACAGAATCGTTGTCGCTCATGGTGTTGCTGAAAGATGTAGAGAAGAATTTGGTGGTAGTGGAAGCCTCATGATCGACTCTGAATTGATAGGCCAGAAACACCTTGCACGTGTTGAGGATGGAGGTCAACCTTTTACAGTTGGTCAGTTAGATCCCCAAAAGGGCTATGTGCATGTTTTTGATGATACAACGTTAGACATCGTTTTGGGTACTGTTGATACAATCACGGACTTTGTAATGTATTTGTCCAAAAAAGAAAGGTTCATAGAAAAAGGTCCGATAGTATATGCAACAGGTGAAGAAGATCTTTTGGCATTTTATTTAGTGAGACTTGATGAGAATGATGAACATGATTTCATCGTTCCTGCTGACATAGATTTTGTAATGATAGATGAATCTCATTGGGTGGATTTTAAACAAAATCCACAGAGATTGGCACAATTACAAGCAAATCAAATCAGTTATATGTGGGATGCTCTGATAGAAACGTTTAGTACTCATATCCTTAATGATACACAGTACTATACTTCTGAACCAGGTGTTAGAAGTTCCGAAAAAATTATGCGATTTCTTGCGCGTGAACCACGTACTAGAAGGCGGATGTTAGCGAAGCTGTTATTAGAGTTCATAGAGAGTACGCCTGTTACATTCAGAGCAAGTCGAGTTATTTTGCCTTCGAAGGAAGGTGATCCTTATTACATATTTTTATTATTGTCTTCACATTTGAGTTCAAGTGAAGAGAATTATCGTGAGGTAAGATATAAATTACTTGAGGCATATTGCATGGTGGTTAAGCTAAAATTCTCAGATGCTTTGGATATTATAGGAATTGCTACAGATACGGGTACAAGCCCTTATAGATCAGAGGATGCCTTATATTTAGATGCAAGATATTGGCCGCCAGAATTGGAAGCCGAAGCAAGGCAGTTGCAGGCTGATTTAGGCTTGCTTGCAGAGCAAAATTGGTTTAGGGGAACGGTAAAAGAATATCCTGATACAGATTAAAAGCCGTATAACAACCCAAATGCAGCGGACGTCAAGAGCTCGGTTTTTATTGAACTTGCCGTACGGTTCATAGTTATCTTTAGGCATAGTTTCGGGGCACGCCGCTGATTTGGAGCGTTATGTTTCGGAGGTCCGTTTGTGTTAATAAAAACAACGAGATAGGCCATTTCAATCGAGGGATAAGTAGAGGAATGCAAAGAAAATGAAACGCCCGATAGATGTTTCGTTCGAACACGACTACGACTCCAATCTGTACATGCTTTCCAAGGACCCCGACGCGAGGAATTGGAAGGTGATCGTTCATTGTAGAGACGGACAAAAGTACGTTCCGTCAATTGAGAAATTTGTTGCCTATCCGGGATGTGCGACTCATGAAGGCGAGGCCGCATGGTTGGTTGAATATTTCAATCCGGAAAAGATTGAAATCCAACGGCCGAGTCTGGAAACAGTGATTGTCAGGCATCCTGACGGGCCGGGGTAATGGCACTTTGAGAACGAGTGAGCTGAGAACTTGTGAAAAAACATGAGAGATTGAGGCGAGTTAAACATTTTGAATTGTATTGCCTACCGAATATGTTTTCTTATTACGAAAAGCATGGGTTTTCCAAGAACGTAGGCCAGATACAACTTATGAGATTCAACAATGCCTAACTTATGGTCAGTTTTGACTACCTGACTATCTTCTAAGTCCTCTAACCAGGCGATTAACCTCTCCCAAATCTCGACACTTACAATGACATCAGTCGCTTTACCATCCTGAGCGATAGTAAACCGTACTGGTTGCAATGCTTCAATGATCTCTGCCATTCTGAAAGCCTTCAGATGAGTTTCGACCTGGCTGGCCAGCCAGCTTAAGAAGCAGAACAGTCTTGAGATATGGGCAGCTATCGTTTGACATCGATTCTAACTCGTACTATACTTTTTGAGCTTGATTTGCTCTGCCTAAATCAAGCTCCGCTGCTGTTCACAAAGGTGTGAATTCCTCAAATGTTCGTCAAAGAGCGAATTCCCCCTTTTTTATTTGTGTCATCTAAACTGGCAAAATGCCTGCAGAACGCTTACGAGAGGCGCATCATCTCGGTTAGTTGCTCCATCTCTAAAAAACAATCCTCGGTCCAACTAACCGAGATGTTCTGGAGGGTGCTATGGCAACAATCAAGACGGAAATCAGGTCGGGTGCTTACTACGACTCTGTAATTCTTATGCAATTACAGCAGTCTCTGGTTGCCCTGCCCGGCATACTCGACACCGGCGTGGTAATGGGCACCGATGCTAACAAAGATATTCTGGCCCAAAGTGATCTACTGGTTCCGGAAGCGCAAGCCGCTGCCTCCGATGACCTGATCATCGTCCTTCGGGCTGAAGATGAGGCCGCCGCTGCTGCGGCCCTGGGTAAGGTAGACGAACTGCTCACCCGCAAACGCTCCACCGAAGGTCAAGACTACCAGCCCAAGAGCCTGGAAGCGGCTGCTGAAATGCTGCCCGAGGCGCAGTGGGTGCTTATCTCCGTCCCGGGCCGCTACGCCGCCGGTGTAGCCCGCGAGACGTTACGTCTGGGCAAAAATGCTTTTCTCTTCAGCGACAACGTTTCGGTGGAGGATGAGGTTTCGCTCAAGCAGATGGCGGCCGAAAAGGGTCTGTTGGTTATGGGACCTGACTGCGGCACGGCTATTGTCAACGGCGTGGGACTGGGTTTTGCCAACCGGGTGCGCCGGGGGCCAATCGGCATGGTTGCTGCATCGGGGACAGGTTTACAGCAGGTTAGCTCTCGTATCCACCAATTAGGAGGTGGTATGACCCATGCCCTCGGTACTGGCGGGCGTGACCTCTCCGAGGCGGTGGGCGCGGTGACCGCCCAGCAGGGGCTTGACTTTTTCAGCCGTGACCCTGAAACGAAGGTCATCGTCCTCGTTTCCAAGCCACCGGCCCCCAAAGTAGCTGAAGGTCTGTTACGAGCTGCCCGTTCGGCTGGCAAGCCGGTTGTGGTAGACTTTATCGGCTATATGCCTCCGGCCCAACGGGTGGGTAATCTACACTTTGTCCGTACTTTTGACGAAGCGGCTGCCCTGGCCGTGGAATTAGCCAAAAAGGCTGAAAGTGAAGCGGCTGAACCGGAAGTAGACCTCGACAAATTTGCCGAAGGCCAAAAATATCTACGCGGCCTCTTTTCCGGTGGCACTCTGGCTTACGAGGCCCTGCTCATCCTGCAAGACTATCTGTCCGCCGTCTATTCCAACGCCCCCCTCAAAAAAGGACACAATGTTTTAAAGAACTCGTTGGTGAGCGAGGAGAATACAATCGTCGACCTGGGCGAAGATGAGTTCACCGTGGGTCGTTTGCACCCCATGATGGATAACGCTTTGCGCATCCAACGTTTACAGCAAGAAGCCGACGATCCGGAGGTCGGCGTTATCTTACTAGACGTGGTGTTGGGCTATGGTGCTCACCCCGACCCTGCCAGCGAACTGGCTCCTGCCATTGCGGAAGCAATCGCCAGGGTAAAAGAAGCCGGTCGCCACCTGGAGGTGGTTGCCGTCGTAGTCGGTACCGACCAGGATCCGCAGGGTTTAGACAAACAGATAGAGCAGCTCAAGGCAGCAGGGGCATGGGTAGAGACCCGCAACGATGTAGCGATACGCTATGTCGGCCAGTTAATCCAGCCTCTTGGCCAGCCTGCCGATCAGGCTCCAGTGGACTTTCTGAAAGGTCAAGAGGTCGATCTGGATATGATGCAGCAGCCTCTGGCCGGCATCAACGTTGGGTTGGAATCGTTTGCTGAAAGCATAAAGGAGCAAGATGCAGCAGCGATCCAAGTAGATTGGCGGCCCCCGGCCGGTGGTAACGAGAAGCTGGCGGCAATTTTGGAAAGAATGAAAAGTAACCGGTAATCAGCGGTCCATAAGCCTTTATCCTTCAGGCTAATTCATAAGAAAGGAAATATGAAGTTTCATTGCAAGCTGGAGTCGAGGCTTCAGCCTAATGCTACTAAGAAATGAGAAATTGGCCAGACAGAAATTTGCGTAATCGGGCCAAAGCTGGGATGCTACGAGTTAGGCAAAATAGAGATTGAGATCAACAGAAAGGCTGAAAGAAATATGAC
>DAOUMU010000294.1:0-19958 GCA_034409055.1 Anaerolineae bacterium
ATCTCTACGGCACGGAAGCAGGGACAGCCTGTGCTTGATGTCCTTGAAGCTGCCTACCGAGGAGAGCCCTGGGTACCAACCCCTCCATCCAATGCGCTGCCATAGCTGGCCCCGTCTGAGTAGTTACCTTTTTTGTTCATTTGGAGGGAATTATAGCTTTTTTCAGCCTCTACACCATTTTCCCAGAATCAGTCGTCGCTCCCATTTTCCCCAACGCATGCGGCGTTGTTACCGCCAGTCCACTTCTGGTTCCGGCTTGTTGTCCAAGATTGCCTCGATACGGTCCATCACGTCGGGGGTCAACTTTTCGACCACGGCCAGGGCCTTCATATTCTCCACCACCTGTTCCGGCTTAGAAGCGCCGGTGATGACGGTGCTGACGTCGGGATTTTTGAGGCACCAGGCCAGGGCCAGTTGGGGCATCGAACAGCCCAGTTCGTCGGCAGTTGGCCTCAACTGTTTGATCTTCTCAAGCCTGCGCCGGGCCTCTTCACTCTCAAACCTTTGCCGCAACCATTCGTAACCCGGCAGAGTCACCCGTGATCCTGCCGGAATGCCCTGATTGTATTTGCCGGTCAGCAGCCCACTGGCCAGGGGGCTCCAGATGGTCGTGCCTAAACCGATTTCGGTGTACAAACGAGCGTACTCCTTCTCCACCCGCTCGCGGTGGAACATGTTATACTGGGGTTGTTCCATCGTCGGCGGGATGAGGTGTTCCCGGCGAGCAATCTGATAGGCGGTCTTGATTTGCTCGCTACTCCACTCGCTGGTGCCCCAGTAAAAGGCCTGGCCCTGGTTGATGACGTGGGTCATGGCCCGCACGGTCTCTTCGATGGGGGTATGCAGGTCGGGTCGATGGCAGAAAATCAGGTCGACGTAATCCATTTGCAGGCGGGCCAGGGAGGCTTGAGTACCCTCGACGATGTGTTTGTAGGATAATCCCCGGTCGTTGGGACCGTTCCCTCCCCAGAAAATTTTGGTCGAAATCACCAGGTCGGAACGTTTCCAGCCGGCCTGCTTGATGATGTTACCCATCATGATTTCGGCCTGGCCCTGAGCGTATCCTTCGGCATTGTCAAAGAAGTTAACCCCGGCCTGGTAAGCGGCATGCATACACGCTGCGGCCACCTCTTCGTTAATCTGGTCGCCAAAGGTTACCCAGGCGCCAAAGGAAAGGGCAGAGACCTGCAATCCAGATGAACCAAGATAGCGATATTCCATTGAATGATCCTTTCTTAATTAGGCAGTTACGTCTATCGTTATTATTTCCGCTGAGTTTGTGGCCGTGTTATAAAGAGCACAGGTGGCTTTGCCTTTCCAGCCCAATATTTCACCCGGATTCAGCCACAGGCAAGCGCCGATTCTTTCTTCGTGGAGTTCGTGGGTATGGCCTGAAAACACGGCCTGGTAATCTCCGGTGCGGGCTAAGGCTTTGGCATAGAACGGGTAGTGGGTGACGGCCACTTTGACCCCATCAAATTCAAGTTCAGCATACTCTCCATGCAATCTCAGATTGGGATATTGCGTCCTGGCCACGTTCGATATGGCAAATCGATCTCCATCGCCGTTGCCAAAAACGCAATGGACCTCGCCTTCAAATTCTGCCCCCATCACTCTGGAGGGGATCGGGGAGCAAAAATCGCCACAAAATATCAGGGCCTCGGCCCCACGTTCTTTGAAAATTGTCAGGGCCTGACGCAGATTACCAAGATTGTCATGCACGTCTGAAAAAACGCCGATTAGCATAGCAGCATACTTTGCCTCCTTTATTTTTTGAGTAATTGAGTTTACCTATTTTATTCTTTATTGTCAACCAATTGTAAACCGTCTTGAATGTGGTATAATGTTTCTGGGTATCAACAATGTGGGAGTAACCTGGTGGGGAGGAAACTAAAAATTATTCTTTCAGACCTGCACGTTGGCGCCGGGTATGCCAATAACGGTCACAATTATCTAGAAGATTTCACAGCGGATGAAAAATTTGTCCATTTTTTGCGGGAAATTAGCCACGAAAGTGAGAGGGACCAACGTGAAATTGAGTTAATCGTCAACGGCGATTTTTTTGAATTTCTACAAGTACCGGCTGTAGATCATTACGATCCAGAAAAGGTTTACCCCAAAGAAGCTTATTATGACTCGTCAGAAGAGGCGTCAGTTAAACGGCTTAACATTATTGTTGAAGGCCATCAAGAAATTTTCGACGCCCTTTCAGATTTTATGCACGTTGAAGCACCGCAACGGCGCATTACGATTATTAAGGGGAACCACGACGTTAATCTCTTCTGGCCGGGCGTAAAGAGCCGTTTGCGAGAGGTACTGGGCGCTTCCGGCTCCAGGGCTTCGTTGCTGCTCTTTGCCGAAGAGTTTGTGAGCCGGGAGAAAATCTATGTTGAGCACGGTCACCAACGGACCGAGAAGATGAACAGTTATCACGATTTTCTCGATCCGCGCCTGTTCCACGACCCCAGCCAACTTTATTACCCGCCCGGCTCATACTTTGTCATTAGCTTTTTTAATGAAGTGGAACGGGAGCACTGGTTTGTTGATAGCATCAAACCCTTGACGACCCTGATATGGTTTGCCCTTCACTGGGATTTTGACTTCGCCGCGGAAATGCTGGTCAGTTTCATTCATCACACCCCAGCCCTGGTCATCAGCGATTTTGTGCCGCATAGTGAAAATATTGTTGCGACCAGTAGCACCCTGCTTCAATATTTAGAAGATAGGGACAAGCGATACCAAGTATCGCAGCGTTATACCAACGACTCTGTTTTTCGAGAGCAGTTTCACCAGCAGATTCAACGATACCTGGACGATGCCCACGTGGCTAATAAAAGTAATGACACCTTTCCAGAAACGAATACCGGCAGTGATCCCCTGGCCATAGGCCAGGCCGAACAACAGCGACAGCAGAGTTCGCTGCGTCAAGCCGCCGAAGAGATTGCCAGGCAAGAGGGGGCTAAAGTGGTCCTGTTTGGACACACCCACCAGCCCGCTTATGAAAAATTGGACAGCGGGGGCGTTTACATTAACACGGGGTGTTGGCTGTGGAAACAAGATTTATCCAATGCCCCCCTTAAAACCTGGGAGGCTCTATTTAAGGATGGTCAAGCATATGGTAACCTGCCCGGTTGTCTGCCTTATGCCCGTATTGATTATGACGCCCATGACAATCCTACAGCGCAACTGCTCGATTTTGCTAATAAAAATACTGCTTTGGATGTCGATGGCCAATCGCCCAATTTCATTTCGCGAGTCCTGAATCGGATTGTGGCTCCCTTAAGATCCGAGTGATGAGCTAATGACACTTGAACTGAATCAAGTTGCCGCCCAGGTAAAGGTTATGGGGCGCAGCCTGGATAGACAGGCCACCGCCCGGACTGAAGCGATTCAGCAAGCACAAACGCTCTTGCAACAGGTTTCGACCGAATATGCGGCCCTGAACAATCGCATTAGCCAGGCCGAGCAGATACAGACCCAACGCTTTAACTGGATTGGGGCTGCCCCGACTACAGAAGCCCTGGCCCGGGCCTACCCCTTGCCGGCCTGTCCAGAGTGTCTCACGATCATTGGCAGCGATGGCTCCCAGATTTTGCCAGATCGCCACGCCATTACTCTTTACTACCTGATCAACATCGGCAGTATTGTTTATCGCCACGGTTCGAACCGCAAACCGGAAACTTATAACCCCAAACCTATCCTCTGCTACGATCTGGAAGATATTCTTGACGACATGGGTAACATCATTTCACCCGGCGAGATCAGAGTCAAGCGTGATCTGGCTGAACTTGAAGTTTTGGCCAATCTGGCCCCGGCCTACACTCGCGAGGGGACAGAACCGGTCATCACCTTAATTGATGGCCGGTTGACCCTGCGCGTGATTGACCTGCCTTTTGACCAGCAGCAAGAATGTCAAGATAAATATATCGAAATGCTCAACCGTTTACGGGAAGCCGAGGCGCTGGTGGCCGGTTATATTGACCGTCCGCGTGGTTCATTCGTGACCGCCCTTATGCACTTGGCCTCGTTAAAGCCGGAAGCCATCACCGAGGAGAGCCTGCGCCAAAATACTTTTCGCCACCTGACCGATACGGATCTGTTCGATTTTCTCGGTCCCGGCGAACGGAGCGCCATCTTTGCGGTCAGGGCTAAAGGGTCGGAGCCGTACAGCCAGGCCGGCCATGCCGTCCATTTCTTTTATCTTAACGTGAGCAGTCACGAGCGGGGGAGTAACCTGGCCCGGGTTGAAATGCCGGCCTGGGTCGTCTCCAGGCCCCAGGCCGTCGACACGCTCCAGGCGGCCATTGTCCGGCAGGCCCGCCTGACCGGTGGCTATCCCTACGTATTGGCCCGCGCCGACGAACTGGCGGTTATTTCTAACGAAGAGCGCGAGGCGGTCGAGATGATGCTGGCCGTAGAAATGCGCCGGCAAGATCTGATCCCGGAAATATCCCTGAAACAACGTAATAAAAATGCTTTTAGATTTGGACGGGAAAGCTTTAGACCATGACAACCACCTTCCCTATTGGCTGGGTTTTACGGGCCAGTGCGGCCGGTTTTGCCGTGGGTTGCCGTGTCCTCCAGCCCAACGTGCCTCAATTTGGTGATTTAGTCAAAGTCCCCCTGCCGGATGAGAGCCATATCTTTGGCCTGGTTTACGACGTCCAGGTGCGCGATGACCCGGCCGTACGCCAATTGATTCTGGCCGGAGAAATGGAGCCGGAAGCGATTCTGGATCAGCGTGAGAATCGGTTGGTACCCATTGAAATTAGCGTTTTGGTGGTCGGTTACCAGCGCGATGGGGCAATTTTTCAGGGGCTGCCGCCTCAGCCGCCATTGAGCCTGGATATGTTAATTATGTGCGACGAGGCCGACATTCGGGCCTTTACCCAGCAGTTGGATTACATTAGACTGGTCCTCAACACGCCCCAGATTCCGGCCGACGAACTCCTCATCACCAACCTGCGCCAGGTGGCAACGGTTTATCCACCCGAAACCCGCCGCCAATTTCTGATTAACACCGGCCGTGAACTGGCCCGCCTGCTCAGTTTTGATTTGGTGCGGCTGGATGGGATTTTGCGACGGATCAAACCGGATTGATAGTTTTAAGTTTTGAGTGTTGAGTTTTGAATCAGATCGATGGAATTTACTGAAGCACAACTACACCAACTACTCAATAGCAGACAAGGCCCGCTGTGGTTAACCAGGGCCGATCTCAGGGGAGCCAACCTGGCCGGGGCCAATATGGAAAAAGCCCGTTTGCTGCGGGCCAATTTAAGCGAAGCTAATTTGCAGGGAGTCAGCCTGAGCGGCGCTGAGTTGACCTACGCCAACCTGAGCCGGGCCGACCTGCGCCAGGCCGACCTGCGCCGGGCCACTCTGAGTGGAGCTGATCTGAGCGGGGCCGATCTCAGCCAGGCCCAGTTGGATCAGGCCGACCTGAGTCGGGCCAACCTGAGCGGGGCCAATCTCAGCCAGGCCCAATTGAGCCAGGTCAATCTGAGCGAGTCCAATTTAAGCCAGGTGAATCTGAGCGGCGCTAACCTGAGCCAGGCCAATCTCAGCGAGACGAATTTGAAAGGGGCCGACCTGAGCCAGGCCAACCTGAGTGGCGCTAATATCCGCGAGGCCGACTTGAGCGGGGCGAACTTGGCTCAGGTCAATCTGGACGGGGCCGACCTGGAGTTTACCATTATGCCGGATGGGACGGTTGTTAATTGAACTTGCTGCCTGCTACTCTGCTACCTGTTGCATATACACCGTTTGAATGGGATAGGGAATATTAATGCCCTCTTTTTCAAAAGCGACCTTAATTCTTTTCACGGCTGCATCTATGGTATCAAAATAGGCCGCTTCACTGACATCAATCCAGAAATAAAGGGTGGCATTGATAGAGCTATCACCAAACTCTTTGAAAACCACAATTGGGGCCGGTTCATCTCTAGCGCCGGGTAACCGGTTGACAATCTCAAGCAATATGTCATCCACCTTTTGCAGGTCAGACTCGTACCCCACTCCCACATCAATGCTGATGCGGCGATGGTCAACTTGTGAGTAGTTGGTGATGGGATTGCTGTAAACTTGAGCATTGGGGATAATGACTAACAGACCATCCCAGGTACGGATGGTGGTGGTGCGGATGGCAATATTGGTGACCTTGCCACTGAAGCCGCCGGCCTCCACAGCATCGCCAATATCAAAGGGCTGTTGTAAGAGTAACAGGACACCGGCCACAAAGTTCTCGGCCACGTCCTTGAGAGCAAAACCAATGGTAAACCCGACAATGCCCAGGCCGGCCACAAAACCGGTCACGTCAAAATCAACCGTGGCCAGGGCCCAGATGATGCCCAGAACAATGATAGCGATTTGAGCGATTCGAGAGAGGAGCAGGTTTAACTCAGGATCAACCCGGCGTTTCTCCAGGGCAGACGAAACAATTCTGAACCCCAGCCGGGCTACGTACAAAGTGAGCAAAAAGATAATAATGGCCACGACCAGCTTGGGGATAAACAAGATAATACGATTGATAATACTCTCTAAAGGCGTAACTTGTTCAAGTAAGGCATCCATAAGCATATCCCTCCAGAATTTATTGGTTATCAGAAATCTTTTGGCCAGCCTATTTTATGGGTTTTAATTTATAAAACAATTTTTAGTATCCCCTTCAAATTTGTGGGTAGCGTAGGGACGAGGCAAGTCGGATTGGTGGTAGTCGAAGCAAACAAGTTATGCTCCGACTTACCTCGCCCTTACTTTTGGAGAGGATACAATTTTCGGCTATGGTCATCGTTTGGGCCAGGGTGTAGGGTAAGTTGCCAACTTGCCAGGGCGCAATTTAGTAAATTGCGCTACAAGTGGCCGAAACGATGACCAAGGCCCAATTTTCATTTACCTTTACAAGGTGTTTCAATATGGCTGATAACAGCATGAGTGAGCTTGATCTGTTTTTCCCCCGGGCAGCGAGTCGAGAATTGGGAATCGTCATCAGTGGTTCATTGAGCAAGGGCTTGGAGGTCAAACTGAACCCCAACGCACCGGTCGAAGATATGGCCGTGGGTCGCTATATTATTATCCAGGGCGATCAGTTGAGATTCTTCGGTATGATTACCGACGTGGCCCTGGATCACATCAACCCCCAAATTGAAAAGACACCGCCCAACGTGAGCGATGATCCTTTTTTACGCGACATTCATGTCGGCACGAGTGTTTTTGGCCGTATTCACGTTTCGCCGATGCTGGTCCTGGATAAATCGGCTGCGCCGCCCCGGCCGGTGAAAACCATACCCGGTCACTTTTCTAAAGCCTATGTGGCCACGGAAGAGGACGTCAACATGGTCTTTGGCCAGGAAGACGAGCAACATTTTCACATTGGCCAGCCGCTGGACATGGAGGAGGTGCAGATCAACCTGGACCTGTATCGCATGATTGAGCGCAGTGTGGGTGTTTTTGGCAAAAGCGGCACCGGCAAGAGCTTTTTAACCCGGCTGTTGCTGGCCGGAGTGATCCAGCGGCAGGTTGCGGTCAGTCTCATTTTTGATATGCATAACGATTATGGCTGGGAGGTACAGACCGAGGGACGAACCAAGGTGAAAGGGCTCAAACAACTCTTTCCGCAGCAAGTGGCCATTTTTACCCTGGATGAGGAGTCGAGCCGCCGCCGCCGGGTTCGGCCCGATTTTACCGTCGTCCTGGATTGGTCGGACATTCAACCCGAAGACCTGGAAATGCTGCGGACCACCCTGGACCTGAGCGATCAGATGGTTGGGGCCGCTTACAGTTTGCAGCGGGCCTGGGGCCGGGGCTGGATTAAACGACTGCTCACCGCCGACAAGGTCGATATTGACGAGGTGGTTGAGGGGACCACCATTAACCGTTCCAGCCTGGATGCGCTCAGTCGCCGCCTGGAACGACTGACCCGCTTTGATTTCTTACGGGACAGTTGGAAGGGTGACTCGGCTAAAAAAATCATCCAATACCTGGAAAAGGGGATCAGTGTCGTCCTGGAATTTGGGCGATACGGCAACTCACTGGAAGCTTATATCCTGGTGGCTAATTATCTGACTCGCCGTATTCACCGGATGTACGTCGAGCGAGTGGAGCGGGCCCTGGGTGAGGCCGCCCAAGAGCCGCCCCAACTGTTGATTGTTATCGAAGAAGCACACAAATTTCTGGACCCGCAGATTGCCCGCCAGACCATTTTTGGCACCATTGCCCGCGAACTGCGCAAATATAACGTCACGTTGCTTATCGTTGATCAACGGCCTTCCGGCATCGACGAGGAGGTGATGAGCCAGGTTGGCAGCCGGGTGACGGCCTTGCTGGACAACGAGCGAGACATCAACGCCGTACTCACCGGTGTATCTGGGGCCAGCGGCTTGCGGGAAGTCCTGGTTCGTCTGGATACCAAACAGCAGGCTTTGATTATGGGACATGCGGTGCCAATGCCCGTTGTGATCCAAACCCGCACGTATGACAGTAATTTCTATGCGGCGATGGGTTTCCGGGATGAGACTGATTTGAGAAACAACCGGGAGGAGCGGGTGAATCTGCTCAGGGGAGAACCAGAACCGGGGATTGATTAAAGCGAATGAGAGAGAAAGACCTCTTCTCTGATGTTTCTACCTTGCCACCCACCCTTATGTGGGCTATAATTCAATAAAGCCTTTGTGCCTACGAATGAATCGACAGGCTGACAACCCAAATCGATTAAACCCACCGGGCAGGGCTGATTCAAATTACCGCGCCAATCCAATGCTGACCTCAGGAGTTCATCTTGTCAGAATCACTTAATAATCAACAAAATCCGAGTACTGACCCCGAATCAAATTGGGGCGCTCCTGATTCTCCGGCTGACGTTACACCACCTGATTCTGACGATAAGGACCAGCCTTTGACCTCGGCAGAAATACCCTTGCCTGATTTTGACCACGATAAGAGAGAGAACAGGACCCCTGAAACGTCTATTGAAACTTCAACCACAACCTGGTCCAATTTAGCCGATTCTCCGGCTATTCAGGATGTAAAGCATCGTTCCACGTCAGAGGAAGCCCCTCGGCGACCTGTTTATAAAATCTCGCCGGCTGAGTCAGATTGGTCCGATTTTACCCTGCCTCCGTTGGAGGACCCCCTACCGGAGGAGGAAGAGACAGCCGCTGGTTGGAAAACAGTCTGGGCGGTTGTACGTGAGGTTGGCGAAACGATTATCCTGACTCTCATTATCTTCTTCCTGATTCAAACCGTCATCCGTAACTTCCGGGTGGTCGGCACCAGCATGGTCGATAACCTCCACGATGGGCAATATCTGATTATTGATAAACTGAGCTATAACGAATTCGTCACAGAAATATTCGGGATGGGCGGCCCCAAGCGAGGCGACGTGGTTGTGTTTGAGCCACCCAACCGACCGGGCGAAGACTACGTGAAACGGATTATTGGTTTGCCAGGAGAGCAAATAGAAATTGTCCGAGGGCAGGTGTTCATTAATGGCGAACCGCTGGATGAGCCCTTCCAGCCAAGGGCGGGCACTTACACTATGCCCCTGCGTATTGTACCGGAGGACACAGTATTTGTGTTGGGTGACAATCGCAATAACTCTAATGACTCTCACAACTGGGGTCCTCTGCCCATTGAAAACATTGTGGGGCGGGCCTGGTTATCCTACTGGCCCCCCGAAAATTGGGGCACAATCCCCCGTGATGAGCCAACCGAAGCGGTTACGCTGAAGCGTTTTCTAAACGAACTCGTGCCCAGTGCAAACGCCGACAGCGAATAACAAGTAGAGTCCTAAAATTTCTAACGTTGATGACGTAGCCCTGATGCGTCAAACAGGTGGGGCAGGGGTTGGCGTCAAGGCAGCAGGAGGGATTAAAATTCTGATCGATGCAAAGAATATGATCGCCGCCGGTGTTACCCGTTTGGGAGCCAGTGCTGGCGTAAAAATTGTTAAAGAGGCGCAGTCATTATGAACATGTGTCCAGCCTGCCATACAGGCCGTTTACAAAGACGCTCTATGGTTTACCTGGAATGGCATGGGCAAAAGTGGTTGATTGTCAACCGAATGCCAGCCATTGTTTGTGATGTTTGTGGTGAGCGAGCTTATGATCGCGATGCTTTAGAAAATTTGCAACGATTACTCTGGTCTAACCCGTTACCAAATCCAACCAGAACAATTGCAACCACTACCTCTCAAGATGTGAAAAGTAAGTCAATATAACAAGTAAGTCAATATAACCAGGGTAAGTTTCAAAATGACGATGCTCCACCCAATTTCTCAAGCCGCAGGTCGAGTCACGGCCGACTTTTTTACAAATAGCTATCGCTTTTCAGCCAGCGTTGTGGTCTACAAACGACGTATGGTGGACGTTTTGAGCGATAGGATGACCGATTATCTGGACCTGATAGACATATACGTTTCTCGGATCAACAAACCGGGTGAGATTGTTGCCACTTATCAGCGGGGAGCCCTGATCAAAAAAGAGATTAGTTTTATTTTGCTCTCAAGCGAGGTAGATGCTGTATCGAAGGAGCGCTATTACGTTCCCAATCGAATGAACTTGCCCATCTTTGTGACCGTGCCTTCCTTTGAAATTTCCGGTAAATTTCAGTGGATGGGTGACCTGGAAATCAAAAAGATTTTTACTACTGAAACTCAAAAGTTCCTGCCTATCCTGGAGGCAACCGCTTCCAACTCTTTTGTCCCCCAAATTAATTTCCAAGGCCCGATTGTGCTGGTTAATAAAGCTAAGGTAGAAATTTTGTGTATTGGTGAAGCCAGTTAATGGCAAAAATTTTAATTGTAGATGATGACAAAGATATACTACGTTTGTTAGAGTTTGCCCTTAAACGGAGCGGGTACAGCGTGCTTGCCTGCCCTGATGGCATCCAGGGCCTGGCCGCGGTTGAGGCGCAAAAACCGGACCTGATTGTGGCCGACGTGATGATGCCCAAAATGACCGGCTATGATTTCTGTAAACAGGTGCGCGCCAAGCCAGAGGGCAAAGAAATTCCAATCATCGTCTTTTCGGCCCGATTTCAACCGATTGATAAGCAGACGGCGCTGGATGCTGGCGCGACCGATTACTTGCCCAAATCCACTTCGCCTGATGTTTTGTTGCAACACATCACAGAACTTTTAGCCGGTGCCGGTCAATCTGTCACCTGGGCAGTAATTGGCTTTTTTAGCCTGCGGGGGGGTACGGGCGTAACCAGCCTGGCCATTAATTCGGCCATTGCTATGACCCTCATCCAAAAAACCAAGGTCGCTCTGATAGACCTGACGCCACTGGGCGGACATGCCGCGCTTATGCTTGGCCTGCGACCTACCAGCAGTGTAGTCGATGCTTTATCCACCTCCGGCAACAACTTGTCCCTGGACTCAATAAGGCCCCATTTTATTGAGCACAGGTCTGGGGTACAACTGCTGGCCTCAACCCTCAACTACGAGCATCAACTGTCTGCGTATGATAACCGCCTGGAGCAACTGGTCACCACTTTAAAGTCTGGCTTTGCCTTTACGATTTTTGATATTCCCCATATTTTGGAGCCCCGTCTGGCCCCGATTTTAAAGCTATTTGACAAAATTTCACTGGTGTTGTCGCCAGATGTGCCATCGTTGCAATCAACGGCTATGGCCTTACAGGGTCTAACCCGGTTGGGCATACCAGATAATAAAATTATGCTGGTGGTCAATCAGGTTGCCCCCCAGAGCAGCTTACCTGTAGAAACCATTCAAAAAGCCGTTAAGCGTCCTATTGCGGCCAATATTCCCTTTGAACCGGACATGATTAAGGCCGTAAACAACGGCAAACCGCTTATCCTCAGTAGCCCCAAATCTGCCGGTGCGGGGGCCATCGTTCAGTTGGCGAACAGGTTATTAAACTAAATTAACCATCAGTTTGACCGAAATTACCAATAATGGTATACTTTTGGTTGCTATATTTAATGTCCCCGTCGTCTAGAGGACTAGGACACAGCCCTTTCAAGGCTGCGACACGGGTTCGAATCCCGTCGGGGGCATGAAACAAAACCCGAACATTTCTAAAGGGAACTTGCAGTGAAGTCGGGCAATATCTCGCCCGACTTCTATTTTTTCAACGACTTGCCTGAGTACGTATTGCCGGGCTTTCATCTCCGCCCCGCCATCTCAGATGGCCTAAACCCCTATCCTTTGCTATAATTCAGTCTTCAAAGAATCAACTTTCTGTGAGATTAGGAGAACACACAATGGGAACCATCAATGTCTCTGCTTGCTGGACTGGCAAGGGGTTAAATTATATCGGGACAGATGTCAAAGGTAATCAAATTCCTATGGGCGGTGACAATGTGTCGCCTTCGCAGATGATGCTGCTAGGCTTGGCCGGTTGCACCGGGATGGATGTGGTCAGCATCCTGAAAAAAAAGCGGCAGAACGTGACCGGCGTTAAAGTGCAAGTGACCGGCCACCAACCTGATCAATACCCTAAGCCGTACCAGGTGGTTGAGTTGAAGTTTATTGTCAAAGGTGACAATCTCGACCCCAAAGCAGTGGCCCGATCCATTCAATTGTCAGAAGAGAAATATTGTGTGGTCGGCCAGACCTTGCAGAACCAGGTGGAAATAAAGACCTCGTTTGAGATTGAGGCATAGTCGAAAAATAAGATGGGGATGGCCGGTAGCGACACCTACAGCAACGGACCGGAGCAAAATACGTGACACCTGATACCTGACACTTATCTACTCCCGCCCGTTGGGACCGGAAGGAGCTGTGCCCCACTGGACGATGGCACTGGCCCAGGTCAGTCCGGCGCCAAAACTGACCAGCGCTAATTTGTCGTCAGGTTTAACGCGTCCTTCTTCTATGGCCTCGACCAAAGCAATGGGAATGGAAGCGGCCGAGGTGTTGCCATATTTGTGTAAGTTCACAAATACTTTTTGGGCATCAATTCCCAGCGAGCGAATGGCCAAGTCAATAATACGAGCATTGGCCTGGTGAGGAATTAAAAGGTCAATCTCGTCCAGCGACAGATTGGCCTTGCTTAAAACAGTTTTGGTCGATTGGGGCAAAATACGGGTGGCAAACTTGAACACTTCCCGCCCGTTCATCCGTAAAAAGTTTTTGCCCTGGTCAATCACCTCGTAGCTCATAGGATTGGCCGAGCCACCCCCTTCTAACCTCAGGTGTATTCCCTTTTCGCCGTCCGAACCCAGATCAAAAGCCAGCACCCCACGCCGCTCGGGGCTGGGCGTGAGTACCACGGCGCCGGCCCCGTCGCCAAAGAGGACACAGGTGTTACGGTCGGTCCAATCTAGAAAACGACTAATCAGTTCAACCCCAATGACCAGGATACGTTGGAAAGTACGGTTGACAATAAATTGATGCGCCGTGACCAGTCCATAGACAAAACCGGTGCAGCCTGTGGCCAGGGTAAAGGCAGGACATGTTGCCTGCAGCATCGCCTGGACCGTACTGGATATGGCCGGCAAGAAATAGTCGGGCGAAGAGGTACAAACCACAATCAGGTCCAAATCGGCGGGGGTCATGCCGGCTCTCTCTAAAGCTTTGTAGGAGGCGGCTACAGCCATCGTGGCTGTGGTTTCGTGGCTGGCGGCGATACGTCGCTCCTGAATACCCGTGCGTTGTATAATCCAGTCGTTACTGGTATTAACCATTTTTTCCAGGTCGTGGTTCGTGAGTGTCTTTTCCGGGACATATTTGCCCCAACCGCTGATCTGACTATATTGTTGTGACATCTTTCTTCTCTCCTTAAATTTTTCGGATGGGTTGGCTCCGTAACCTCAGCACCAATAGCACGCTGGCCAGCGATAGGACAAAGCCAATAATGGCGGCCAAAATCAGTAAATCGCGGGAAGGGTTGGGGGGGGTGTAGCCTTCGGCTTGGCGTAGATGGGCAGTGGTGAGTAGATTACGTTTCAAGTCTTCTTCAAAATTTTGGGCCGGTGTGATCGGTTTTAAGGTGGATTTCACCCGTTCGGCGACATCTAGCAGAGCTGCTAACTCCTCTTCATCTTCTGGCCCAATTTCAGGATAGGTAGTGGGTTTGGGTTGCCCTTGGACCAGTTGGTCGGCATGTCTTGCCAGAATTTCTTTGAGTAGTTTCCTGTTCATCAGACTTACTCCTTGGGTAGGTGTTCGCCTATGCCACCGGGTAAGTGGCGAAACCCACCGTGCCGGGGCCGAAATGAACGGCCAGTGATAGGGCCAGATCAGTGATGAAGGTATCCCGGCAATTTAGGCGGGCCTTGGCCTGGGCCAGTACAGTTTCGGCTTCGGGCCGGGCCAACGCGTCGACCACGCCCAGGTGAACGGGTGTATCAGCCACTACCTCTTCGGCCATGGATAACATTCGTGCCAGGCCTTTCTTCTGCCCCCTGACCCGATCTAGAGGCACCAGAGCCCCGTCCTCAACGCCCACAATCGGCTTGATGTTGAGTAACGAGACCAATGTCTCGCGCAAGCGCCCCACGCGTCCGCTCATACGGGCGAAGCGCAGGTCTTTGAGCATAATAAACACGTTGATTTGAGAATGGCGAACTTCAAGGCGTTCTACGATTTCCCGGGCCGTCAGACCGGCTTCAACCAGTTGAGCGGCCTCACGCACCATAAAACCCAGGCCCACGGAGCTGGTTAAGCTATCTACTACATGAATCTTGAGCTTATCCCTAAGCTGATCAGCAGCCAGTCGAGCACTTTGCCAGGTGCCGCTTAATTTACTGGTCAAGTGTATCGAAAGAATTTCACTGCCATCAGCGGCCAGGGCTTCGTAGACTTCTTTAAACTCACCTACCGAGGGCTGAGAGGTGGTCGGCAGGATCCCTTCTGTTTGAATTCGGCTATAGAAGGTTTCGGAGTTAATCGTTAGCCCTTCCCGAAAAGTTTCCAGCCCAAATTGGATGTTAATCGGCACAGTGGTGATACTGTAGCGACTAACCCAGGCGGGCGGTAGGTCACATGTGGTGTCGGTAACGATTTTTATCACTTAATACTCGTCGTCTTTTAAGTCTCTAACCAGATTCTCATGTTCGGCCAGAATTTCTTTGAGAGAGACCAGGGTGCGATGATAAAGCGATTTAATGGCCCCCTCACTGCGTCCCATCATCCGGCCAATTTCAGCGTTCGACATTTTCTCGACAAATTTTAAGGTCAACAGTTTTTGACGCTCCGGCGGAAGCTGCTGAATGCCGGCCAGTAAGATTTCGCGCTCGTTCGTTCGCTCGGCAGCATGGTGGGGATTGTGATTTTTGTCCCCACGTAGGCTCAGGCTTTCCAGAGCCACGACCTGATGGCGGTTATGATCTCGATGCCAGTTAGCTACCAGATTGTGGGCGATTCGATAAAGCCAGGCGGCAAAGGGCACGCCCTTATTCTTGTAGTGAGGAAGGTGGTTGAGGGCTCGATAAAAAACTTTGGCGGTCAGGTCTTCGGCATCGTGGTGGTTACCGACGCGATAGTAGATGTAGTTATATATTTTTTCGACATACAACGTATAGATTTGGCTGAAGGCTTCAGGATCGGTTTTTGCCTGCTCAACGAGTTTATCTTCGTCGATTGTCCTATTCGTTGTCATAGGCTTTCCCCAAACAGGGCCTGGAAATAACATCTTCTTTATCGTTACCACGCTCTTTGTTTTTGGTAAGGGTATCTTTTTGTTGCTTACGGTGTTATATTTTTTGCTTGATGTTGAATCCTGGTCAAGCATAATCGGTTATATCAGGCGTTCAATGCCAGGCTCTATTGCGGTTTCGGACAAATGCCTACCCCCAAGGCGCCCGGTCCCACGTGCGCACCGATCACCGGGCCGAGCTCTGAGGTAAAGAAGTAGGTCACATTAAAATGTTCCTGGATCATTTCGGCCAGTTTTTCCATTTCAGCCTCGGCGGTAACGTGCATAATGCCAGCCTGAACCGGTTGATCTGGATTGGAGAGTTTATGGTGAAGCTCTGTAAATAAGCGGTTAATGGCTTTCTTTTTGGTGCGGACCCGATCAAGTGGCCGTATTTCACCTTCGACGATGGCTAAAATCGGTTTTGTATTCAGGAGCGTACCCAGAAAAGCGGCGGCCGCGCCAATACGCCCGCCTCGTTTGAGATATTCCAGGGTATCTACGAACAGGACAATGCTGGTTTCGCGCCGCATTTGCTCCAGACGGGGCATAATTTCGGCTATGGGCTGACTCTTGGTAGCCATCTCGGCGGCGGCCATAACCATAAGACCCAGGCCCATCGCCGCGGACAGGCTATCGAAGACGGTAATATTGGCCGTTGGTAATTGCTCGGCGGCGGTGAGGGCGGAATTGTAGGTACCACTTAATTTGCTGCTAATAGTCAGGACCAAAATTTGGGCGTCAGGATCCTGGATAAGAATTTTCTGGTAGGCGTCTTTAAATTCACCGGCAGACGGTTGAGAGGTGGTTGGAAAATCATTGGTGGTCGTAAGCCGCTGGTAGAACTCACGGTTGCTGATGCCGGTTATTTCGTCGTAGGTTTCATCGCCAAATTGCACCTTAAGCGGCCCAACCAAAATATTATATTTTTGGATCACCTCGGCCGGTAGATAACTGGTCGAATCTGTGACAATTCTTATCATCACCTATTTTTAAGATCGATGTAATAATTTCATGGCGTCGTTCAGAAAAGACGAAAGTTTAGAGATACTGTCATCACTCATTTCAGTCAGTTGATTTTGAAAACGTTGCGTGTGAGTGATTAACTTATCGGTCAAAGTTGTATCGTCGGTGTCGTTCGTTAGGGTAGAGGCCAGACTGAGACCCGCTAACGCTCCCAGTCCCACCTGGCCTGTGGCGCTGAGAGAGCCTATGGCAGGTAGCAGGTTACGATTTCGCAAACGGGATATATTGAGGAGCAGGATCGAGATCATTTCTGCGCAATAATTTAGCGGGGTTTTGGTATTGGGCAGGTGAGATAAGGCTTCACGTAAAGCATCGGCTGGATTGGCATGACTGGCCTCTTCCAACCGATGGAGGATACGTTTCTTAACCGTTTGCCAGTCGCCGTTCTGACGTATTTCGTCTCGGAGTTGGGTTAAAAATTGCGCAGCTTTGTTAGTCGGATAAAATACAACTTGGGAACGACCGGGCCCGGTTTGGTTGTCGTTCAGAACGTAAGCAGAAGCGGCCACGCCCTTTTCTTCCAGGACCTTTAACATATCATAGGCCGAAAACTTGTTAACGCCCAACTTATCGGCCACAACCGAGTAGTGAACCGGGCCTTTAAACTCACGATAAAGTTCAAATAACTTATCCAGGAATGCTTGTTGACGAGGAGTCAGTTTCAACATCAGTCACCTCCTATGGAAACCAGAACCTGAAAAAACCAAACTTTGATCGATTTTACATTTATCTTTGGGGCTTGTCAATTAAGTACAAAAAGGAAATCCTGTTTTTGTTTGTAATTGAAAAATGATTTAAAGTTTCTTGATACGGATTGAGTAGGAGGCGCAACAGATAATTATGTTTACGAGTGGAAACGGTAAGCGGCGGCGCGTAGTCATCACTGGCATGGGCGCTGTCACCCCTTTGGGGAACGATGTGACTTCAACCTGGGAAGCAATGATGAAGGGGGAGTGCGCTGTCGAACCGATCACCCGATTTGATACAACCAATTTCCCTTCCACGATTGCGGCCTTTGTGAAAGATTTTAACCCCCACGACTATATGGACAAGCGGGACGCGCGTCGTATGGCTCCTTTCTTACACTTTGCCGTGGCTGCGGTCCAGCAAGCTGTGGCGGATGCCGGCCTGGACTTTAGCCAGGAAGATCCAACCCGGGTTGGGGTTGAAATTGGCAGCGCTATTGGCGGGGCAGACGTGGTCGAGGAACAGCGATTAACCTTAGAGCGGTATGGGGCTAAAAAAGTCAACCCAACCTCGATCCCGGCTTTATTGATCAATATGCCGGCCTGTTTTATTGCCATCAATTATAATATTCTGGGACCGGTCAATGCTTCAGTCACGGCCTGCGCCACCGGTATTTCCGGGATTGGTGAGGGCATGCGCCGTATTATATGGGGTGATGCCGACGTCATCCTGGCGGGTGGAACAGAAAGTGCAATCACTCCGCTGACGGTAAGCGCGTTTGGTCGCTTGACCGCTCTCTCCCGCCGTAACGATACGCCCAAACGAGCCATTACCCCCTTTGACGCCAATCGTGATGGCACGGTGGTCGGCGAGGGGGCCGGGGTGATGGTGCTGGAGTCCCTGGAACATGCCCAGGCGCGTGGGGCCAGAATTTTGGCGGAGGTGACCGGCTACGCCCTAACCAGTGATGCCTTCCATATTTCCTCTCCGCGTGAGGACGGCAGTTCGGCCGCCCGGGCTATGAGCAATGCTTTGAAAGACGGGGGCCTTGAACCGCATGAGGTGGATTACGTTGCCGCGCATGGCACCGGCACTCCGCTGAACGACGCCGCTGAAACCAAGGCCATCAAGACCGTCTTTGGAGAGGCGGCTTACAATATTGCGGTGAGTTCAATTAAGAGCATGACCGGCCACACCCTAGGGGCGGCCGGGGCCCTATCGGCCATTGCCGCGGTCAAAGCGATGCATGAAGGGTTTATCCCCCCCACCATTAGCCTGGAAACGCCCGATCCTGACTGCGACCTGGATTACGTACCGAATGAACCACGCCGGGCCGAGGTCAAGGTGGCTGTGGCCAACGGGTTTGGTTTTGGCGGACAGAACGCCTCTGTTGTGCTCAAGAAGTGGAATGATGGCCAGTAACGCTGGCCTTAAGGAGAAAACTGATGGAATCGAAAAAGTTACACGAATTTCCGGGACTTAGCCCGGCTGCTTTTCAACACCCGCTCGACGTGCAGGCCGTAGCCAACCTGCAAAAAGTACCGTTGCTGCCGGCCTTGCTCAAAACAATCTCCAGCTCGATCTTTGAGAAGCAGATGTGGCTGATGAATGTCTCCAGTGCGGTGCGGTTAGGCCCGAATCAGGGACGCACTGTTTACGAAAAATTCACCAAGGCTGCCTCTATTTTGGACCTGGCGGACCTACCCGAGATTTACGTCAGCAACCAATACGTTATCAATGCGTATGCGTTTGGGATTGAGAAGTACCAGATTACCCTCTTCGCCGGGTTGATCGACTCGCTGACCGAGGAGGAACTGCTGGCGGTGATCGGTCACGAATTGGGGCACGTGAAATGCCAGCATATGCTGTACAAGACGGTGGCCTATATCCTGCGGGTCTTTGGCGTCGAATTTCTCAAAACGTTGTTACCGGCCGGTACCGGCCTATTGGCTTCTCTGCCTTTGCAACTGGCTATTTTGCATTGGGAGCGGATGGCCGAATTTTCTTGTGACCGGGTTGCCCTGTTGGTGGTGCAGGATCGGGAAGTCGTGGCCAGTGCCCTGAGTAAACTGGCCGGTGGCTCCCAGAAGATTCTGCCGGAAATCAACCTGGAAGGTGTTATGCAGCAGGCCGAAGAGTATGACGAGGCTGACGAGGGCCTGGTCGAACAGATCTTAAAAGTCAATATGATGCTCCTGCAGACCCATCCCTTCCCCATTGTGCGGGTCAAAGAGATTATGGAATGGGGGGAGTCTGAGCAGTATCAGAATATTCTGCGGGGCGACTACGTTCGTGATAAGTCGTCCCCGACCCTGGCCCTATCCCACCCGGTCAGCAAGGTCTGCCCCAAGTGTAAACAACTTTCCAATATCGAGGCTTCGGTCTGCCTGGCCTGCGGTAGCAGCTTGCGCGGTGCTCGCCGCGTCTGCACCAAATGCGGCATCAGGGTGTTTTCGACCTGGACGACCTGTCCCGGCTGTGGGAGTCAGTTGAAGGTGGCGGCAGGTAGTGAGCAGTAGACAGTAATCAGTCAATGTCGTTAAGTTAAGACCTGACAGGTTTTCAAAGGTGTCATTTTGAGCCAGATTCGTTCTGATCAGGGATGCATTTACGCCGAAAAGTGGCATGTGAAACCTGTCAGGTCTG
>DAOUMU010000295.1:0-3195 GCA_034409055.1 Anaerolineae bacterium
TAAGCCTAAGTTTCAGGGTTCCGGCTTCTAATTGAGCCTGATCCATCAGTTTGTTAACCATTTCGGTCAGACTTTTGGTATTGATAATGACTCTTTGGATTATGCGGTGTTGTTTGTCTAAGAGAGAGCCGTAAATACCTTTTTGCAGCATCTCGGCGTGGCCCAGGATGGCGTTGAGCGGCGTGCGCAGGTCGTGACTGACGTTGGCCAGGAGTTGGCTCTTTAGACGGCTGACTTCCAGGGCCTGGGTATGGGCCCGGGTCAGGGCTTCCTCCACCTGCTTGCGCTCGGTGATGTCGCTGACCACGCCGTACACGAGCAGGCTTGACCGGGCAATACTTTTTTCTACCCGGCCGCTGTCATGCACCCAGATGATCTTGCCATCGGCCCTGACCAGGCGATATTCCATTTCGCTGTTTTGTCCTCTGGCAAACCGAGCCGCCTGGTGGGCGGCGGCCGCTCGATCGGCGGGGTGGATGACGGTGGTAGGCCAGAAGCTCCAATCTTCTGTGAATTTTTCGAGTGGATAGCCGGTTAGGTCTTCAACGTTGGGCGAGATGTAGCGATTAATTTGCTTTCCTGCTGGCGTGTATTCGGTCATATAAACGTGGTGAGTGATGGAGGAAACAACCTGGCGGAAATGTTCTCTGCTTTCGCGCAGAGCTTCCTCGGCCTGTTTGCGCTCGACGATTTCCTGTTGAAGTTGTGCGTTGGCTGCTTCCAAATCAGCGGTACGCATCACGACACGCTGCTCCAGCGAGGCCGTAAGATTCTGCAAGGCTGTTTTACGTTTCTGGATGGCATTGGCCATTTCGTTAAAGGCACGGGCTAACTGGCCGACTTCATCCGTCGTCGTCACCTCGGCACTCTGGGAGTAGTCCCCATCTGTCATCTGCTTGGCCACGGCTATGAGTTTGCCGACCGGGACAGTAATGTTTTTGTAGGCAAACAGTGAGATTGAGATCACCCCCACCAGCATAAGGAGTATGAAGGTGGTGGACATATTGGTGGTCAACTGGCGTTGAAAAAGAAACAGCTTATCCACTTTGACCAGGATGCTGAGAACGGTCTGTCCGTCTTTGTCCACCCTCAGGGGGGTGTAGGCCATGGTATACGGGACGTTATCCATGCTGTACACAAAATCATCGACAATTACGGTCTGCCCGCTTAACGCCCGCTTAATAGCGGTCTCGTCAAGGGCGACGTTCGCGAACTGTATTGATGTTTCCGTTGGCGAAACGCCATGCTCCCCGATTATATCTCTTTCCGCCGATTGAGTCACATGTTGGATTACGACCTGTCCGTTGCGAATGAGGGCCAGGTGAACATCATCACGAGCAAAGTTGATCTTCGCCAGGAACTTGTCGTCAATCTCACGCCCGACTAACAGCCCCCCGACGATAGCGCCTGACGGATCATCACGCAGGGGAATGACAGCGTCCAGCAGGAACGTTCCCTCTTCGTCACTTACGAGGCTTGTGGCTTCGATACCTAGCAGGCCCAACGAGAGCAGAGTCTCCCTGGTCCCGGGATTGGAGGGAGCATTTTTCGCTGTGGTCATAAGATATAGGCCATCTGCATCGACAATGTGTATATTGTCGAGATCAATTGAGGTTACGGCACTCAGAGCGATGACCCGAACCGCGGCTGTATCCCTATTGGCCACGGCCTCGATCAAGCCAGATTGGGCTGCCAGGAGCTTGGCGGCTGCCAACACCTCTTGCTCGGCTTCGGCAAACCGGCTTTGAACCACCCCCACTTCCTGCTGGGCACGCTGCCGGCCTGTTTGGAGAGTTAAGTTGCCAACGCTTCTATTGGTGATTACTATGACAATAATCAACAAAACACCAAAGCTGAGCACCACCATAACGTTCAATTTGAGGCCAAGGTTCAGGTTTCGGTAGAATCTAAACAAACTTGTCATGTATCCTCTTTCGGCCCTTGTACCAGGAAGCTAGCGTTTCACTACCCGACACGGGGAGAGAAACCAGGTTTTTTGTCGTCTGAACCAAGCTAATCGTTGCTTTTTGAGCATTCTAGAGCACCAAAAATGTCTTAGCAAGCGAAAAACCTGGTTTCTGATTTCCAATGTCGGGTAATCAAAGCCAGCGCAAGCGTATAAATTTACAGCAGGCTACCCTATGGGGTGGTAATCACGTCGAATTCGCGCAGGGCCGTCTGGCCTTGCTCGGAGAGCAACCAGTCGATCAAGGGCTGCACCTTTGCTTTATACTCGGACAAATAACCGATCCCGATTGGAACAGTGAGGGGATAGGCGGAGTCGCCGGGTGCGACCCCGTCCAGGGCGATGGCCTGCACGCTGGCTCCTTGCGCGAGCGCAGTGGGCCACGAGCCATAACCCAGGCTGCCCGGGGTTCTTTCAACGGCAACGAGCATGTCGCCCTGGCTGGTTAGCACCAGCGAGTTTTCCGGGAACGGTACATCGCCAAAAATGGCCTGGCGTAGCACTTTGGTGCTTGACTCGTTCTCATCACGCACATAGAGAATGATTTCCTGGTCTGGCCCGCCAACTTCAGACCAATTTGTGACCTGGCCTGAGAGGATGGCTACAAATTGCGCTGCTGTCAGGCTAGTAAGACCTACCTTTGGATGGGTGAGCATAGCAACTCCGGCCTTACCAAACTGTGTATACTCCAGGCCCTGGATCATTTCCTCATCCTGGAGCGGTCTAGCCATTGTCGCCACGTCCAGCACGCCTTCTATCACGCCGCGCACGCCGCCGCCGGTGCCGGTACCGGACAACGTTTCCAGACGGTAACCGGGCGTATCGGCTTCAAACGCCGGCGCAATTGCCGACAGGATAGCCGTCGTAGTGCCCGAGCCGGAAGCTCTCAAAACAACGAGAGGATTGGCTGTTGGCGTTTTATTGGAGGCCAATTGTAACGAGGGTAACGTGCAACCGGTCGCGATCAACAATAAAAGTGATAGGCCAACAATTAAACTTTTCCTGTTTTTTAACTTGGACATTTTTGCCTCCAGTTCGCCAGGGTAATTGTTGTAACAACGGTATCCCTAGGCTGTGCTCTTAGTTAAACTGAAGTTTCGGTACCGATTATGCGTAATTCATTGCCAAGCATCCCTTCGACAAGCTCAGGACGCAGCCTGAGTAGCGCGGAACAGAGTGGAGCGCGTATCGAAGGGTGCGGTTTTGCCTCGAATCGGCGCGTTTACCGC
>DAOUMU010000296.1:0-6261 GCA_034409055.1 Anaerolineae bacterium
TAAGCCTAAGTTTCAGGGTTCCGGCTTCTAATTGAGCCTGATCCATCAGTTTGTTAACCATTTCGGTCAGACTTTTGGTATTGATAATGACTCTTTGGATTATGCGGTGTTGTTTGTCTAAGAGAGAACCGTAAATACCCTTTTGCAGCATCTCGGCGTGGCCCAGGATGGCGTTGAGCGGCGTGCGCAGGTCGTGGCTGACGTTGGCCAGGAGTTGGCTCTTTAGACGGCTGACTTCCAGGGCCTGGGCATGGGCCCGGGTCAGGGCTTCCTCCACCCGCTTGCGCTCGGTGATGTCGCTGACCACGCCGTACACAAGCAGGCTTGGCCAGGCAATACCTTTTTCTACCCGGCCGCTGTCATGCACCCAGATGATCTTGCCATCGGCTCTGACCAGGCGATATTCCATTTCGCTGTTTTGTCCTCTGGCAAACCGAGCCGCCTGGTCGGCGGCGGCGGCTCGATCGGCGGGGTGGATGACGGTGGTAGGCCAGAAGCTCCAATCTTCTGTGAATTTTTCGAATGGATAGCCGGTTAAGTCTTCAACGTTGGGCGAGATGTAGCGATTAATTTGCTTTCCTGCCGGCGTGTATTCGGTCATATAAACGTGGTGAGTGATGGAGGAAACAACCTGGCGGAAATGTTCTCTGCTTTCGCGCAGAGCTTCCTCGGCCTGTTTGCGCTCGACGATTTCCTGTCTCAGAAGCGAATTGGATTTTGAAAGTTCGGCGGTTCGTTCCTCAACTCGTCTTTCTAACTCGTCTCGCGCTTTTCGTAACGCCTCCTCCCGATCGCGTAAGTGACTGGCCATTTCATTAAATTCGGCGGCGGCCTGGCCGATTTCGTCCGGCCGGATGATATCAATCCGGTGTTCCAGGTCACCGGCCCCGATGCGTCGCGCGCCGGTTCGGAGGTTCTCTATCGGTTGAAATATCTGCCGTTTTAGGAGAGGAACGGTCACCCACATAACCAAAAAGCCAAAGAGCAACATCCCTCCGCCGAGTAATTGCAAAGTTATCCGGCTGATGGCAAAAGCCTCGGCTTGTGGTAGTTCGGTGATGACGACCCAGTCTGTCCCCGGTACCGGTTCTATTGCGCCTACTACTCTCTTGCCCTCAAAATTTGTGTATGCTCCGCTTCCCTCGTTGCCCGGCGACTGGAAGAGCGCCACCAGTTCGGGGTGCCTGGCGATACTCTTGTTTGCCAGAACCACTTCGGGGTCGGTGTGGGCCACGATTCGCCCCTTTTGATCGACAATGTATGCCCGGCCAGTGTGACCAAATTGGATGTCGGCCACCACATCCCACAGCACGTTCATACGCAACCGGCCCGCTATCACTCCCCCGTCTGGGGCAGGAATCGCTATGATCAGATAAGGTTCATTGTCGTCGGAAATCTGGACACTGCCCAGGTGAAGCCGGCCGGCAGTGGCGTCAAGAAACCATTGAGATTGCGAAATGGTGAACAGATGTGTCAGCAGAGGTGCACCCCGCGAAGCGCTGGCAATCACGTGGCCGTTGGCATCCATACGGACCATCTCCAGCAAGGCCGGGTTTTGTTGGAGTAAGTTACGCATCACCTGGGGTTCTGTTTCCAGGTAATTACGGTCTAGCAAGCCGACCGTGGTTAGAGAATCCTGCATTCTTTGCAAGAAGGTTGCCACTACTTCGCCCGCATTGCGAGCGGCTTCCCCCTGGCGGCCTTGCCAGGCCTCCCGCTCGGTGAGATATACAAAATAGAGCATACTGGTCCCGATTGCCAACAACATGACCAACAATACTGTCCCCAGCGAGGTTAGCAGGCGCCAGCGCAAACTCTGTGAGTGAGGCAGTGTCAGGTCGGGGTGTGGTTCCTCCCGGTGACTCATGTCTATCCTCTATGGCTCTATGACCATAAAACGAGTCCAGGTCTCGACGTACAATTTCTCTATCTCCAAGCTCAGCGGCAAATAGACTTCAGAGTTTGTCAGACTCTCATTGGGCGGAAAGATGACTGAATCGTTCAGGATTTCCGGTTCGATGAAGGGAATAGCGGCCTTGTTGGCGATGGCGTAGTAGTTCTCGTTGACAATCTGGGCACTGATCTCCGGTCGCAGCAAGAAGTCCAAAAAGAGTTCGGCGGTGTACTTGTTGGGACTGTTCGCCGGAATAGTAAAGTTATCACCCCATAACATGGCCCCCTCTGCGGGCAGGACATAGGTGATGGCTTCATTCTCCTCCCGACTCAACAGGACGTCTTCGGCCCAACCGACCAGTATAATGACGTCGCCGCTCAAGAGGAGAGGCAGGGCCTCTTCGGCGGTCTCACCGACAAAGACAGGGGGCTGTTTGAGTTCGAGCAGGTACTCCAGGGCCGCTTCCAGTTCGTCGGGATCCTCCGAGTTGATCGAATACCCCAGCGCTTTGAGCGGGACGGCAAGCCCTTCCCGATATTCCATCCGCATCGCGATCCGGCCAGCATAGCGCGGGTCCCACAGGTCGCGCCAGTGGGTGATTGGCTCTTCCACCAGATCACTACGAACCACCAACCCGCTCGTGCCCCAGTTGAAGGGTATTGAGTGTACGTTGTCCGGATCGTAAGCCAGGTTGCGAAAATTGGCCGAGATATTCTTAAAATTGGTCACGTTGCTGTAATCAATCTCGGCCAGCAGCCCCTCCGCCACCAATTGCGGAATAAAATCGTTGTCGAAAACGACCACGTCATACACCTCTCCCGCTCTTATGTTTGCTGCGGCCTCATTCTGGTCCTCGTAAGTCAGGTAAATGATCTTGATCCCGTACTCCTCGGTGAAGGCGTCCAGGATGGACTGGGGCATATCTTCCTCCCAGTCATAGAAGATTAACTCTTCCGCCAATGACGGCGGGGTAGGGGTGGGTACCGGGAGCAGGCTGCCACAGGCGACTGGCAAGGTTAAGACTACGGCTGCCAGTATTGTCGTGAGTAGCCGATAACTCAGCGTCACCCATTTTGGTCTTTGAGGTTTTAAATTCATAGATGGGTGCATTTTGTTTGTCTCCTAATCTTTGGCCGGCCTGTCGTGACGGCTGTCATAGAAAAAACCGAGTCCGTAGGTCTGCTTACCGGTCTTATCAAGAGCAATCCATCCCCCATCTTTCTTTCTTATCCTCCGTTTTTGTTGGAGGATAGACGATTTCTGTTATGCCAAATAAAACCGTCCGAACTATTGCTAATATACCTTCTAATTGTAAACAAAAGTAACAGTGTTGTCTAGGGCGTAGCCCAGTACTTTTTGTACCCTGTTTGACAAATCTATGAGCGAGTTGATACAACGGCGAAAATATAAATTGACTCAAGGAATTGTAAAAACTTTTTTTACAATTCCTTAATCATAACCGAACATCTCTTTGATATGCTCTCGTCACAAATACAGAGAAATGATTAACAAAGTTTTTTAGGAGGACCCTATGAACCGATTAGCCCAGCTTACTATTGATACCGAAGGATTTGTCTTCGATCCGACCTGTGGCGAAAGTTTTACGGCTAACGCACCTGGATTGTTTATCCTTAAGGGTCTGCGAGAACATAAATCGCCGGAGACGATTGCCCAAGAATTGCGGGGCAGGTACGACGTACCCCTGGATGAGGCGGAAAAGGACATTTCGGACTTTAAGACTCGTCTACGAGCTTATCATCTGTTGTAAATGAACTAGAGAAAGGAAATGGCAATGAAAGAGTTAATCGTCGGCGTATCTGGCATCAATGCGGTGGATAATCCCGGTCCAGGGGTTGGCGTGGCCCGCGCTTTGAAGGATGACCAGGCCTTGAATGTCAAAATTGTCGGTCTGGCTTACGACGCCATGGAACCGGGCATTTATCTCGACTGGCTCATTGATAAGACCTTCATGCTGCCTTATCCATCCACCGATAAGGATACTTTCATCGAGCGGTTGCTCTACATCAAAAACAGTTACGGCCTGGATTTCATTATCCCCAATCTTGATGCAGAGCTACCCCTCTATGCCAAGTACAGCGCAGAGCTTGAGGAGTTTGGCATTAAACTTTTTGTACCGACCCCGGAGCAATTTCGACTGCGCAGCAAAGACCGGCTGGAGGATGTGGCGGAGAAAATCAATATCAACATACCCCAAACCAAAGTAATCAGTTCCGTCCAGGCGTTGACCGAAGCGATCCAGGAGATCGGGCTGCCGGTTATGGTCAAGGGAGCTCTTTACAAAGCCTACCGGGCCTATACCCTCCAGGAAGCGGTCGGTTATTTTTATAAAATCGCGGCCGAATGGGGGTATCCAATCATCCTCCAGCAAGTGGTTTCCGGTGAAGAAATGAACGTGGTCGGTGTTGGCGATGGTGAAGGCAGAATCATCGGTCGGGTCGGTATTAAGAAGATGTGGATCACCCAGCTCGGCAAAATCTGGACCGGGGTGACCATTAAAAACGGGCCCATGTTGGCTGCCGCCGAGAACTTCGTGCGGGAGTACTGCTGGAAAGGCCCCTTTGAGTTGGAGTGTATGGTTGACGGGGATACTGTCTATCTACTCGAGATCAACCCCCGCTTTCCGGCCTGGTCTTATTTTACCACCGGGGTGGGGGTCAACCTACCAGCCAACACGGTGCGGAAGGCGTTCAATCTGCCGCTGACCGCTCCCGATGATTATGAAACCGGGAAATTATACATCCGTTATACCTATGAAACTATTACAGATATGAAATCATTCCAAAATATTATCACCAAAGGAGAAAATTAAGATGAACTCGAAAAAGTATGAAAAGCCTGTTATTTTGAAAGTACAAACCGGGAAAAGCAATAGGTTTGGCAACAGCCCCTCTGAGGCTCGCAGAATCCGCACCCATATCGACGGTGTCACCATTGATCAACTGGTTGCTCTCTATGGTTCACCGTTATTCGTCTTCTCGGAAACCACCCTGCGCCAACGATACCGGGACATATACAACGCCTTTTCGACCCGCTATCCCAACGTCACCTTTGGCTGGTCCTACAAAACCAATTATCTGCCCGCGATTTGCGCCATTTTGCACCAGGAGGGGGCGATTGCCGAGGTGGTTTCGGAAATGGAATACGATAAGGCCCGCAAGTTGGGTATCCCCGGCGAAAACATCATATTCAATGGTCCCCATAAATCAATGGAGGCTTTGAAGCGGGCCGTTCTGGAAGGGGCCATGATTCACATTGACCACTTTGATGAGCTTTACGACCTGGAAAAAGTGGCCGACGAACTGGGTTGGCCGATTAAGGTGGGTCTGCGCCTGAACCTGGATGCAGGAATTTATCCGCAGTGGTCACGCTTTGGCTTCAACCTGGAATCTGGCCAGGCCCTGGATGCGGTTGAAAGAATGGCCAAAACCGGCAAGTTGATCTTGAATGGCCTGCACTGCCATATCGGCACCTACATCTTGGAGCCGAATGCGTATGCCACTCAGGTCGAAAAGTTGGTCAAGTTTGGCTACGAAATCGAGGACAGGTTTGGCTTCAAGATTGAGTACCTGGACATCGGCGGTGGACTGCCTTCCAATAACAAGCTCAAAGGCACTTATCACAATCCAGATTTGGTGGTGCCATCCATCGACGATTATGCCGAAAAGATCACCACTGCGCTGTACCAGCAGTTGCGTCCTGGCGATTTGCCCCGGCTCTTCCTGGAATCCGGGCGGGCCATTGTTGACGAAGCCGGCTACTTGGTCACCAGCATCGTCGCCTCAAAACGGCTGGCCGACGGTCGCAAGGCCTACGTAGCCGATGGGGGCATTAACCTGCTATACACCTCGTTTTGGTATAACTTCAACCTGGACATCGACCGGGTGGTACAGGGGCTGAGCGAGCCTTCGATCATTTACGGACCGATGTGTATGAACATTGATGTGATCAAGGAAGAGATTTCACTCCCGCCCCTGGAAAGAGGGACGCGGCTCATTCTGTCACCAGTGGGGGCCTACAATGTGACCCAATGGCTGCAATTTATCGAGTATCGGCCGAATGTGGTCCTTGTCGGCGAGGATGGCAGCGTGGATATCATTCGCGAGGCCGAAGATTTATCGGATATCGAGCGGCGTGAGCGAGTGCCAGAGCGGTTACGTCCCGTTTCGTTCATCTATGCTCTGCCGGAGCCGTTTGTGAAAATCAAGCGCCATCGAGAAACGTCTGACAATTTCCTGGTTGTGCCTGCGGGATGACAAGCTAACCAACTGCTACCTATAGCCCAAGACTGTTGGGCTCCGGCTGGCCTGTGGTCCAGCCGCCGGAGTAGCGGGCTGGTGTCCGCGTGG
>DAOUMU010000297.1:0-6842 GCA_034409055.1 Anaerolineae bacterium
ATCTCTACGGCACGGAAGCAGGGACAGCCTGTGCTTGATGTCCTTGAAGCTGCCTACCGAGGAGAGCCCTGGGTACCAACCCCACCATCCAATGCGCTGCCATAGCTGGCCCCGTCTGAGTAGTTACTCCACTCCCAATATTCCGGGCGGAACAGTTCCACCGAACAATCACCGTCGTACCCTGCATTTTTCAGCCGTTGGCAAATATCGTCCAAAGGAATAACACCCTGTCCGGGCAAAATCCGTTGAGCATCGGTGATGGCTTCTTTGGGCAGGTCTTCCAGGTCATCCAGGTGGAAGGTGAAGATGTGAGCCAGATCAACCATCCCGATTTCGTCAAACAGGCCGCCGCCGCTCCACAGATGGGCGCAGTCAACCACCAATCCTACGTTATCGCGGCCGGTTTTCTGCACAATTTCCCAGGCCCCGCGCGGCGTCCGCACCGAACACCAACCAAAGCCGAGTAATTCAAAGGAAAGTTTGACCCCATATTCGGCGGCAATGTCGCTCAGGTCGCGCAGGACGTTGACGTGCTCCTCCACAATCTCTTCCCAGGTGGTTTGATACGAGGGGGTAGGACTGGGCACCACAATAATAGTGGGGCAGTCAATAGCCTGGGCCATCTGGCACAACTCCCGGCAGCGGGCTTTGATTTGGGGATACTCATCACCCCGAAAGGTAATGAACTCAATCGAATTGATGGACATTGCCGCCACGTCGTTATCGGCCAGCAAAGCCTTGAAATCCTCCATTGAGTGATCTTCCAGGTATTTGTCAATCTTGCTGGCCCACAACTCCAGCGCCTTAAGGCCGGCATGCGCCGTGGCCTTCACATCTGTCTCCAAGTCAGAGGTCATAGAGGTGGCTCCGTGAAAACCTAATCTCATAAATTGAACTCCTTTCCGATGTAAAAACTCACTGTTCGCTTTACCTTTTCTTATGAAATTTCACTCACCTTGACCGGCCGGTTTTCCCGGTACGACTTCCAGGCCGCCAGTCCCATCACCACCGGAATTCGTCCATCAATGCTGGTAACAGGGGGAGGCGTGTCTTGCCGAATACAGTCAATAAAGACCTGCATTTCGGCGGCGTAGGCCTCCATATAGCGTTCCAGGAAAAAGTAAAGGGGTTTGGCCGACTCAACGGTATCGGCGTGACTGTACACCGCCGTGTGCGGCGTGGGATTAGCGACCGTCACAGTTCCTTCAGAACCAAAAACCTCGACCCGTTGATCGTAGCCGTACACCGCCCGGCGGCTGTTGTCTATAATGCCAATGACCCCATTTTTGTATTTCAAGGTGGTCACGGCCGTGTCAATATCTCCTGCTTCGCCAATGGCCGGATCAACCATCACCCCCCGCTGGCGTAAATCTCTTCCACTTCTTCGCCAATCAGAAAGCGGGCCATATCAAAATCGTGAATGGTTTGGTCCAGAAAGATGCCCCCGGAGACCTTGATGTATTCGATGGGCGGCGGCGCCGGGTCGCGGGAGATGATGTGGACGATGTTGGGCGTACCGATCTTGCCTTCGGCCACCATATCGCGGGCGGCTTTGAAGTGGGGGTCAAAACGGCGGTTGAAGCCCAATTGCAGCTTGACGCCGCTGCGTTCAACGTCGGCCAGCGCCCGGTCAATCACCGCCAGGTCCAGGGCTATTGGTTTTTCACAAAAGATGTGCTTGCCCGCGTTGGCAGCGTCTGAAATGAACTGGGCGTGGGTATCGGTGCTGGAACAGATGATGACCGCATCAATCTCATCATTATCGAAAATATCTTGCGGGTTTTGGGTCACTGTGGGAATCTGGTAGTCGGCGGCGCAGTTTTCGGCGGCTTCCAGAAATACATCGGCCACCGCGGCCAGGTTGACCTCCGGAATGCGGTAGGCCAGGTTTTCGGCGTGGACCCGGCCAATACGACCGGCGCCTAGTAATCCAACATTGATTTTTGTTGTCATCCACGACATCCTTTCGGTTATTATGGGGAGTTCCAAAATCGTCCCAAAACTTGTCGCAAATTCGCGTGATGCGTGACGAGTGATGCGTGAAAAGCAATTTTTATCACGCATCACGCAACACTTGTTACGAATTTTGGGATAATTATTTTTTCGGAACTGCCATGAATAGTCTCTACAAGAAATTTGTGAAAAGTAGCACTTGTGTTGTATCGGTTAATCTGGTAAAATGCAAAACACACGCCAAACAGAAAAGCCCGGCAGCAAACTGCCCAAAGGTGATTCTGTTGGCTGTGTTAAGCTGGGAGATACCGACGAGACTTGGCGGTTACGAGGTATCTCCCTATTTTTTTGTATTATTGATGTTGCTTGTTCAAACGCGTTAAATAAATTGGATTCCTTTCTGTTAACATTTTTTGGACGGTGCGGTTGAAGCCCGAATTACAAGCTCAACCGGCAAGGTAATGATTTGTGCCGGCAAAGAATCCGGCTGCTGTACCAACTCTAGAATAATTTGTCCGGCGCGGCGGCCCATTTCTGTTACCGGGAATTTGACCGTTGTTAAACGTGGATTCAGGTAATCGATAATGATTGTATCGTCGTGACCCACTACCGAAATATCAGCCGGTACCGTCAGACCGGCATCGAAGATAGCGCGCATGGCCCCCACAGCCAACATATCGTTGTGAGCAAACACCGCCGTGGGTGGATTGGGCAGGGCCAGCCACTGCTGCATCGCGGCATAACCGGCAGCTTGCCCGGCTTTACCCACGATAACCAAAGCCGGGTCCAGAGGAATACCGGACTCTGCCAGAATTTCCCGACACCCAATCCCTCGCAAGTGGCCGTGGGGGCTGAGTGTTTCACGTTCGATCAGGGCAATGCGGCGATGCCCCAATGACAGCAGGTGTTGCATCGCCAGCCGCCCGCCTTGCCGGTCATCAATAACAATGCAATGGGTGTCTGCCAGGTCGTGTTCCAGCACAACCATGGGAATGTTAGCTTGTTGGAAGAGCTTGAGAAAGGGATAAGGTTCCTCGCTGGGGAGGATGACAACGCCATCAACTTGCTTGGAACGCAGCGTTTCGGCCAGTTTTTGTTCTTTGGCCGGGTCGCGGCCTGTGCCGGTCAACATCACAGTATAGCCTGAGGCAGTGCAGACGCTTTCTAAACTTTCGGCAATTTCGGAATAAACCGGATTTATTAGATTGGGGAGCATTAACCCAATGGTGGCTGTCTGTTTTCGACTCAGGCTGCGGGCCAATTCGTTGGGATAGTACCCCAATTCTTCAATAGCTTTTTCGACCTTAGCCCGTGTTTCCGGCGACACGGGACGCGGCCCATCGTTGACCACATACGACACGACCGCCACCGACACACCGGCTCGTTCGGCTACTTCTTTGCGAGTAACCTGTTTTCTTTCGGGCATACGCTCACTCCAGCACTTTCCAACAGCAACTTTGGTCAAACTACCGAATTCAATCGGCAAAAGTATCCAGGTTAAGATGCGGGAGCAGGAGCAATCTCCTGCTCCCTATAACAAAAAGGAGGAAAATAGAATGAGTTCGTGGAGTCTGGTTCCGTAATCAATTGAGCGTGGGTATTGGTAATGAGACAGAGAGGATGGGTTTTGAATACGTTATCCGCTAAGATTGGGTGATGATCGTTGTAAACGGTGGAGATTAGGTCATCAGCAGTGAATTTTTTGACAGTTTCCAAAAATATATCAGAAACGGCTACCAGTTCTGCTTCGGGGATACAAAAAGCGAATCTTTCTGCGTGCCTCCAGCCAATTTTTTCGGTGCCAATCAGTCCAACTTTGGCCCTTTTTGTCATCGATGACAATTTCATTTTTTATCTACCCGAGTTGTCTACCGGGGCTGTCTACCCGCGTAGATACGATAACACAAAATTTATTGTTTGTCAATAGTGGCAACCTTAAATTTCTTGTAATTGTTTTGAGGATCAGTATGTCTGTACGAGTGGCCAACTTTACGAACTGATGGCCGGGCACGACTGCTTTGTGGCCGATCTCCGTCCGCTGATGGAGAGTATCAGGTCAAAGGTTTTCAAATCCTGCCCCGACGATGGGTGGTTGAACGCACCTTGGCCTGGCTGGGACGCTATCGCCGCTTGAGTAAGGATTATGAAATCTTACCCCAGACCAGTGAAGCTTTCATTTACGCGGCTATGGTCAATTTGATGCTCACCCGTTTAGCTCGTAATCCCGCCGTTTTTCTCTAATTTGATTTAAGAAACACGCTCTAAGCTTTACCCCCTTCGCCAACGTAGACGAGGCGCTGACCGCAGCATTACGCCGCTATGGTTCCGAGGCAAAAGTGACGGTGTTGACCCACGCTCCGGAAATGCTGCCTATCATAAGTTAAGCCTCTCGGGTAACAAAATCAGCCAAGCGTCCAATTACTTTACTACCGGACAGTTTTGTGGAGAAACCCGGTTTTTCACGGTTTGCGCAAACAATTTGTGCTGAAAAGTGTAGGGGTCAACAACATGTTAAACCTCCCGCAGGCTGGCCCAAAACCAACTTACCCGGTTTATCAAGCTGTTTTGGCCTAAAATAAAGCCTGCGGGAGGTTTATGCCAGTTCAACATGTATTTGGCCCTTACAATTTGTGCTGAAAAGTCGCTTTTGTTTGCCAAGGATGATAAATCTCAAGCGAAAAAACCGGGTTTCTGGGCCTGTTATAAAAAGTGTCCAGTAGTGAATGATCCCCTCACTTTGCCTACAAGTACAAGTGACGTTTGTCATTAAAAAACAATGACAAATGTCACTTGCTATCCTCATCGATTGTGCTAGGATGTTAACGGTAACGGGAACGATAACGGGAACGATAACATGGCAGTTAAGCCGGATTAGCAGCCAATGACGGTTGATTTTACCCTTTCACCATTACGCCCATTTTACCCCTCCACCATCACACCCATTTTACCTCTCCACCATTACGCCCTTAATAACCCAACTTATATGTAAGATATAGCTGCAAGGGAAATCACTGTTTGAGCGCGGAAAGGAGGTGAGAAGCGCCTAAAACAAAATGACAGAAGATGTGTACAGGTTATCAATCTTGAGCTAACACAGAAAGATAATCTGTACCCCATACCTGGGTAAATTTTACCCCAAGGAAGCGGTAGTTTATCAAACAATTTCATCTATGCTAAGGAGGAAACAGAACCATGAAGAAAAATCTATGGCTTTTGCTAGCTGCATTAGTAGCCATCGCTTTGGTCTTGGCTGCCTGTGGTGGGGCACAACCGGCTGCCGAAGAACCGGCCGCCGAAGAACCGGCTGCTGAAGCACCGGCCGCCGAAGAACCGGCCGCCGAAGAACCGGCCGCCGCAGGGCAGGTAAGCCTTGCCTTCTGGAACATGCCCTTTGTAACCCAGGAGGTTTCGCCCGAATATGTTCTTCAATGGGAAGAGGATGTCAAAACAGCCTTGCCCAACGCTGCAGTGGATAATTTTTACGGGCCAGGCAAGTACAAGGATCAGCGGGATAAATTCCTCTTGCAGGCCGAGAGCGGCACGCCCGATGTGATCGAGGGGCTATTAGAGGATACGGCTGCCTACGTTCAGAAAGGCTATATTGAACCCCTGGATGACCGGTTCAACGCCTGGGCGGACAAGGACCAGTTTGTAGAAAGTACGCTTGCGCCGCTGACGATTAATGGTAAACTCTATGGCATCCCCTACAACACCAATGCCCGGGCGATGCTCTACCGAAAGGACATCTTTGAGGAAAATAACCTCGAGATCCCCAAAACGTGGGATGAGTTTATAGAAACCGCCCGCAAAATTACCGAACTGACCGGTGGGGAAACGCACGGGGCCTATCTCTGTTCAGAGGTTGGCGATCCGCGGGCTGCTCAGGAGTTTGTCTCCTGGTACTATCAGGTCAGTGGTGGGGAGCATATGTTTGATGTTGCTGCGGATGGCACAATCACTTACAACGCCACTGTTGATCAGCTCGCCCAGGTATTGACGCTATACGATGAGTTGTTCAAAACCGAGGGGGTTGAGTACCCGGCCGTGGATCCCAACGTACGCGGTACCGGCTGGCCGGTAGAAGACCCCGGTTATGTGGCTGGCAAATGGGCGATGGTGCCGATGGGTCCCTGGCTGTGGGGCAGACGAGATGAAAGTGACATTGCCAGGGATATCCTCGAAAACAAAACGGCCATCACCCGCCTGCCTGCGGCTGAAGGCGGTACACCGGCTACCTACCTGGAAGTCAAGCCGATCATGCTGAACGCCTATTCGGAGAATCCGGATCAGGCTTGGGAGCTGATCAAGTACATCACCTCCAAAGAGAAAATGGGGCAATGGCTGGCCGAGTCTGGCGGCATACCGGCCCGCAAGGATTCCCTGGAGATGCCTGAATTCACCGAGAGCGATATCGGTTGGTGGCTCCAGGGCTTTGCCAACGAGCTACCTATCGCCGTGGCCCAGGCTCCGATCAACTGGGGCCCGGTGAGTGAAGCCAATCTCAGGGCGGTGAACTTTGTTATCTACGACGAGAAGACCCCAGAAGAAGCAGCCCAATGGCTCTACGACACGGTCAATGAGTTAAATGAAAACGGCGAGTTATAATTAGGTGATGAAGTGGGGCATGTTGTGTACGTGCCCCACTTCTCAAACAAAATGTAAAATCAATTAGTTAGTTTCTGGTGCAAAACGTAGCCAGGGCATCCCTATGCCCGCCGTAAACGCATGGGGATGCGTCTACTACAAGGTTTTGCAACAAGAACTAGGGCGTGTTGACATTTCGGATTATGTCATTCTGAGCGACCAAAGGGAGCGAAGAATCTCCTATTTCGCCTTGAATTTGTCCTCGTTGCCGGAGATTCCTCGTCGCTGCGCTCCTCGGAATGACA
>DAOUMU010000298.1:0-20647 GCA_034409055.1 Anaerolineae bacterium
ATCTCTACGGCACGGAAGCAGGGACAGCCTGTGCTTGATGTCCTTGAAGCTGCCTACCGAGGAGAGCCCTGGGTACCAACCCCACCATCCAATGCGCTGCCATAGCTGGCCCCGTCTGAGTAGTTACGAGTTCCCAACCTAGCTCACCTTCATAAGTTACTCGCAGGGCAAGCGCACGGGCGTAATGCAAATCTATCTCTTGGGCGGTGAGGTAAGGAAAGGCATCATTCGACAAATCGGCATGTGTGATCCGGCTGAGGAGAGCGCGCGATTTTGGTCCCTGTAGATTGAGGAGCGCATAACTTGAGGTTACATCAGTGGCAAAGATATGGGCATCATGGGGAAAATGATCTGTGAGCCAGGTATAGACATGGGTATGGAACTCGCCAGCACAGACGATAAGGAACGTGTCCTCCGCAAGGCGGGTTACGGTCAGGTCTGCTTCCATCGTGCCACGCTCGTTCAGCCACTGCGTGTACACAACTTTGCCCATGGGTACAGCTACATCGTTGGCACAAATGTAGTTGAGCACCTTCTCCGAATCCCGCCCTTGAACCAGAAACTTCGACATCGAAGTGAGATCCATCAGAATCACATCTTCACGACAGGCTTTATGTTCTGCCGCATTATACTCAAACCAGTTCTGCCGTCCCCACGAATACTCAATCCTGGCTTCAACCCCTTCAGGTGCAAACCACTCAGGAAACTCCCAGCCTGCCGCTTCACCAAAGCAAGCCCCAGCCTGTGCCAGGCGGTCATGTAATACAGATTTGCGGACATTGCGGGCAGTCTCAAACTGCGCATTGGGCCATTCGGGCTTGTACTGCAAGCCCAAGGTTTCAACTGTCCGGTCGTACAAATAATTCGGGTTGTTTTGAAACGGCAGCATGCGGGAAATACCGATTCCGGTTATATCAACCGGCGACATCCCCTCCACAATCCAATGAGCCATTACTTGCCCGACACCACCCCCCAGCAAAATACCCAGAGAATTGAAACCTGCCGCAACGTAGAAGTTTTCCAGCTCTGGCGCTTCACCCATCAAGGGGCCTCCATCTGGCGTAAAGCTCTCCGGACCACAGAAGAATTTATGGATACCCGTATTTTTTACTATGGGGACCCGATCCATTGCCTTCTCAACATATGGCATCATGCGATCCCAATCAGGGCGCAACTCACCAAAGGAGAAATCCTCCGGAATCCCATTCATCCCCCAGGGGGCAGCGACCGGTTCAAAAAAGCCCAGCAAAAGGCCACCAACTTCCTCACGATAGTAAGCATAACGATCAAAATCTTCAATGATGGGCAGGTCTGGATGCACACCCTCGATTTGATCGGTGATCAAGTAATAATGCTCTGCAGCATGCAATGGCACGTTGACCCCGGCCATCTTACCAACTTGGCGCGCCCATATGCCCGCACAGTTGACCACATACTCTGCTTCAATCTGTCCACGGTCGGTGAGAACGCCGACCGCACGCCCATTTTTCTTTAATATGGCGGTAACGGTTGTCTCTTCATAAATCCGGGCGCCGCCCATTCTCGCCCCCTTCGCCAGAGCCATAGTGGCATCAATAGGGTTGGCTCGGCCATCTTCAGGAGTATAAAAACCGGCTAAGATATCGCTGGTTTCGGCCAGCGGCCACAGCTCCTTGACGTTCGCGGCGGATATTTCCTCCATATTGACCCCATGGCTACGGGAAAAGACAGCCATCCTGCGCAGTTCGTGTAATCTTTCCGATGTACAGGCCAATTGGAGGTAACCAATCGCCATAAACCCTGTTGCCTGGCCTGTTTCTTTTTCAAGGCTTTTATAAAGCTCGCGCGCGTGCGTAGCCATGGAGATCCCAGTGTCTGAAAATCCGGGGGTCACAACCAGTCCCGCTGCGTGCCATGTGGTGCCTGCGGTTAGTTGTTTCCGTTCCAGAACAACAACATCACTCCAGCCTAACTTCGTCAAATGGTAGGCAACGCTACAGCCAATTACTCCTCCACCAATAACTACAACTTGAGCATTCGCAGGAAAAGAATTAGTAGATGATTTTGATGGTTGGGTTTCTGTCATGTATCCACCTCTATAGGTTAGTAATTAGCAATTAGCAATTGTTCATTTTTCATTTTATACCAGGCGAGTCGTTGTCGAGTGCGCCTTCTCACTCACCATATTGGGGAGGGCTTGCTCCAACTCGGTGTGTGACCTTTGGATATCGGCCTTTGGGAACCTCCTCTGTGATCGAGAGTACATTGATCTGATGCCACCAGTCATCTCCGTAATCGAACCAGTATCCAAATGCCTGGTCTTCTTGCAACCCGGCAGCGTCAATCAGTGTTTGACCCGTATGACCAGCCGCGTCCTCATCAGTCGTGTCCGACACATACCGTGCCGCATTCGGGTCTTGCGGCCCTTTCCCTCCAATCTGGAATTCATACATATGTTCTTCCTCCCGATCAAATGCCTCAAAAATGGCAAGATGAAGGTCTTCGAAGGTGTGGTCACCTCGAATGTCGATGGTTCGGGACACGATTGGATTTTGCTCGATAAATTCCTCGGTGACAGGGCCACCAATCAGGAAGACTTCGAGGGTATACAGCCTGGTATTCTGCTTCGGGGATCTCTTTGTTGATTGTTTGCTCACGCGTTTCCTCCTCTGTGAGACATCATTGTTAGTCGTTACGGGCAGTGTCTCCCCTAACAAACTCAACGGCATTATTGTTCGTTAACGGTCGAAGCAGGTGAGTGGAGGAATGTTCTGGAGAGGTATGGATGCTGTCAAGCCACTCACTGACGCTTCACTTGATGGAAGCAACAGAGCAAACCAGGCCGTCAATGGAGAGCCTGTTGCGTTTAACGGCGCACCGTTACTCGTTCAGTCGAGCCATCACCTCTTTACTATGGAAGAAACCGATCAAGGCGTCGGCGGCGGTGTAGCAGGCGAAGGCACAGAGCCAGAGAACAACGCCGGCCGGAAACATCCCTTCCGGCCTGTTGAACATCATCTGGCGCGCGTCCATCAGCACGTTGCCGAGTGAGGGCTGGGGGGGTGGGACGCCAATCCCCAGGAAGTCGAGCGCCGCGACGAGCCAGAAAGCGGCGAACAACAGGCCCAGGAATCCCCCGCCCAGACCGGCCAGGCCCAAGGTCAGCTTGCGGCGCGCTTCAGGCGCCGCCATCCACAGCGTTTGAAAGACCCGCACAGCGCGCGGCAGCAGCACAATACCGGCCGCCAGGACCGCCGTCCCCAAACTCGGCCCCAACAACACCGTTATCACCATCGCCCCAGGCACGATCGGAATGAACAGCAACACATCAGCCGGCAGCAGCAAAAGATCGGCGGCCGATTCAGACCACACCTGCCGGCGCGAGGCCAGGAAACCGGCCAGCGCGCCGCCCAACCCGCCGGGGAGCAAGATGATTGCCGCCGCACCGGTAGCCACTGCCAATGTAACCAGGCCGCCGCGCAGCACCCGCGCCCGCAAGTCTCGCCCCAACTTGTCGCCCCCCCAGGGATGGTCGGCTGAAGGGGGCGAATTGACGGCGCCCAGGTCAGTTTCCAGGGCCGAGTCTGGGCCAATTGCCAATCCAGAAACGACGACCGCCAACGGTATCAGGAGCAGGGCCAGTGCTGCCACGACCCAGAGCCTGCGGGCGGTCTTGCGCCAGGGGGTGGGCCTAAGTGGCGCGGATAAGTCGGGCCTGCTCACCAAGCGTTCCAGCCAGCGGAATAGTTCGGCCACTAACCGCCCCGTCAGAATCAGAGCGGCAAAAGTGCCAAGAACGCCAAGCGCCACGGGAATATCCCGGCGGATTACCGCCTCGAACAACAATCTCCCGATCCCCGGCCAGCTAAAGACGATCTCTACTAACACCACGCCACTCAGCAGGCCGCCGATTTGCCCCACCAATGTCCCCAACCCCTTGAACAGGCCGGTCAACCAGGTACGGATACCCGCTCGCTCGCGGGGCAACGTCACCGCCCGGGCTACCGCCTGGGCGGTCAAGGCGGCGGGGAGGAGCGCCAGCGCCGATGCCGGCAGGATAAGGTGTCTGACGCGGTCGGCCAGGCCGCCCGGTCCAACCGGGTCGGACATTCCCATGGCGGGCAGCAGTGCAAGCCGGAAGGCGAAAATGAAGATGAGCAACATCCCCATACCGAAGACCGGCATCGCCAGGTTGCCGAATATCCACAACCGGCCCAATCCCTTCAAAATGGACCCTGGCAGTCCGGCCTGCTCCTCCAATTTATGCACCAATGCCGCGATCAGGGTCGCCACCAGGGCCAGGAACGACGCCAGGAATAGCGCTGCTCCCAACAAAATCAATGTGCCGGACATTCGCTCCCTGATCAGTTCAACGACCGGCGCTCTCATCGTCAAGGATAAAGTCCAGTCAATCATCGCCGGGTCTATCGGGCCGCCCAGCGGCCCTCGCAGCGCGATGATGAGGGCCGAGGCCAGGCCGTATGCGATCAACAAAAACACAACCCTGCGTGGAAACTGCAACCAGCTTGCCAGCCGTTCTGGTTGCCCTCCTGACGCTGGGAGGTGGGCTTCGGAGGTCGGCGGTTCGCCTCCTTCGGGCTTCATCATCACCAAATCGTTCGTTGTTTCCCTCTGGTCAGATAGTTCAGACATGGTTTCCTCCTCACTTAAATAACTCACAAGGAACGAAGCAAGCTTTGGTCTCCGACTGATTTGAGCCGGAGGAGGGCAAACTTCGGTTTGCCGGATTATGCGTCAGTGACGTACAAACATCAAATTCGCTCTAAACTTATGAGACTATTTTGTTTCAATAATACTTGTGACACGCCCCCCATGCAAAAAAAAGCGGAGGCTCGACCGTAAGAGCCTCCGCTGCAATGATTCAGGTCGTTATATCAGGTAAAGGCTAAATTTACCAGGCCGTTACCCCTTTTTCCAGGACGGGCATAGGGATGCCCGCTCTACAGAGAGAACGGGCATAGGGATGCCCGCTCTACAGAGAGATAGACTTACTTGGCCGTTACTCCTTTTTCGAGCAAAGCGACCTGCCCGGCGGCCAGGCGAGCGATTGGGACGCGGAAGGGGGAGCAACTGACGTAGTTCAGGCCGACTTTGTGGCAGAAGAAGACCGATTTCGGATCGCCACCGTGCTCGCCACAGATACCGATCTCCATATCGGGCCGGGTCTGGCGGCCCAGGTTGACGCCTATTTCCATCAGCTTACCCACGCCGTCCTCGTCGATGCTGGCAAAGGGGTTCTCCGGCAGAATCCTGCGTTCCATGTACTCCACCAGGAAACCCTTCTCGGCGTCGTCGCGGGAGATACCGAAGGTGGTCTGGGTCAGGTCGTTGGTGCCGTAGGAGAAGAATTGGGCATACTCAGCCATTTGGTCGGCGGTCAGGGCGGCCCGGGGAATTTCGATCATCGTGCCGAACTTGTAATCGACGGTCAGGCCCTGTTCTGCCATCACCTGTTTGGCTTCCTCTTCCAGGGCCGCTTGCTGCGTCTTCAGCTCATTGACGTGGCTGGTCAGGGGGATCATCACCTCGGGATGTACCTCCACCCCTTCCTTGGCTACCTGGCAGGCGGCTTCAAAAATAGCCCGTACCTGCATCCGGGTCAAGGCCGCCAGGTGAATACCCAGGCGTACGCCGCGCAAACCGAGCATGGGGTTGGCTTCGTGCATCCTTTCGACCGCCTCAAGCTGGGCCTTCTTTTCGGCCAGGGCGGCCGGATCTGCTCCTGTTCGCTCTAACTCGCTCACTTCCAGGGCCAGATCGAGATGGGTCGGCAGGAATTCATGCAACGGCGGGTCGATCAGGCGAATAATGACCGGCAGGCCGTCCATCACCCGGAACAGGCCGGCAAAATCTTCCCGTTGGTAGGGCAAGAGCGCGTCCAGGGCTTCCTGAACTTTATCCGGATCACCCTGGTGCATGATCATCTTTTGCACGTGGGGCAGACGCTCAGGCTCAAAGAACATGTGCTCGGTGCGGCACAGGCCAATCCCCTGGGCGCCATTGTCGCGGGCGCGTTGGGCATCGACCGGGTAGTCGGCGTTGGCCCAAACCTGCAAGCGACGGGCTTCGTCGGCCCAGGAGAGGAGTTTGAGCAGGTAGGGATCGTTGATGTCGGGCACCAGCGTTTCCAATTGGCCGACAAAAACTTCGCCCAGGGTGCCGTCGATGGAGACCCAATCACCCTCTTTGATGACCCGATCACCGACGCTCATCTGGCGTTTTTCCAGATCAATATCCAGGGCCGCCACGCCGACCACAGCCGGGGTGCCAAACTGGCGCGCCACCAGAGCCGCGTGACTGGTCCGGCCGCCGCGGCTGGTCAGAATACCCTTGGCCGCCAACATGCCGTGCACATCATCCGGCTTGGTTTCAGGCCGCACCATAATCACCGCTTTGCCCGCTTCCTTGGCCCATTTCTCGGCCAAATCAGCATCAAAGGCCACCTGGCCTACCGCAGCCCCAGGGGAAACGTTCAAACCCTTGGCGATCAGGTTACCGGCCTCAACGGTCGCTTTTTTGGCCTCGGCGTTAAATTGGGGGTGCAAGAAGAAATCCACCTGTTCGGGCGTGACCCGCAGCACGGCCTGCTCTTGGCTGATCAGCCCCTCTTCGACCATATCAACCGCAATACGGACGGCCGCTTGAGCAGTGCGCTTGCCGTCTCGCGTTTGCAGCATCCACAGCTTACCCTGCTCAACGGTGAACTCAACGTCCTGCATCTCCCGGTAATGCCGCTCCAATTTGCCGCAAATCTCTTCAAACTCGGCATAGGCTGCCGGCATTTCCTCTTTGAGTTGTTCGATCGGCTTGGTCAGGCGAATACCGGCCACCACGTCCTCGCCCTGAGCGTTGATCAGGTAGTCGCCCTCGATGTGCTTCTCACCCGTGGTTGCGTTGCGGGTCATAGCTACGCCCGTGCCCGAGTCATTGCCCATGTTGCCGAAGACCATAGTCACAATGTTGACCCCGGTGCCCAGGTCGTGGGGAATCTTGGAAGCATTGCGGTAGTCAATAGCCCGCTTGCCATTCCAGCTCTTGAAAACGGCTTCGGTGGCTAATTTGATCTGCTCCAGGGGGGCCTGGGGAAAATCTTGTCCGGTTTCGGCCTTGAAAATTTTCTTGAATTCCTCGGTGACCGCTTTCCAATCGTCGGCGCTCAGGTCGGAGTCGCTTTCAACGCCAGCTTTTTGGCGGGCTTCGGTCAGCACTTTCTCAAAAGGCTCATCGGCAATGCCCATGACCACGCTGCCGAACATCTGCACCAGGCGGCGGTAGGAGTCGTAAACGAATCGCTCGTCACCCGTTAGCTTAGCCATACCTTCAACAACCTCATCGTTCAGGCCAATGTTGAGGACGGTGTCCATCATACCGGGCATGGAGAATTTAGCCCCGGAACGGCAGGAAACGAGGAGTGGGTTCGAGACATCGCCAAACTTTTTCCCGGTCTTCTCTTCCACGGCTTTGAGGGCCTCCAGTTCCTGTTCCCACATTTCCTCGGGGAACTGCTCGTCGGCGGCCAGGTAGGCGTTACAGGCTTCGGTGGTTACGGTGAAGCCTGGGGGAACGGGCACACCGGCCCGGGTCATATCGCCCAGGTTGGCCCCTTTACCGCCCAACAGGGCCCGGACGGCTTCCCACTCGCCGCCGACCTGCTGTTCGGCTTCTTCAACTTCGTCAAACAAATAAACCCATTTCGTACTCATTTGATATTCCTCCAGAAGATTAAGTTAGTCGAAAGATTTGTCTATCAAAGCCGGTAGCCCGACTCGTAGTTGGTGACTGATTGACATAGAAACACCTCCGCATAAATAGCGGAGGTGGGGACGTCATTGACCCTGATATCCTACGTCGGTCAAATCACTTCTATAACTGATTTGACAGCCTATAAAAAACGTTCCCTATTATACGCCTTTGTCAGGCTTTGGGCAAAGTTCAGCAGGATTGACTATTGGAGGAACCCACCACTGGCCTCAGCCAGGCCTCGCACGTTGCGTATCTTCTCCTCGTAGCCACTGGCCCGGTAAGCGGCAATGGGCTCGATAGGTACGTCCAGTTCCTGCCGAACCTGGGCCAGCAAGGGCCGTACGTCCGTACGATAGGCTTCGGTCAGGAGTCGGTGAGCAGCCAAGACCTCACCCTCTGCTTGCAATTCGGCTAATCGCTGCCGGGGCAGCACCAGTGACTTGGCATAGGCCTCCTGACAGTTGAGCACGGACTGGATCATCGGGCCGATTTTGCCCTCAATATTGTGACATTGATCGATCATGTAGGCCACATTCTGGGCAGCGGTAGCAGCCGGTTGTTCGTCACTTTGGGCCGCGCCGGTCAACTCATTATAAATGAGGAACAGTTCATAGGGATTGACGCTGCCGACAATCAGGTCATCGTCGGCATATTTGCGGTTATTGAAGTGGAATCCGCCCAACCGGCCCTCGTCCAGCAGAAAGGCTACAATCTGCTCGATATTCACGCCCTGGGCATGATGGCCCAAATCCACCAACACCTGGGCCTGGGGACCGAGTTTTAAGGACCAGGCATAGGCCGTGCCCCAGTCGGGTAAATCGGTGCTGTAAAACGCCGGCTCAAAGAACTTATACTCGATCAACATGCGGCTATTAGGAGGCAAATGAGCATAGACGGTGCGCAGTCCCTCTTCAAAGCGACGCTTGCGGCCACGCAGGCTATCCTGGCCGGCGTAGTTCGTACCATCCGCAAACCAGAGACTGAGAAGGTCGCTTTTGACTTTGGTCATGATCTGGCAACATTCCAGGATGTGATCCAGGGCTTGCTCTTGCACAGCCGGGTGTGGATTGCCCAGAGAACCGAGTCGATACTCGTCATCCTGGAACACGTTGGGGTTAACCGCCCCAATGGTCACGCCCCGTTCCTCCGCATATTGGCACATGCCCACATAGTCGTCATCTTCAGGCCGGTCCCAGGGAATGTGGATGGCCACAGAGGGGGCAATACCGGTCATTTTGTGGACCATCGCCGCGTCATCCAGTTTCTGTTGGGTTGTCGTAGCAGCCCCGGGCCAGGCAAAGGCTTTGAAACGGGTGCCACTGTTAGCATAACCCCAACTCGGCGTCTCAATATGCTGCTGCTTCAACGCCGTTTTGACCGCCTCGACGTCAAGGCCCTGAGCAGTCAAGTTTTCCACCAATAGTTCGTATGCAGCACGATAATCGTTCATTGAAATCAACTCCCTTTGTTGAAAAATTGAGTTACGTAGGACGGGCTTTCTAGCCTGTCCTATTCTGGACAGACTGGAAAGTCTATCCTACAAGCCGCCAAATTCTAACATGCAGTCACATCCAGGTCAACTAGCCCCAGGCCCCGCTTCCAAAGTTGCGAATTGACTTACCAAGGCGAAAGGCGTAAAGTAGCCAGATTGAATTCACAAGTAGACCGATGGAGTTGTTATGTCACTACGCTTTAGTCATAAAGTTGGCTTGGGCAGAGTAGTTTGGCGGCGACTGCTGCAACTCGATCAACCTATCCCCCCCCGTAGCGATGACGAAATTGAGGCTGAAGTTGAACGCAATTACCGCTGGAACTTCACCGTTAACCTGTTAGATGGGGTGGCTTTCTGGTTCGGGCTTAATTTTGTTTCATCCAGTACGATTGTGCCTCTGTTTGTCAGCAAACTGACCCTCAACCCCCTCACCATTGGCCTGGTAGCTGTGATTGCCCAGGCTGGGTGGTATCTCCCCCAACTTTTTGTGGCCAGTCACACTGAGCGGTTGGCGCGCAAAAAACCCATCCCGGTCAACCTGGGCTTTTTTCTGGAGCGAGTGCCGGTGTGGCTGTGGCCACTGGCCGCTTTGCTTGCGCCTAAGTCCCCCGTACTGGCCCTGGCTCTCTTTTTCACGAGTTACGCCTGGCACACTCTGGGGGCCGGTGTGATTGGGCCGGCCTGGCAAGATCTGATTGCCCGTTGTTTTCCGGTCAATCGACGTGGACGTTTTTTTGGCCTGACCACCTTCATCGGCACCGGTGTCGGGACAATTGGGGCTATATTCAGTAGTTGGCTGCTGGAGACCTATGCTTTTCCGCTCAATTTTGTCTATACTTTTTTAATCGCTGCGACCGGTATCAACATAAGCTGGTGTTTCCTGGCCCTGACCCGCGAACCTGTCCAGCCGGTGACAGTTCCATTGCCTGAGCCCGGTCAATTCTGGAAGAAGTTGGCTCAAATCGTACGGCGAGATCGCAACTTTCGGCGTTATTTGCAAGCTCGACTCGTGATGGCTGTAGGTATGATGGGCCTGGGCTTTATCACCGTGACTGCTGTACAGCGCTGGCAGGTAGCGGACAGCACAGTTGGCCTTTACACGGCGGCCTTGTTGCTGGGACAGGCGAGCGGCAATTTACTATCTGGATTGTTAGCAGACCGGTTTGGGCATAAATTATCACTTGAGATTGGTGTAGCTGCGGCGGCAATGGCTTTTACCCTGGCCTGGCTGGCCCCGGCAGCCGGCTGGTATTATGCCGTTTTTGTGTTGTTAGGGGTGGCTATCGGTGTTATCATCGTTTCCGGCATCCTGATCACAATGGAATTTTCTGTACCGGCGCAGCGTCCCACCTATATTGGTATCACCAATAGTATCGTGGGGCTGGGTAGTGGTATAGCGCCGCTGTTGGGAGGCTGGCTGGCCGGTTTCAGCTATAACGGGTTGTTTGCCTTAAGTGCTGGGCTCAATCTTTTAGGTCTGGCTCTTATTCGTTGGTACGTGGGGGAACCACGTTGGCAGCCAGCCAACAATGTGGTCAGTGAAGCGGCTATTATAAAGTAATTTGATAATAATAGCAATCGCTTTGTAAATTAGTGACCTGATAGTTAACAAAATGTGATATAATACGGTTGAGAGAAATTGTTTCATTCTGCTAATTCTGTTCTAAACTAAGTGAAACGATTATGAACGGTCCGCGACAAAACTTAACCAAACAATACATATTTGCTCTACAGGATTACCTGGCTGGAGTAGAGAAAAATGCCTTACAAACTGCTCATGAACTTGGCCAACAAGCCCAGACCAAAGGGCTGAGTATATCGGACCTGGTCGCTATTCATAAGGAAGCGCTGGTCATACTTTTACCCGGTGCACTCACCGCCAGAGAGAGCACCCGGCTTGTCGATGTAGGCACCGACTTTTTCATAGCTTGCCTGTCACTCTTCGATATGAACGCCGATGATTGTCGAGCAATTATCGCCATGCTACGCAACACAAACAAGATGCTGGCAGAGCAAATAGCCAGGTATGACCGACAATCACCGGAGAATGAAGAGCAGTTTGGCCAGGTGGTCATCTCTATCAGCGATCATATTTACGTGACCGAGGTGACTGAAACCGGGAAACGCGTGAACCTCTACATTTCCCCTCATGTTGAGGCTTTAACCGGCTATCCTATCGAAAAGTTCATAGACGACTGGCGTTTCTGGCCGTCATCGGTCATCCACGCTGAAGACCAGGCGATGGCAGCGGAACAGGCGGAGCAGTTGGCCCTGGGCCGGAATAGCGAAGTGGAATATCGCCTGGTTCGGGCTGATGGCGAGATCATCTGGGTTCGTGACAGTGCCCGGATAGAACATCAGGGCACCTCAAAAATCGTTTACGGCGTGGTGAGCGATATCACCGAGCTCAAGCAGGCCGAAATCGCTCTAGCAGAGGAGCGAGCCCGGCTGGCCCAGCGAGTAGCCGAACGAACCGCCGAACTGAGGGCAGCCAATGCCGAATTAGCCCAGGCCTCCCAACTCAAGGACAAATTCCTGGCCAACATGAGCCACGAACTACGCACCCCCCTGAATGCTATTCTGGGTATGTCGGAGGTGCTACGGAGAGAGATCTATGGATCGCTCAATGAGAAACAACTTGATGCGCTGCACTATATCGAGGAAAGCGGTCAGCACCTGTTGGCACTCGTCACCGACATCCTTGACCTGTCTAAAATTGAGGCCGGCAAATTGAAATTGCAAATCGGTTCGGTTTCCGTCGAGGATGTTTGTCAGACCAGTCTACGCTTGATCAAGCAAGCCGCGCAGGAGAAACAGGTCAAAGTCCTGTCAAAACTCGATGACAAAGTCACCGTGCTCCAGGTAGATGGACGCCGCCTGAAACAGATTTTGGTCAATCTATTAAGTAATGCGGTTAAGTTTACGACTGACGGAGGGCAAATTGGCCTGGAGGTTGAAGGTGACCCAGAACAAAACGTTGTCCACTTCACCGTTTGGGATACCGGCATTGGCATTTCAGAAGAGGATATGCCTTACTTATTTCAACCCTTTGTCCAGGTCGACAGCAGTCTTTCCCGGCCCTACGAGGGTACCGGGCTGGGGTTATCGCTGGTTTCCCGTCTGGCCCAGATGCACGGCGGCAAAGTATCGGTGAAAAGCGAACCGGGCCAGGGGAGCCGCTTTACCGTGTCACTGCCCTGGCGGGTCGCCGGTGACCAAACGCAACTTGCGGACAGCGGGTTAAGCGCCGCAAATCAACCAGAGTCAGCTACGATTAGCCGTCCCTCCCCGGCCGTTATCCTGTTGGTCGAAGACAATGAGGTCAACATCATTACCCTGCGCGATGCTTTAGAAGGCAGTGGTTACGAGGTTATTGTGGCTCGCAACGGGGTTGAGGCTATTAACCGGACAATGGCAGACAGACCCGATCTGGTCTTGATGAATGTTCAGATGCCGGTGATGGATGGGCTGGAAGCGACTCGTCACATCCGGGCCAATACTGAGTTGTCGACCATTCCCATCATTGCTCTGACGGCGATGGCCATGCCGGGAGATCAGGAGCGATGCCTGGCGGCCGGCGTAGACGACTACATGAGCAAACCGATCACTTTGAAGGGATTGATCAAGGCCATTGAGACCCAGTTGCAAAAAACAGGTAACCGGGAGTATCAGGCAGAAAGAAACTTATAATGAAACACAAGAGTACTATTCTAATTGTAGATGACCAATTGAGTGCCCGGGAAGTCTTGAGAGGATTACTGACCGGGCAGGATTATTATCTGGCCTTTGCCAGCAATGGCCGGGAAGCTTTGGCCAAAGCAGCAGAACTTAGACCAGACCTGATCTTACTGGACGTGATGATGCCCGATATGGATGGTTTTGAAGTCTGCCGGCGTTTACGCGCCCATCGGCCGCTGGCCGAGGTACCGGTGATCATGGTCACGGCCCTGGATGATCACGACTCACTTGTGCAAGGCATTGAGGCCGGCGCAGATGACTTTATCTCCAAACCCTTCGACCAGGTTGAGCTACAGGCCCGGGTCCGAACCATTACCCAACTCAACCGTTACCGCCAGTTGCATGCGGAGCGGACAAAATTCGAATGGGTGGTCGAACATGCCGTCGACGGTTACCTGGTAGTGGACGACAGTGATAATATTCTCTATGCTAATCCCCAGGCACGCCTGTATCTTGGTCTCCCGGTTGAGGAAAATGAGCCGATATCGGCTACATTTCTGGAGACAACTGCCAAACAGTATCATTACGAACCAGAACAAGCCTGGCTGACCTGGCCGGAACAGCCAGCCATTATCGCTCAGTCACCTCGCTATCTGGTACGGTCTGAGGAGTCCTCTACAGCCGATACGCTCTGGCTACAAGTGTATACTCTGGCCCTACCAATGGGTCCAGATGCAGGCTGGGTTGTCCACTTGCGTAATGTAACCGAACAAGTCGCCTTACAGGGCAATATGTGGGAATTTGAGGCCATGGTCTCTCACAAACTACGCACCCCCCTGGCCAGCATGGTCACTGGCCTGGAATTACTGAAGGAGCATGTCATTGAATTATTGAGTCCTGAAATGAGCAAGTTTTTTGGACTTGTCAGGCGGAATGCCCAACGTTTATCCAACGACGTTGAAGCTATCTTGCAATACGTTCAAACGCCTACTCTGCTTCAATCTGGCCCGGGTTTCAAATTCTCGCAACTCGAGACAACCATCACTCAGATTAGCGCCGATTTAGAACTAAACTCAGTCACTGTGTCAATCCAGCCGGAACTGAACGTAGACCGGGTATCACTTTCGGAACGGGCTATGGCCTTGATTCTACGGGAAATTTTCGAGAATGCCGAGAAATTTCACCCCCACCATACGCCTACGTTAGAAATTTCGGTAACCTGTGCCAATGACGATAAGCAGGTTAATATTAAGATTGGTGATGATGGTTTGACCCTCTCGCCAGAGCGTTTAGCTCAGGTGTGGGCTCCCTACTACCAGGGTGATAGGCCCTTTACCGGGGAAATTATTGGCATGGGCTTGGGTCTGTCAAAGGTAGCCTTACTGGTCTGGGGTGTCGGTGGAACATATCGCCTCTATAACCGGCCGGATGGACCGGGCGTCGTGGTAGAGCTTACTTTACCATTGGCCCGGTCTGCTGGCGAGGCCGATAAATGACATATGGAGAATTGTGGCCTCCAATACTTTACCTCTTTTTGCACCACTTTATTTGATCTGATAGGTCCTATCATCAAACAAGATAAAATTGGTGTTCCGCTCGATGTCCAGCCAAACCAGGCCGCCGGCAAATTCCTGCATCAGGGCCTCGAACCCATCCTCCTCGGCCGTACCCCAACCCAGGGCCTCACGTACGCCTGGCTGATCCCGCCAGACCAGACCAAATCCTCGCACCGGTTGGTATAAACCATCCGGGGCCACAATGGCCGGGTCGGCCGGTTCATCTCCCTCGCGCCAGATGTCACCTGTAGAGAACCATGTATTATCAGGTCTCAGGACGTAGATAAGTTTTAGGTCCTCCCGCCACAACAGGAGGCCCTGCTCAAAAGGTTGCCAGGCGGCTGCCGTGGTGATGGTTCCGGCCCGGGCACAACCGAGTGACTGGCTCAGGTCCTGATCATCCAACAGGCCCGCAAAGGCGGGATCGCTTGGCTCAGCACAGGCGGTGGGGGAGGGCAGGGGGGTAAAGGTGGCCGGGGGGAGTGGGGTCGGGGAGAAGGTGGGCGAGGGGGTAGGCGCGGGCGAGGGGGAAAGTGTTGGGGTGGGCGAGAAAGTCGGCGCAAGGGTGGGGGTAGTGCTGGGGGTATGGCTCAGGGTGGGTGACAGGGTAGGTGAAAGAGAAACAGACCGCAGGGGGGTGGAGGCCAGAGATTCCCCCCTCTGGGGGGTTAGGGGGGCCTCGGTGACAGTAGGGGTGGGCGAAGAGACAAAGGAGACAAGCGGTGTCTGGGAACCAAAGCCGGTCAATTGCCACATGGCCAGGGCAATCACCAGCAGCAAAGGGATGACTCCCAACCAGGGCAAATATTGCTTCTTTGGCCATTTTGAGGAGTGAGCATCCTTAGATGCGAACGGGGCTACTCTGGGCGCTGGCGAAAGCTTGACCCGGGTACCGGTTTGCTGGCTCAATTCGGCCAGAGCCTGGGCCATGGCCGCCCCGGTCTGGAAACGCTGCGAAACATCCTTGGCCAGGGCTCGCATAATGACCGCCTCCATGGCCGGCGAGACCGGGGCGACGGTTGAGGGAGCCGGAGGGGGTTTGTAGACGTGGGCATGCAGTACCTGCGGCGTACTGCCCTGAAAGGGGGTCCGGCCAGTGACCATCTGGTAGAGAACCACCCCCAGGGCATACAGATCGGCCCGGCCATCCACGGGCTGGTCGCCGCTGGCCTGTTCTGGAGCCATGTAGGCCGGGGTGCCCACCGTGTGACCGGTTCGGGTTAAGGCCGGGGTATCCAGGGCCTGGGCCACCCCAAAATCGGTCAGCAGGACCTGGCCCGTGGCAGTCAACAAGATGTTCGACGGTTTGACGTCCCGATGCACCACCCCCTGGCTGTGAGCATAGTAGAGGGCATCGGCAATTTGCCAGGCGATATCGGCCGCTGTGGCTTCGTCCAAAGGAGCAGCCTGCGCCAGCCGGTTAGCCAGGGTTTGCCCTTCGACGAACCTCATAGCCAAGTAGGCCTGGTCACCGGCCTGGCCCGCGTCCAGGACCCGGACAATCGCCGGATGGTGCAGGCGGGCCGCAGTATGGGCCTCTCGCTCAAACCGGGCTCGAATCTCAGCCCCGGCCCCCGGCGGTGGAAAGAGAACCTTGAGGGCCACAACCTGACCATCCGTCTGGCGGGCCTTGTAGACGACGGCCATCCCCCCACTGCCTAATATCGTCTCAATCTGATAAGGGCCTAATTGTTGGCCTAACAGTTTCTCAGAAGCCATGGTTTGTTTATGGACGTATATTGGGTATCATGGAAGTAGCAAATCAAGACTGCGTTAGGGAGTTCCGAAATTAAAATTATCCCCAAACTTTCGGTAGCGTGAAGCGTAAAACGTGAAACGTGAGGATTTATAGCGTAAAAACATCACGTTTCACGTTTCACGGAGTTGGGATAACTACCCGTACCGGACACAGGTATTTTTTCGGAATTGTCTTATTAGCCTGGTTTTCAGGACAAAACGTAGTAAACCTCAAAAAGTGTAAAAATTACTTCACAATTCACAATTGACTATTCACAATTAATCCGGGCAAAATGGGAAAATTATTTAATCATCATTCCTAAGTATATCACAAAAAGGAAACTTTTGACATGGCTGACAATGTAGCTAAATTGATCAGGCGAGATAAGTCGGACCAGGCCGGGACAGAAACTTTATTGAGCCAGGATGTGACCACCATGGGGCGGGCGGCCAGTTGCCAGGTGGTCATCGAAAGCGATTTTGCCAGCCGCCGGCATGCCCAAATTATCCGCCGGGATGAAATTTACTGGTTACGAGATTTGGGCAGCAAAAACGGCACCCTCCTGGACAATCAGTTGGTCACGGCCGAAACTCCTCTGGCCGATGGCGCCGAAATTCGGATTGGCCAGACTGTCTTTCACTTTGTCGATCCGGCAGCCACCCATACCCAGCCGGCCCTGGCCCGAATGACCGGCCCCCTACGAGTTGAAGCCGACACCCGGGACGTGTGGCTGCACGGCCAGAAGCTAACCCCTCCCTTATCCCTGAAGCAATTTAATTTACTGCTTTATCTCTACCAGCGAACCGGCGAGGCCATTAGCAAAGACGAATTAGCCTCGGCCGTGTGGCCGGAGGTTGAAGGAGGGGCCATTTATGATTATCAGGTCGATAAAATGATCAGCCGGGTGCGAGAGCGCATCGGCAAGGAGTGGCTTGAAACGGTCTGGGGATACGGCTATCGCCTGAAGTTACCGTGAAGACGGGCATCGGTCAGAATTCGGTCAAAAAAATGTCCAACGCCGTTGGCTAAAATCAGATATATTGAGGGCAAAAGTGGTTACAGATCGCCGGCAATCCAAGCACTAACCACACCAAACACAAAACTGATAAAAAAGGAGCCCTCAAATGAAATTCACAACTGCAAAAACGGTTTTTATATGGGTCATCGTTGGTATTGTCGGTGCGCTTCTGGCAGCCTGTGGGGGGAATTCAACCGGATTGGCCCCCCAGGCCGGGCCACAAATCATCGTGGTCACGGCTACACCACAGCCTGAATGGCGCATCGAGGTGACGGAAGAAGCGGCCGTAGAAGCCGGGGCCACAGCAGTGCCCATGTCCGCCGAGCCTGGGACCTTGTTACAGGGCAGGGGCAAAGAGCTGTTTTACCTGACTGAAGACGGAACCCGCCAACGGATTTACAATCGAGACACTTTTCTGGCCTTTGGCTTCACCGAAAAGGAGATCGTGCCGGTTGACGATGATACCCTGGCAACTATTCCCCTGGCCGGGGAGTTGAGCCGGTTGGTGCAGGACCGGAGAAATCGGCTCTACTGGGCCGCGGACGGTAAGCTCTGGTCTGTCAATGCCTGGCGACGGGTGGTGACCGGAGACGATTATCTGGGCGTACCGGTCAGTCAGTTATACCCTTCCCTGCAAGAAATGCTGCCGCCCGCTGCCGAGTTCCCGAACGGGATACTGTTGCGGCAAGACGACACGGTCTATTACCTGTACTACGGGGCCATTATTCCGGTGGCGACCGATCTTGCCGATGAAGCGGACGTCATCGACGTACCGGACGGGGTGTTGGCCGCATACCGGCCAGAGACCCAACTGGAACGGGTCTTTGTCCACTTGAATGCCGACACCCAGGCCGCTAACATGCGGCAGGGTCCGGGCCTGGAATATGACGTGATCAAAGTCATCGAGAAAGGCAATGACCTGATCAGGGTAACCGGCCACACGCCCGAGGGACACTGGCTCTTCATCAAACATCGAGATGACCAGGGCTGGCTGTCCGTCGACCTGGTTGATGATGACCTGGCCCTGAGTTTACTGCCCACCGTGAGTAACGTCGAGAAACTGGTTGAGGACCTACCTCAGGCCCAACCGGCGGCCGTGATCGAACAGAGCCAACCGCAACCGGTTTACTGCGACGAGACCCCAATCCGGGGCTTCGGCACCGTTTGGGGCGAGCACCCTGAGGTACAAACCACTCTGGGTTGTCCTTACGGTCGGGAACAGGGCACCCAGGCCGCCATCCAGCACTTTCAGCACGGCCTGATGCTTTGGTTGGAGGCGGATAGCGTTTACAACTACGACCCCGTTTATGTCTTCTTTGACGATGGTACCTACCAGCGCTTTGGCGACCTGGGCGCAGCCGACCCGGAAAAGGTGGGCCACACGCCGGCCGGTTTTTTCGAGGTAGGGCATAAGTTCAGCAAAGTCTATTGGGAAGGCACCGGTGCCCGGGTCAAAGAGCGGTTGGGCTATGCTACCGGCCAGGCTACAGACAGCGCCGGGGCGTTCCAGCAGTTCGGCGGTGGGCGCATGTTCTGGGCCGGCACCATTGACCGCATCTTCGTCATCTATGATTATTACGATTACGATGAGAACGGCAACTACGTTCGCCAGCAAGCCTGGGAAAGTTACGAGGATACGTTCTAGCAGCTTGTCGGAGAAAGACCTCAGGAGGTTTCTGACCCTCAGCCTTATGTCATTTCGAGGCCGTAGGCCGAGAAATCCCTATGACGTAGCAATTAATAAGGATAGGCTCTTTGGGACTTTCCGTGGCCCTCGGCCCGGATCCGTGCGCCTGCGTTGCAAGTGTTTGAGCAGAACCACTGAAACACTGAGCTAATTGAGGGCACTGAAGTGAAATCAGTGCCCTCAGTGCATTTCAGGGCCTCAGTGATTCTATCGCTTCAATCACCGTTGCGGCGGTCGTCACTAATTGAGAATGATGAATGATGAATGATGAATTATCATTCGCCATTCGCCATTCGCCATTGACAATTACCCGCCCCGCCCTTCAGTTAGTCAAATAGTCACGTGATCTGGTTTGACAGCCAAACCGGCCATCTCCGCTACTGGAACAGCAGCCAGGGCACGATGACCACCATCCCCGGTGGGGAGGGGGCCAAATCGCCCACCTGGGGAGGCCCCGCCCACGACATCGCCGTCGATGGCAGCGGCCAGATAGTTGTAACCTGGGTCACCGGCAACGGCCACACGATGCAGGTCACCCGCGACACCAACGGCACCTGGTCCACGCCGCAGGTACTGGTAGAGACTTTTGGCGGCGAACACGTTTCGCTGGCCGTTGACCAGGCCGGCGCGCCCCAGGTGATCCAGCGCAGAGGCCAGGCCGTCTACCACGTCACCGGTCAGCGCGGGGTGACCAAGCATTACTACGCCGGCGGTCGGCGCATCGCCAGCCGGGTGAACGGCGACCTCTACTCCCTGCTGGGCGACCATCTGGGCAGCACCACTGTGGTAGCCGAGGCCCAGGGCAACGCAGTAGGTCACGTCCTGTACGATCCCTACGGGGAGGCCATCACCAGCACCCTGTCGGCCGACGTGACCGACCGGTTGTTTACAGGTTATAGATGGGATGATACAATAGGTTTGTACGACGCCAACGCCCGCTTCTACGACCCGTACCTCGGCCAGTTCACCCAGCCGGACAGCCTGGTGTCGGATCCGATGAATCCGGCGGCGTGGAATCGGTTTAGTTATGTTTACGGGAATCCGGTTAATCTGGTTGATCCGAGTGGACATTTTCCGATTTGGGACGCTCTGGATGTCGGTTTCTTCCTCTGGAGCCTATCTGACTTTTACAACAATCCTAACTGGTGGACTTTCGGCGGGCTGGCTGTTGATACAATTGGCCTCCTGCCGATTGTACCTTCGGTTGGAGCGATACAGCGAGGGGCCAATCTCCTGGGACGGGGCGGAGATGCGGCTCAGTTCGCCGCTCACACGACTAACACCACGAGTCACTTGCTCCAGGCTGCGAATGAGATGCATAATCTTGTTGGTGCGGCTACTTACGCTGATGAATTTGTCGAAGAAACTGGACGGGCAGTTATCCATAGACATAGGAGAAGCCATTTTAGCATTGAAGTTATTCAAGGGACCGAGAGTTTACATACCCATCAGGTAATAGTTTTTCATGAAAGTATGACCCGAATAGTTAAAGCAGCAGTCTCAGTAGATCCAAATTTGGGGTAGAAAGTTGCGAAAATAAAACAAAGGTGTAATCTCTGACCCTTCCAAAATGAAGGAGAGCAGAGATGATCCTACAAACAAAAACAAACCTCAAATTGACAGATGAAGATACACGGAATGAGGCCATAGAAAGATTGGGCACCTATTTTCCACTCCAAATTGCCGGATATGATTGCACGGCTGAAATCGTGTATGATGTCTTGGTCAAAGCAGC
>DAOUMU010000299.1:0-28258 GCA_034409055.1 Anaerolineae bacterium
GTTTTGAGACCCTCAATTGTATCATATCAAGCCAGCAAAACCAGAATTTGACTGGAAAAATCGTTATTGCCATAAGGCCAAGAGTTTTTTGACAATCAACAAAAAATCTTAACTTGTAACAAATGCCGTTACCGGTGACGTGACCGACCAGGTCAAGCTGTGGGATGCAGGCACTGAAGTAAACCAGGAACCCGGCTTTGGTCCAGACCAGGCGCCGCGCCAGACCGGGCCTGATACCGGTCCAGATGAAAATGGGGTGGTGCAAATTGTCTCAGGCGGATTCACTTACCCCCATACGGCCGACCTTATTCGGGTGACACTCTCGGTAACACAGTAAATGTATTGATCAAGATGATGGTGTACTGACGCAATCTTCCCGGAAGCTCGATTATTCCAGGCCAGAATCGCCTATACAAGTAACTGCCTGAAGATCAGCTTCCGGGAAGGTGCCTCTCAGAAGAGTTCAGATAACACGAAAAAGAAATTCACTTCTCCACAACACATATGGCCAGCACCGTAAAATCATCGTGGATGTCTGCATTGCCGATAAAACCCATAACTGTGGTGACCAACCGGTCTACAGCCACCTGGGCACTGACGTCAGCCGGTAGGCGCATAATTTCGGCTTGAAACCGTTCAAAGCCAAAAAGCTCACCCTGCTCATTGTGAGCTTCAACCAGTCCATCGCTGCTGAGAAGCAGCAGATCGCCAGGACGCAGTGACAGGGTTTGGGGAATATAGTTATAACCCGGCCACATGCCTAACGGCATACCAAACACATCAATTTCACACAGGTGACTACCGCGTCGCAGGTAAGGGTAAACACCGCCCGCATTGGCTACCGTCAGATTCAACGAATTGGTATCCAAAATAAGATAACAGCAAGCCACGTTGATATAGTTGGAGATAAAGCGGGCATACAGATCCTTGTTTAATCTGGTCAGCAATGTTTCCGGCTTGGTATGGGCATGGGCGTAGGCCTCCAGTAGCCCCACAGCCAGGGCGCCGGCCATAGCTGCCGGTGCGCCCTTGCCACTCACGTCACCCACGACAATGCCTTGCCGGCCATTCCCTAACCCAATACAGGTGTAAAAATCTCCGCCCATTTCGCGAGCTGGCTTCCAAAAAGCAGCCAACTCCAGATGAGGGAAATGGGGTAAGGCATCGGGGAAAAAACTGGCCTGAACCTGGCTGGCCAGATTTAACTCGCGTTCCAGTTGGTCTTTATGCTGTTGTAGGGCTTGTCTGGATGAAAGCAGATTGGTTGCCATGTCATTAATGGTCTGCCCTAAAAAGGCAATCTCTTGTGGTCCTGATGGCTCGACCCGGCTGGTTAAGTCAGTCCCAATCGCAGTTGTCGTCTCAACCAGATGGGACAGGGGCTTGGTGATGCTGCGGGTCATCAGCAAGCTGGTGGCTACACCAACAATGAGGGCCAGCCCGATAAAAATACTGACAATTATGACGGCGATGTCCTCAGTTTGACGGGCCTGGTTGATGATATGCACGCTGGTGTCGCCTTGAACCTGGCTCAGGGTTTCGATCGCCTCAATCAGGTCATCCTGAGCCTTGACTCCTTCGTTGTCCCATATAAAACGGGCCGCACCGGGAAATTGGCTATCGTAGAGACGAAATACTTCTTGAGCTTTGCTGTCAAATGCAGTCTCAACAACCACCACAGCTTGCAAGGCCTGAATTTCTTTGGGCGTATGTAATAAGGCCGTCAGTTGATCAAAAACTTTATCGTAAGCAACCTCTTTATCCCGATATTCAACTAAAAATGTAGCGTTTCTCGTCTCCAGGTAGCGGCGCAGGGCATCGGTACGCTGAATGGCCAGGATTTCTAACTCCAGGGTCAACTTTTCGACGTTGCCTCGAGTTTGAATAACCTGACTCTGTCGTTTGCTAATATCATAGGCCCCTCTGCCCCCCACCCCAATCAGTAGGGCTAAGAAAAGGGTCAGGCCAAAACCGATCCCCACAATTTGTCCAATACGAAGGGTCCAGGCTCGTTTCATAGGTGGGTAGAGTTAAAGCTCTCCTCGACTGTTGGCAAGAATGTTTTTGATTTGAGGTAGCACCCCGTTAATGGCACTGGCTGCATCTTGCTCGCCGCGCCAGACGGGAACCAGAGCTTCATTCATCAAGCTCATAATTTCATCAGTGCCGGGAAAGGTAAAGTTGGGTTCGCCAATTTCGGCTTCATCCAAAAAAACCTGGGCATTATGCGGGGGCTGCTGCTCCATAAAAATTTCGGATTGGGCCACCGAGCGCCGGGCAGGCACGGCAATCCCTGCTTCGGCAAAGATAGCCTGCCCTTTGGGGCCGGCCAGAAACTTGAGAAATGTCCAGGCTGTATCGGGATGGGACGTGTTGGCGGCGATAACGTAGCCAGCCCCGGCCGTCAAGTTAGCCCGGCGCTGTCCCTTGGGTAAGCCAACCACGTTCCATTCAAAATCGTCAACCTCGGCAAAAGCAGGCACCAGGGCATGATTCCCAAAAGCCATAGCCAATTTACCATCAACAAACAGCGAGGCAATATCCGCCGAGTTGAGTTGTTCGTAGGGAGGAGTGACCTGATCGACGTTGGTCAGATCAGCCAGAAATTGCACTGCTTCGGCCGCCGCGGGCTTATCTAAATCTGTCTCGGTGGGAAAAAGCTTGTCGTCAAACACTTGGACTTCGTTTTGCCACATCCAGATCATCCACCAGTCGTTGGGCTCGTAGGCAAAGCTGTATTCGGCCACGTTAGCTTCTTTGAGGGCCAGGGATGTTGTCCGTAAATCGTCCCAGGTCCAACCTCTTTTGGGGAACGAGAGACCGGCCCGATTAAACAGGCGCTTATTGTAGAAAATGACTTTGGTATCGCTGTCGCGTGGTAAGCCGTAAATATCATCGCCAATCTTGAAGTGGATCAGCAAGCCAGGGAAAAAGTCTTCGAGACGATAGTTCTCGGCTTCCACCAGTGGCCTCAGATTCATAAAGTACCCCTTGGGCACATCATTGACTGCTTCAGACCAGAAGAGGACATCCGGCACAGGCTCACCGGCATCAAATTTAGCCCGTAGTTCGGTGAAATAGTCACCCCAGGGGCGATGAAAGGTCTCAATGTGAATGTGGGGATGGTCAGCTTCAAAAATCTCGATGACCCGTTCGTTGATTTCCACTTCCCAAGGATCACCCCAAAAGGCCCAGGTAATAGTGGTCATCTCGGGCACTGGGGTAGGGGTCAAGGTGGGCAAAGGGGCAGGGACGGATGAGGATTCCCCGGGCAAGCAAGCAGGCACCGTCATGAGTAGGACGACCAAGAAACAAATGGGGACAAGATAAGCGCGCATAGTTTTCTCCCTGATTATCCGTATAAAGTTTGTAAATAGCTTTTGGCCGGATTATACAACAACCAACAATATTTCAACCACTCAGATAGAGCCGATGGACTATTGTTACTTACTTTCGGGAGAAGGGGCCACCGGGCTGCCCGGTATTTGCACCCTGAGCATCATGGTTCAAACTGGTCAACATCAAATAGACGAGACCCAGGGCAATAAAGCTATCGGCTAGATTGAAGGTAGGCCAACGTGTCACCCCCAGGCCTACGTCTAAAAAGTCGGTCACGCGACCATCTGGTATGCGGTCAGCAAAGTTAGCTATGCCACCCCCAAGCAACAAGCCGATTGGCCACCCTGCTCCGGCTGGGATTTCACCGGTACGCAGGGCGTTTATTAACCAGACTACCAAGCCCAGAATGACAATCCCGGTGACAATCAATGGCCAGGAACCACCATTGGCAAACAGGCCAAAAGCCACCCCAGTATTGTAGCTTAACGCTAAACGGAAAAACTGTCCAATAACTGGTACAGGCTGACCGAAATGAAGCGCTCGCTCAGCCCATACTTTGGTCAGCCCATCCAGGGCCAGAGCGATAAGCAGAGCCAGTATTAGTCGAAACCATACTTTCATAGGTATTTTGAAGAAACTGAAACTTTACTTTACTAATGTTATCCTACAAAAAGAAGCTGTCAAGTTTGACGGTAGCCTTATTTACCGGAGAGGCCAATCAAGGCGATTATTTGGGGCTGTTTCAGATAAATTGTAGGTCAAGCTGCTAGCTTGGCTCGGGGACAAGTTAGCAACTTGCCCTATATTAAAAAACACCTTCAGTTGTTTGACAATCCTTTTGACATCAGCTAAAATATGATACACTTGCAAATAATCGCAAGAACATCTTAATGCAACAAGAAGTATTGTATTAAAGAGTTTTTGAGGAGGTTTATATGTTGTTCTCACCTATTATACCCAAGGCCTGGCATGTTGCTCACGATCCGGCCTTGCACATTCCCGATGGTTTTCTAAATCTGACCATCTCGATCATTTTCTGGATCATAACCGTTATCCTGATCACTATGGCAGTTCGGCGAACGCAAGGTGAGCTTGGTGAGCGCCGGATTCCGCTGATGGGCATCATGGCCGCTTTTATCTTCGCCGGGCAGATGATCAACTTCCCCATAGCCGGAGGAACATCAGGCCACTTTCTGGGGGGAGCTCTGGCGGCGATGGTGCTCGGTCCCTGGGCCGGTATGCTGGTTATGACCAGTGTTATCGCTCTACAGGCGCTGCTCTTTCAAGACGGGGGACTGTTGGTGATGGGAGCGAATATTTTCAATATGGGCTTGGTCACGGCCTTAATTGGCTATGGTCTCTATCGGGGCGTGGCCGGACAAAGTCAAGGCGTGCGCTTTACCGTGGCCGGTATTGCCGCCTGGCTTTCGGTCATGGCCGGAGCCCTGTTCACCGGCTTACAACTCTGGCTCAGTGGTACGTCCCCCCTGGGTATCGTCATGCCGGCGATGTTGGGCGTACATCTCCTCATTGGTCTCGGTGAGGCGCTGATTACAGTCGCTGCGCTGACCTTTATCACCCGGACACGTCCCGACCTGCTAGGAGCAGAAACGATCAAAGCGCGGGGAGGAGTTGGTTGGGTTGTTGGCGGGCTGATCATTGCCCTGATGGTGGTGCTGTTCTCGCCCCTGGCTTCAGGTGATCCGGATGGGCTGGAACGCGTGGCCCAAGACCTGGGCTTTATTAAGCAAGGAGTTGATGCTCCCTATGAAATCTTGCCCGACTACACCATTCCCTTACTGGGTGAAACCGGCCTGTCTACCATTATAGCCGGAGTGATTGGCGCGCTGGTCGTGGCTGCCGTAACCGTTGGGGTGGGACGTGCCCTGCGTCGTGCCGCTTCACCTATCGCCGAGAGTTCGGCCACGTCGACTCCTGGGAGCAGGTAACTATTCTTCTCCTCTGAAAATTACTTCCGCGTAGCGCAACAATTCAGCTTTGCGCTCCTCGGGCGTATTCTTTGAGTCCAGATAAAGCTCCAGGGCCTCTTGGGGGGTTAGCTCTTCAGCCGCAATGCCGCCGAGCCGAAGCCGTTGTTGTCGCTCAATGTCGCGTACAATGCTGGCAACGTAGCTAGCCCCTCGCAACGCCTGACGGATTGGTTTATCATCCAGCAACATCTCCTGGGCTTCGGTGGCCTTAATGATGACCCGCACAATGGCCCCTTCAACCCGATGTTGCTCTAACTCATCTAAAATATCGAGCATAGGGTCATCGGATTGAGTGATATCCAGGCGAATCGTCAAAAAGCGACGCGCATCGACCGGGATAAATTCCCACTCGGCATGTCCGCGCTCGAGCTGAACCATAACCAAACCCTTACGCTCCCCCTCTTCGCTAAAGTCAATCCGCTCCAAACTACCCGGATAAACAATGGGGGGATGCTGGCCGTTGTTGAGTTCCTGATGTTTATGAATGTGCCCCAGAGCCACGTAATCCCAAATCGGATCGACCAGGAGGCTCTTGAGCACCACCACGTCACGGCCAATCATCACGCTTTGCTCGCTACCCTGTTTAGCTTCACTCACGGACAGGTGAGCAGTCAGGACGGCGGGGAGATCAGGTCGCTCTTTAACCTCGGCGGCTAGGTCTACCAGGTTCATACCCACAATACGCCCTATTTCCATATCCAAATCATCCAGGGTCATATTTCGATATTGATCACGAGCCAACAGACGACTACGCTGAGGATAGGGCATTGTCGCTACTTGCAAAAGCTGCCCCCGCCGGCAAGTAATTTGGTACACTGTTTCCCGGTCGGCCACAATGACTCCCGGCACATCTAACACCCCAAAAATCTCCAGGCTACTGGCAGCTCGATCAGCCGTGGCCATATCGTGATTGCCCACCAACAAGATCACCGGCACGCCCGCATCAGCCAGACGTTTAATACGACGGGCAAACTCGCGCTGAAAGGTGGGATTGGGCCGCTGGTTTTTGTAAGCATCGCCAGCGAAGATGCACACATCGACATCCCGCTCCAGGGCAATATCAATCACCTGACTCAACCGTCGCAAAAAATCAACCACCCGGCTATTCAAACCAGATTTAGAGTCAAGCCGTCCGTAATTTTCCATACCAATGTGGATGTCGGCCAAGTGAAGTAGATTTATCGGTTGAGTCATAAGTCAAATCCAGTTGGTTTATTGTTTTTCCTCTAACCACACTTCCAGGGTTCGCCCCACATGCTCCAAGCTTTCGGGAGCCACCTTGTCTGCCGTGTCGGCTATGGTGTGCCAGTAGGGATAATCAAAATCGATGATATCAATAGCCGGAATACCACGCTCCAAAAAGGGAAGATGGTCATCAATGATGGTGTGCTTCAGTTCGGGGATAAAGTAAGCCTCGTAGCCCAACTCGGCGGCAATCGTCCAGATCTCACTGCGGAGGGCCTCAGTTGAATTGCGTTCAAAATAGATATTTTGGTCGGCGTCACCAATCATGTCCACGACGATAACTCTCTGGGGATTAACCGATAGATTCTCGGCCATGTGACGAGCTCCTACAGAAAACGGCCAATCAGCCAGGCGACCTCTATCCTCGGCATCAAAAAAGGTTAGCCACACTTCGTTTTTGAGCTTGTCGATTTCAAGCACACGGGCCAATTCCAGCAGAACGGCCACCCCACTGGCACCATCGTTAGCCCCAAGAATCCACTCACCACGTTGGGTCGGCTCTGGCTCGTGGTCAGCAGCCGGCCGCGTATCGTAGTGAGCCCCTAAAATAATAATCGGCCCGCTGCCCCGCTTACCAACAATGTTCCGTCCTTTCACGCCTTTGAAGATAAATTCCTGGGTTTCAGCGGGCCAGCCTACCTTGCCCAATTCGGTCATAATAAAATCGCCGGTGGCCCAACCTGCTTCCGAGCCTGTGGGGCGGGGGCCAATTTCGACCTGGGCCAGCACGTGTTGATAGGCTATCTCACCATCAAATATGGGGGGGACCGGGGAAGGGGTTGAAGTGGGAGTGGATGTGGGCGGAGCAACTGTTGCGGTCGGCACGATCACCGTTGGGGAGGCCAGCGGAAAACTTTGTTGGGTAGCAGAGGGTGAAGGCGAAGGGATCGCTGTGAGGACCGTCGTCTGAGCGGCCGAAGTCTCCGGGCGACTCGGCGGTGGGGCAGGGGCGGTCAGAAAGTTGACAATACCAACGATGAGTAAGGCGATACCGGCTAAGATAACGACAGGAAAGGTCCAACTGGGCAGACGATTGTTTCTCAACGTTGATTTATTTCTTTCTCTGAGTCTTTTTGCTATTCTTGGAGGGTTGCTTCTCCTCTGGCAGGGGCTCAACTTGGCTAACCTCAACCTCAAGGTAGGAGTCACCCTCTTCTATTTCCAGCAAAACGGTTTCTTTGATAACATTAAGCCCCCGGACGGTAGCCACTACGCCCTGCTTCGTTTTTACCTGACTACCTACTTTGGGCAATCTGCTTTTTATCTCTACATACAGCTCGTTTTCATAAGCCAGACAGCATAACAATCTACCACACAGTCCCGAGATTTCTGAGGGGGCCAGGGGCAAGCCCTGTTGTTTGGCCATCTTAATAGAGACCGGGTGAAATTCGGTCAGCCAGCTAGAACAACACAATCTACGTCCGCAGCGGCCATAGCCATCCAAAATTTTGGTTTCATCCCGGGCACCGACTTGCTTCATTTCTATCCGCGTTTTGAACGAGCGGGTTAACTCTTTAACCAGGTCTCTAAAGTCTACGCGTTGCTCGGAGGTAAACGCAAAGAGCAAGCGAGAACCATCAAAATTGTATTCGGCTTGAATAACTTTGATCGGGATACCCATTTCCTTGACCAATTCATTACATTTTTTTAGGGTATCCTCCTCCTGCACTTTGTATTTTTCCGCCTCCAGTAAATCTACAGGGGTTGCCTTGCGGATGATCTCCTTGAGTTTACCTTTAATCTCACTTTTGGACACCTGGTGGATGGGCAAAGCCACGAGGCCCATCTCTACACCACGCGAGGTTTCCACAATAACCCGGTCGTCAACTTCAAGGTCCGTCATGGAATTGGGATCAAAGTAATATATCTTCGTTACAGATTTAAATCGAACACCAACGACGTTGGGCATAATTTTCCTCTATTATCTTTTCTCGGCACACATTGGCAATTTCAGGAAGACAACTTCCAGATTAAGCCTGGGATTAACATTGCGCTCCAGGTTTATCAGGGCCGTGCGCAACCTGGCTACCATTTCTCTGGTTTGTACCAGACTGACTTGGTGGGCAATCGTTTGCAGTATATCTTGCCAATCCAGGTTGATAATTTTGGCCCGGCTGCCACTGCGCAACAACAACAGGTCACGCCAGACGGTTAACCATAGGATCAGTGATTCCTTTGTGGCCACCGGATCCCGACTGATCTTAGAAGCGTAAGCCAGTCGTTCAGCCCGATTCATGCCCAATAACGCTAACAACTCATGCAGATATTGTTCTCGACGCTTTAAAAAATCGCTATCTTCCAGGGCCCTAACCGCCCACCCCAGTCGGCCGGCTGCCAATTGGGCCAGAAGCTCGGCCTGTTCTGGAGAAGCCTGCCACCGGGTTTGCAACGCCTCTAGAATGGTCGGCCTGGACAGCGGTCTGAGGGTAAGTACCTGACAACGAGAAACAATGGTTGGCAACAATCTGCCCGGATCGGTGGCCGTTAGAATAATGACCACTTGCGAGGCCGGTTCTTCCAATGTTTTCAGCAGGGCATTAGCAGCACTGACGGTTGCTCTTTCAAAATTACATAGCAAGACCACCCGATATCGGCTTTCATGGGGAGATAATGATAACTCCCGTTGTAATTCTCTGATCAGATCAATTTTAAGAGTTTCATCATCGCTATCAAAAATGCGAACATCGGGGTGATTGCCACTGATAATTTTACGGCAAGATAAGCAGTCGCCACAAGGTTTGGCATCTCCTTGACAGTTGAGGCTTTGGGTAAAGAATCGAGCCAGGGTGCTTTTGCCCACATTGGGCGGCCCGGTCAACAGTAATGATTGGGGCACCCGGTTCCTCTGCTGCTGTCGGGTCAATAAGTCTGTTGCCCATGTGTGTCCCACTACGTGGATTTTAAAGTTACTCGTGTCAGCCATAAAGATTTTCATTGTAATTCTGGAAATCGCTACAGTCTGATGATTTTACCATAAGCCGGGCCAATAGCCAAACAATAACAAAACCCGCCTCGTCGCCGACAGAAGGCGGGTCTTTGAAATTTGCTATCAATCTCTCCGGGCTGACCCTACCTCTTCATCGGCAGGTGAATGGTAAACGTGGTACCCTGTCCCGGCTCACTCTCGACCTCAATGGTGCCATTATGACGGGCGATCACCGCTTGAGTAATAGTCAAGTCCAGACCATAAGCCTGGCGGCTGGTTTCGTAAAATGGGTCGAAGATGTGACGCATATCTTCTTGGGAAATTCCCTGGCCGCTGTCACTGACAATCATCTGTATTTCGGAACCCACAGCCCGGCTGGTGATGCGGAGTGTTCCGCCCTGGGGCATTGAGCGGTAGGCACTACTAATCAGATAATATATAGCCTGTTCCATTTGCTTGCTATCGACCATCGCCAGGGGTAGGTTGGGGTCAAAGCCCCGGACAAACTCCACCTTTTCGCTAAATTCATTTTCATCGCGGAATCTGGACCAGGCCGCTTCAATCACCTGGTTTAAGTCTGTCTCCTGCAGGTGGTAATCCTTTGGGCTTGAGAAATCAAGCAGACTTTGTACAGTTTGGCGACAATGCAGCGATTGTTTCTTCAAAGAAGCAATGAGTTGGTAGTTATCCTTTGTCGACGGCAAACGATTACTAAGCTGGTGTAAGTTATCGAGGATGATGTTGATCGGCGTACTGATTTCCTTGGCCACGCCGGTGCCCATATAGCCCAGGGCAGCCAGTTTCTCCGTTTGGACCAGTTGTTCGTTTGCCCTTTTCAGTTCAGCCGTGCGGGCTTCGACCATTTTCTCCAGTTCGCGGCTTGATTGTTCGGCCCGGTCGACGTCCGAGGAAAGCCGGTTGTAGAGACGAGCATTTTCGATAGCAATGCTGGCATAATCAGCCAGAGCCATTAATAAATTCAGGTGACGGTCGGTAAAGGGCCTGACCATAGACTTGTTGTGAACGGCCAGCACCCCGATTACCCGATCGGCTACTTTGAGAGGAACATTGAGCAACGATTTTACGAAGTAACCGGTTTTGACCTTAAAGGAATCATCCTGGTTGATGCCGCCAATCATCACCGGGCGTCCGGTACGCACAACCTGACCGGCAATACTATCTTGTATTTTCACCCGGAGGCTTTTGGCACTTTTCTGGCCCATTCCCCGGGCCGCCCGCAGGTACAATTCCCCCGAGTGTTGGTCAACAAGCATGAGCGACCCCTCTTCGGCCCTGGTTAAATAAACAGCAGCTTCTACGATTCGGCTGAGAACGGGCTCAAGGTCTTGCAGCGAGGTAACAGAGCGGCCAATACCGTATAAAAAGCGTAGTTCCTGCACCCGGTTTTCCAGTTGCCGATTGACTTGTAACACTGTTTGGGTTAACCGGTCACGCTCCTGCCTCAGCCGGGACTCGGTCAGAGCCCGGTCAATGGCGTTTAGCATTTCGTCGATAGCAAAGGGTTTAATGATATAATCGCGCGCTCCCAACCTGAAGGCACGCACAGCCGTCCCCTCTGAGCCGTGAAACGTCATCAGAATAGCAGGAATGTCTAACCCTTTCTCACGCAAACTTTCCAACAATTCCAGGCCACCCATTCTGGGCATCACCAAATCGGAGATAATCAGATCCACATTCCCTTTCTGGATAATCTCCAGAGCCTCAACGCCATTTCTGGCCTGGATCATTTTATAGCCATTAGGTTCTAAGATGTATTCGCGCAAGAATTTTAAGCTGTCTTCACGATCGTCAACCGCTAAAACAGTTTCCCCGGCCATGCTTCTCCCTTATGTAGCCAAAACGCTACATACATAATAAAGGTAGAACAATATTTTGTAAAGTTCAGTTAGTGAAGTAGGATGTCGCCATATCTTTATTCGGCAGTACCGACTTGATACACGGCTCGCCAGGGTCTGTAGTGACTGGTGATGACATCCTCATGAAAAACAACGTCCCCTGCTTTAACGGTACGGGTAACGGTGACATCCATGCCATCTTTTGCCCAGTCAACCTGCTTGACGGTACCTTTGGGTAAGATGGAATCTTCTTCGTAGATGGCGGGGCCGTGTTTAACTACCCTGGTTATTTCAGGATCGCTCACGATGATTTCTCGATCCGTCGGGGTGCCGTAAAATCGAAAGGTAAGGGTGCCTGCTTCTAAGTCTGTCTCGGTTTGGATGAGGAGGTGATGATCGGTATCGTTGCGAAATTTTAGATCGACCTCAGGGGTGTAAACGGTGGCATCCAAGCCCGGTACAGAATTGGTTTCGTACCAACCGACCCGGTAGCCGTGAGCCCAACGCTCGACAAGCTCAAAACCGCCAAAAAAGGCGGTTCGAAAAGCGGTGGTGCTTACCTGGCACACCCCGCCGCCAATCCCCACCGTGGTGCGGTTGCCAAAAATAATCAAGGATTCATCAAAGCCATTCTCTTTAGTTACTTCACCCAAATACCGGTTAAAAGAGAATATCTCACCTGGCGGCACAACCACCCCGTGGAACTTCGAAGCAGCCAGAGCGATGTTGTGCATCCGTCCCTGGCTCGACCCTTTGAAATAAGAGACCGACTCGCTGACCAAGGTTTCGATGCCCAGGCGGTCAATATCCTGGCTGGATACCGCCGGTGGGGTCAGCACAACCGGCAACTCGACCAGATGAGTGGGCTGCTCCTGCAAAGCCGTCTGTAAATCCACCAGTTGTTGATAAGCGGCCTCCATGTTCAGGGTACGGCCATCTCTGCTCTCTTGCAGGACAGTCAACTGATTGGTTTCGGAATCAAACTCAAACCGGGCCTCCGATGGCTCTATATTGATCGCTTTGGCGAATTCTTCAAAATGGGGGGTAAACTTTTCCAGATTAAACTCAACGGCCAACTGAGTTCTGCCATTTTCATCCACCCCATCGACAATATCAATCATAGCGACCAAGGTCTGTGGCTCCAGCCGCCACTCAGCAGCGTCGGTGGCCGTACTAAAACTAAAGACGAGGGGTTCACTTAACAGGTTTTCGGCCTGTTGGCGGGCGACGGCTACGTCGGCATCGGTGAGGGCGGGAATCACCTCCTGGACAACGGCTGTGACCGGCTGCTCATCCTGGTTAAAAATAGCTGCTTCAAGTAGCGAACGGGTTGTTTCGGTATGCATCCGGCGTCCGCGTTGGGCCGGGATGAATTCTACCCTGGCATCCGGGTGAATAATCAACTGAGCATCCTGGGGCGGCCTGTTGATCTCACCGGCCAGGCGTTGTAACACCTGGTTGATAGGGCCGGTGTCGTAACTCATCACCACCTCAAGATCGCGGGGAACAGCGAGGAGATACAAGTGGGTGAGCATATCGGCCAGGAAACTACCCTGACGCCCGACAGCATAGGCTTTGTTGGCCGTGGCCTCAACATCGACTCGTATGCCTAATTCCTGGCCGGTGATCGTCCAGGTCTGGTCACCAGCTTGAATGGTTAGCGGACGAGAGAGGGATTGGGTCGAACGAGCATTGATGGTAGCCATCGCCTGGGGCAACGTCATGCCTCCCACTTCGATGCCCGCCACCGAAACACCCGGATAGATCTTGTTCAGATATAACATCTGATAGGCCAGCATAGTAAAGATCATAATGATCAGCAGACCACCGGTTGACAGAACAAACAGCGTCGCCAGCCAGACGCCGGAGATTTTTAGAGGTTTTAGGTTGAGGGCTTGACTAATAATCTGGCTCATTCCTTAAGTCCAGGATCAGGTGTCGAGAAAAGCGCCGTTGAAGAGCTTTCAGAGAATAATAGTAGTACAAAAAACGACCTTGTCGACAAGGTCACGACCTTACCAAGATAATTTTTTAACCTTCATCAATAAGCAAAGCGTAGATTATAAAGTAGCTAACACCCTATTAATAAATATACCGACGATGAGAAATCATGTCAACTTATGTACGTGATGGAGTAAATTGTTAAGCCTAAATAGAAAAAAGTGGTATAATTAAAAAGAGCGTGGAGCGGAAAGCGTAGCGCGGTTGAACTGCAATTAAGATGGCTCATAGATGCACACGGATAAAAAATAAAAGTAAAAAAATCTGTGTCCATCTGTGTTAATCCGTGAGCCAAAATTCTCACGGACGGCGCAAATCTTGCCGAGCAATGAGGTATAAAGATGAGAAAACGTTATCGGATCAGACCCCCAGTGCCGATTGGTAAGATTTATGAAGAAATATGTAGCCATTGTGGCGGTAGCGGCCAAGAACCGGGACTGAGTGATTTAACCTGCCGCGAGTGTATCGGCCGGGGGCGCCGCAAATGGCGTATCGAAGAATGTAATGACTGCGGTGGCCGAGGACGCAAGAACTTTATCTTCGATTGTCCGGCTTGCCGGGGCCGGGGTTGGCAAACCCGGGATGTGGGTTAAAACTCGATGTCATTCTGAGAGCTGGTCCTGAGCCAGGCCGAATGGGCCATAGACCGAATAATCTCCAGGCAGGGCAAGGCAACAGCAGGGGCAGTTGGAAATGGTTTGGCAAACATTCTGTTCATGAGTATAATATTTACTTGATTGATGGTTTAAAGGGAGGGAGGGCAGCGATGGTATGAGTGTAACCGATGAGATTAAAGCTCGACTTGATATTGTTGACGTCGTCTCTGAGACGGTCATCCTCAAAAAATCAGGCCGAAACCACATCGGTTTTTGTCCCTTCCACTCAAATACCAGGACTCCCTCGTTTGTCGTTTTTCCCGAGACTCAGACCTGGCGTTGTTTTGGCGCGTGCGCCGACGGGGGTGACATTTTTAGCTTTGTGATGAAGCGGGAGGGCTACAGTTTTAAGGAAGCCCTCGAGTCGCTAGCCAAGCGGGCCGGCATACAGCTTAAACAACCCGGTCCCAAGGCGGCCGGGCAGGAAGCGCAGCGCCAAAAGTTACTGGAACTCAACGCTGCGGCCGCGACTTATTTTCATCAGTTGCTCACAACCAGCCCGGCCGGGGCCCAAGCACGGGCATATCTGGCCAAGCGTGAATTAACAACCGAAACTATTGCTACCTTTCAACTGGGTTATGCCCTGGATGAGTGGGAGGCGTTGAAAAGCCATTTTATGGAGCGGGGCTACAGCGCCGAAGAGTTATTGGCCGCTGGCCTGATCGTTGAGCGAGATGACGGCCGGCCGGGGTATGACCGGTTTCGCCAGCGACTGATCATCCCTATTCGAGACCCACAGGGACGAGTGATGGGGTTTGGGGCGCGGGCGCTGGCCGCCGACCAGGTGCCAAAGTATCTCAACTCGCCCCAAACGGTGCTCTTTGACAAAAGCGCCACCTTGTATGGGCTGGACCTGGCTCGCAAACATATCCGCGAAACCGATCAGGTGGTGATTGTGGAAGGCTATATGGACGTCATCCAGGCTCACCAGCGTGGCGCGGGCAATGTCGTGGCCCAAATGGGCACGGCCCTGACCGAACAGCAGTTGAAGCGGATTGCGTCCCTGGCCAATAAGATTGTCCTGGCCCTGGATGCAGACACGGCCGGCAATGCGGCCACGATTCGCGGTCTCAGTCTAGCCCGCCAGTCGTTACCAAAAAAGCATCGACCCACCTCAACCTCTCGGGGCATAGAAATTGAGGCTCATATCAGCCAGGAGCTTTACATAGCGGTCTTGCCTGCTGGCAAAGACCCGGATGATATTTTAAGAGAGGGCCTGGAGGTCTGGCAAGAACTTATAGCCCAGGCCGTGCCCGGTCTGGATTTTTACGAAGAATTAATACTAAGTAAAGGAGATTTAAGCACACCCCAGGGAAAATCCTTTGTTGTTCGTGAGTTAATCCCGATTTATCGTGAGATAAAGGATAATATTGAAAAAGAAGCTCGCGTACAGCGGTTAGCGCGTAAAATTGGTCTCAACGAGCGTCTGCTAATGGCCGAGCTGAAGGGAGGACAACCTCAGCCTGGTCCCTCACGTCGTCGACGCCAATCGCCCCCTCCGGAGCCGGATTTTCCCCCGCTGCCGGAATTATCAGAAGAGACAGCCGTGCTGCCCGGTACAAACGGGATACCGGATTGGGGCGTAGAAGCATATTGCCTGGCCTTGATTTTAGCCAATCCTTCTGCCCTGGCTATGGCCAACGAGATCCTGGAGAAGCAAGCGCTTGCCGGGTTGATGGCCAGCGATTTTAAACGCGGGGATAACAGAGAAATTTTTAACGCTTTGCAGTTGTGGACTGCCTCAGAAACGCCTAAAATAGAGGTACTGGTTGACATGGTCGACGAGTTATTGGAACAGCGGCTGGCCATACTGATCAGCCAATGGCATCGTAATCCGCCAATCCCGCTGGAAAATATCAACCAAGATTTAAGTATCGCTATTTTACGTTTGCGGTTGCAAAACATTACCGAACAAGTGGAAGAACTCAAGCTGCTCTTGCACGAGGCAGAGGCAAACAAGAATTTGGCTGAAGTTCGTCAATACAGGGAAATGATCAAAGCCTGTAGCCAACAGCGCAAGAAATTACATGAGACCAGGGATGCACTTTCGTTGATGGGACAGCGCCGGGTAGAGGCCGATCGGTACGGACAACTGATTTAGTGCTGCGCAAACGTATGAAGTGGAGATTGTGGAATGGCCAACAAGCGAGTGACTGACAAACAAACTCAATCAAAAGCAACAGAAAAGACAGACACTGATTCTAAAGTTGATCTTGACCAGGCTGAGGAACTTTCGCCTCTGGAATTTCTGCTAAAGAAGGCCGAAAAGCAGAAAGTTTTAACCCAGAGCGAGATTCTGGCAGTTTTACCCGATGGGGGGCTGGATGTTGAAGTGGCCGATGCACTCATCGCCAAATTGGTAGAAAATGGGATTGAAGTGCAGGACGATGAGGAGAGTGACACCGAATCTCTGGCCGACGTTGATGAACCGGATGATGCCGCCCTGCGTGAGGTTGAGGAGGAGCTAGAAGAAGAGGAAGACTTTGTCCAGAACGTCATCCAACTGAGCACGAGTGATCTGACCAACGATCCGGTACGGATGTACTTGCGGGAAATTGGCCAGGTTAATCTGCTCACAGCGGCTGATGAAGTATCCCTGGCCAAACGGATTCAACGGGGGCTCAACGCCCGTAAAAAGTTGAGCCAAAACAATCTTGGAAAAAAAGAGCAGATTAAATACAAGGCTCACGAAATAGACGGCAAGTTGGCCAAACGTTACCTGGCCGAAGCCAACCTGCGCCTGGTGGTCAGTGTGGCCAAGCGGTACATTGGGCGGGGGATGAGCTTTTTGGATTTAATTCAGGAGGGTAATATTGGCTTGCTGCGAGCCGTGGAAAAGTTTGACTATCGACGGGGTTATAAGTTTTCCACCTATGCCACCTGGTGGATCCGGCAGGCCATTAGCCGGGCCATTGCCGACCAGGCCCGGGTGATTCGCATCCCGGTGCACATGGTGGAAACGATCAATCGGCTGGCCCGGATTCAGCGGCGCTTGTTACAAGAGTATGGCCGGGATCCCACCTCAAAGGAAATTGCCCTGGAAATGGATTTACTGGCCGAGGAGGACATCGAGGTCATTCGAAAAGCGCAACAAACTGAGCAACCCATCGATCCGCCCCTGGAACGACGCTGGCGACGGGCGGCCAGCAAGGTACGCCGTATTATCCGCATTGCCCAGGAGCCGATGTCGCTGGAAACACCCATCGGGGCAGAGGAAAATAGTTACCTGGGCGATTTTATTGAGGATGAAAGTGTGCTGGGCCCGGTCGACGCCGCTTCCAAGCAACTGTTAAAAGAGCAGTTATACGAGATTCTGGACTCGTTGAGCGAGCGAGAGCGTAGAGTATTAGAGATGCGTTTTGGCCTGTCCGATGGCCAGGGACGCACCCTGGAAGAGGTAGGCAGCGAATTTGGCGTAACCCGGGAGCGTATTCGCCAGATCGAAGCCAAAGCCCTGCGCAAGTTACGTCATCCCATCCGCAGCCGGAAATTGCGAGATTATCTGGGTTAATTTGACGAACCACGACTATTGGATATAATTTGAGGGTGATGTAAGTAAACAATCCTCGGTAGCTCAATAGGTAGAGCGGCCGGCTGTTAACCGGTTGGTTGTAGGTTCGAGTCCTACCCGAGGAGTTGGTTTATAAAGGTCATTTTTAGCCGTCAGCTTATTGGAGCTGGCGGCTTTGTTTTTTTGAGAGGGTAGGAGAAGATAATGGAGCTTGAACTGAAACCATTGCTAAACTATGGCCTGGCAGAGATCATTGAGTTACTCAATCGAGGCTTTGCTGGCTACCCGGTAGAGATAAAGTTCGACCTGGCAGCATTGCTCCACATGGTGGCCCACGATAGCATAGATGTCGGGAGTAGTCGAGTCGTTCAACGGGGCGGTCAGGCGGTAGGGCTGGCGCTGATTGCCCGGCGTGGCTGGAGCAGCCGGTTGGCCGCGATGGCCATTGTGCCAGAAGCGAGAGGGCAAGGTGTCGGTCGGTGGTTGATGGAACAGTTGGTGCGGGAGGCCAAGGAGCGGGGGGAGCGGCGGATGGCGCTGGAGGTGATTGAGAAGAATACAGCCGCCGTTCGCCTGTATGAGGGCTGTGGCTTTCGTGTACGGCGACGACTGGTGAGCTATGCCCTATCGGCAGGGGAGGCGGGAGATCAGGCTGAGTTGGCAGACGTCGATATCCGTGAGGTGGCCCGGCTGGTCACGATGTACGGGGGGCCCGATTTGCCCTGGCAGATTTCAGGAGAGAGCCTGGCCCAGGTCGGCCCCCCAAACAGAGCCTACCAAAGAGAGGCCGCCTATGTGGTGATATCTAACCCCCAGGAGCCACGGATAGGCATTCGGTCGGTGGTGGTAAAGCCGGAGGGACGTGGGCAAGGGCAAGCGGTTCGCTTGCTGCGAGCGGTGATGGCCCGGTATCCCGGCAAGGAATGGATAATTCCGGCCCTTTGTCCCCAGGAGGTCGGGCGGGTGTTTGAGCGCGTCGGCTTTGAGAGAGGGTCTCTGTCACAACTGCAGATGGTCATACATCTGGTTGGTTAGTTGGGCCTTAGTCATCGTTTCGGCCATAGACGCAGCATTGAAATGCCGCGCTGCTAATACGAAACCTGTTAAAACAGGTTAGAGCGCAACATTTAGCACGTTTTAACGTGCTTTTCAATATCAGCCGATGCGGGCAATCATCGGGCTGCTGCTGATGGCCGAAACGACGATCATAGCCGTTAGTTGGTTGGTCACCTGCCCTGTGGGTTCGTCGTTGGTCGTTGGTCGGGTGGCAGGGAGCAAAAAAGAGCCCGGTTATACAGACGCCTGGGTTTACCGGATGGTGAATTCTGAGGCTTGTCGACAGCCGGTGAAGGTGTTGAGCGGTGCGCCGGCAATTGATTCCATCTGGTAAACCCAGGCCGGGGCCAGTCCGTTTTGATATCCGAGGTCGCTTGTGTTCCAGGTATAGACATACTGCACCACATTGTTGACCGGATCACTGCGGTCAATAAGGGGGATGCCTTCTGCGCCAATGAGCGTGTGGGGATTGTAGCCGTTGAGGATGATTTTTTGAAGCGAAACCCCTGCGGTGGTGTGAATGCGCCATTCGGTTGGGTTGTAGGCAGATAGAACGAGGACGATGGGCGCTACCGTTCGTTCCAAATGTACATCTACCTGGCCCGTACCGGATTCATAAATGCCCAGCATGTGTACTTCTGGGGTCTCCCCTTGCCCGGCTGCGTATTGCCAAACCGAAGCGCCACAATCCAGGGAAACGGTCGCCGATGTTGTGTCGGCCATTCTGGTTTGTTGGGCGGTGACAACCGTTTCCTGTCGCTCCGCAGCCAGGATAATCTCAAACTGGTGTTCTTTATACTCATAGCCGCTATAAAACCTGGCCGTCGTCAGCACATAGTCGCCAAACACCATTTCCGGTTGCCATTGGCGTTGTCCCAAGGATTGGCCCGCCTGAGTCACTTCAAAATAGTCCGTGGCAATCAGCGGTACTTCACAGTCGGCGTCGGCGGGACATTCAAACTCGATATCGGTCGTATGAGTGATCGATAGGTTTTCTGTCGGAATCTGGACGGTCTGGTTATGACGCAGGGCGAATAACTGGCCCAATTCGGCCTGGAAAGTGTCGGCCTCACTTTGGATATAGTTAGGCCTGGGCACCGGTCCAGTAGGCAAGATAGGGGTGTCGGTGGTAGCCGGGGTGGCCGTATCATATCCAAATGTCTTCACCGCCGCTCTGGAAAGTAAAATAGGGATGTCAGTGGTGGCCGGGGTGGCCGTATCCGGCGGAGTTATGGCCGGTGTAGAGAGCTGAACTTCTTCGATAGCTGGCCTGGATTTGCCTTGATTGAACACCAGAATTGCCAAAGCTGCAATAACGAGGGCTATGAATAATGCCGCTCCAATCCAAATCTTAGCTTTCATGATAAGGACCTCCTAACTGAGGCGCACAAGGCCAGGATTAGGCAACACTTGCACCTGCGCCGTAACAAGTGCAGGTGTCCTTGGCGAGAGGAAAACTAGCGAAAGATTTACGCCGAGCTTAGGGCAACCTATGCCTCCTCAGCCCAACCGGAGCCAAGGCTTATCGGGGCACGGGCATGCTCCGATCATATTATACCACACGCACACAGTTGGGGATGGCCCTCACCATAGCAGGGTTGCAGGTAGCAGGGTTGCAGGATTGCAAGGGTGCAGGGGGTAGGAAGTTTAAGTGTAACTACTCAGGCATGTCATTTCGACTGAAAGGGGAAACCTCTATCAAGGAAAAGCGAACCAACCAACCAGTCGGTCTTGACAGTCGTCATCTTTTGTGTTATATTCTATCATATATCGACCAACCGGTCGGTTTTGTTAAAAAAGGAAACGCCAAATGGGATATTTTGATAATGAAATGAATGTCGAAGAATACATCAAGACAACTGAAGGAGTTGATGGTCGCAAACTTGTTGAAGTGCTAAAAAAGTACCTGAGAAAGGGTTCAAGGGTGTTAGAATTAGGAATGGGGCCGGGGAAAGATTTTGAAATTTTGAGTGAATTCTTTCAAGTAACGGGGTCGGATAACTCAAAACTGTTCCTTGAGCGATATAGGCAAAGGAATCCAAAAGCAGATTTGGTGCTCCTTGATGCGGTGACAATGAACATAAACAGAAAATTTGATTGCATCTATTCAAATAAAGTTCTGCACCACTTGACAAAAGAGGAACTTAAAGAGTCGCTTAGAGGGCAATCAGAAGTATTAAATAGCAATGGGATATTGTTCCACTCTTTTTGGTATGGTGATAAAGAAGAAAAATTTCCTGGGTTGCGAGTTGTTTATTATACCGAAGAAACGTTTGGTGAAATCATTGGTGGTGAATATAAGATAGTCGGCTCTGAAAGATATTCCGAAATAGAAAAAAACGATTCAATATTTTTCGTGTTAAGAAAGCAGTTCAATGAACATTAATACATCAAACCAGAATTGGCTTGCCAGCGGGGCAAAAAGTAACTTCCGCTTGATGTCGCTAGCCAACTCGTAAAACGTAAAACGTGAAGCATAGCGCAGCTTTCAGCCGCAACCAAACTTTTTAACCACAGATTACACAGATTACACGGATTACAAATCAAGAAATTGTGAATAGTGAATAGCCAATTGTGAATTGTTAACTATAACACAGTGAAGCCGCAACTAAACTTGCCAATACGCTTAGACAGTGGTAAAAAGATGAAAGTCATTGATTTTACCCCGTGAGGGCTAAACTATTCTACAACCGCAGGTGGTCATAGGGCTGCTCATTGACAAACATTCTCGCGGACAACGCAAATCCTGCAGGGTAACTATGTAAAAGTAAGCTGTAGATAAATCATTACGCTTCACGTTTTACGTCACCTGCCCTGTGGGTTCACGAGTTGGCTGGCAACATCAAGCGGAAGTTACTTTTTGCTCTGCTGGCAAGCCAAATTCTGGTTTGATGAAGGAGCAAGTTTGAGTACGAAAAAAGCCCCCTGGGGTTACTGTCGGTTTGAAGAACTGCCGGCCTGGTATCGACAACTTTTCGAAACAGGGCAGGCTGACAGAGGGGCTAACCATTTCTTTCCGGCCAGCCACGGTTGGGCGTCCCTGACGCTCTTTTTTGGCTTCGTACCGGGCCTATTGTTACTGGCCTTACCCCTCGTTGGGCTGGGCAGCCTGCTATACCAATTCATCATCGATCCGGCCGGTTTTTTGTCTGCCTTAACCAATCCCATCAACCTCCTGGTTGGCTTGCTTATAGGGGCCGCTTTGCTCTACGTCGGCCGGTGGGGGGTCTTTTTGGTGCTCGAACCCATAGCGGCCTTGAAGGAGCAGAAAAGGGAACAACAGGGAAAGCACCACTTTGGCCTGCGACTCGACAATAAAGCCCTTGTGGCCCGGAGGTTTGATCTCTCAGCCAAAAACCGTCATTGCTGGTATATCCCGAAAGATCGAGTTGAGGAAGCCTTTGGTCGTCCGCTCCCCTTTAGCGGCGGGCGTCGCACGTTTCAACTGCGGGTAATTTACACAGATGACAGCGAACAATTGAGGTCTGCAGACTTTGACGCCTCAGACTTTGAGACGGAGAAACCGTTGTTAGCCAGGGTACAAGTGATGGAGATGGCCAGGGTGATCATGGCCTGGGCGGGAAAGAAGGTGAAAGAGCCGCAAGCATTAATGCGGTGAGGATAGAGAAAAGAATTGGTTGGTTGGTCATTCGTCGCCTGCCCTGTGGGTTGGTCAGGTGGCAGGTTGCAGGGTCGCAAGGTCGCAAAGTTGCAGGTTACAAGTCATTTAAGTGCCATTCCTAAGAGTTATCACGAGTGTTGACACACCACCAATGATGAAATTATCCGTACCGTAGGGCAAACTTAAGTTTGTCCTACAAGGTCTATTTACAGAGGAGGACAGAGACATGGCGCAAGACAAAGCAACGCCTCTGGAAGAAACACTCGATCCTGAAGACTGGGCATCTATACGGGCGCTCGGCCAGCGGATGCTTGACGACATGCTGGATTATATGAAAACCGTCCGGGAGCGTCCCGCCTGGCAGCACGCCCCCGACCGGGTCAAAGCCCATTTCAACAAGCCTGTGCCGCTTGATCCGCAACCCCCGGCAGAGATTTACGAAGAATTTCTGGAGAATGTACTCCCCTACCCGATCGGTAACATCCATCCGCGTTTCTGGGGCTGGGTTTTCGGCACGGGGACAGTCCTGGGCGCTTTGGCCGAACTGCTGGCCGCTGCGATGAACACCAACTCCGGCGACCTTGACCATCACAGCGCCATCCACGTTGAGAAGCAGGTGATCGACTGGTTCAAAGAGATGCTGGGTTTTCCCGCTTCGGCCAGCGGCCTGCTAACCGGCGGCTGCTCGGCGGCCAACTTGATCGGCCTGACCGTCGCCCGTAATACCCAGGCCGACTACGATCTGCGCCGGGCAGGGATGCATAGCGCGCCGCGTAAGATGGTGCTCTATGCCTCACAGGAAATCCACAGCTCAATCCAGAAGGCTGTGGAATTGCTGGGCCTGGGCAGCGAGGCCCTGCGCTATGTGCCGGTCAATGCTTATTTCCAAATCGACCTTCAGGCCCTAAAGGCGGCCATTGCTCAGGATCGCCAAGATGGTCATCTGCCCTTCTGTGTCGTTGGCGCGGCGGGGACAGCCAACACCGGCGCGATTGACGATCTCGACGCCCTGGCCGATATCTGCCAGCAGGAAAATCTCTGGCTCCATATTGACGGCGCATTTGGGGCGTGGGCTGCCCTGACGGCCGGGGCAAGAGACCAGGTGGCCGGCATGGCCCGGGCCGACTCGCTGGCCTTTGACTTACACAAGTGGATGTATATGCCTTATGAAATCGGGTGCGTGCTGGTGCGGCACGAGGAAGCGCATCGTCAGGCTTTTTCCCTGACCCCTGCTTACCTCTCTCGCGAAGGGGACGGGCGCGGCCTGACCGGCGGTGATCTGCCCTGGCTGACCGATTATGACTTCCAGCTTTCACGTGAGTTCCGGGCCCTCAAAGCCTGGATGTCGCTCAAGGAACATGGCAGTCGCAAATACGGCCGGCTGATCCAGCAGAACATAGACCAGGCTCGCTACCTGGCGGAATTGATCGAGGCCAGGCCAGAATTGGAGCTTGCCGCTCCGGTCACCCTGAATATCGTTTGCTTTCGTTACATCCGGCCCGGTCTGGACGATGCCGGGCTGAATACTCTCAATAAAAAAATCCTGGTCGAGCTACAGGAACAGGGCCTCGCCGTGCCCTCTGGAACGACGATTGCCGGCAAGTACGTTCTACGTGTCGGACACACCAATCACCGCACCCGCCGAGAAGACTTTGACCTTCTGGTGAGGGAGGTGATACGGATTGGGGAGGAGTTGGGGGGGTAGGTGGCAGGGTCGCAAGGTGGCAGGGTCGCACAATGGAGAAAAGGCTTATGGTTAGGGGATCACAAAACATCTATGGGTATCGCAACCGCTTTCAATTCGTGGAGCACGCCCAACAAGGCATTTGCACCGGACTGCCAAAGCAAGGCTCAACCTCGATGGGGTGTTGCCTGTGGAGGTGACTTGGATTGGTGTAAATCATACTGGTGGAGTATATTTTTGTTGGCGGTATGTTTGGGGTAGAACCATGCCGTATGGCAACGGCTGTTCGGGCAGCCGGTGAAATGCGGCGTTAGGTGCTAGTTGAATAGTTGGGTTTTGGTTCGAATTTTGCCAAACCTTCAAACACAAAATATGCTATCTTGAAAGCCAAGAATTAATCAAAGGAAATCAAGATGAAACAAAAATTGTTGTTTGTCTTCCTGGTTATTTTCTTGACAGCTTGCAACGTTGAAAAAACACCACGCGCTTTACTAATTGCTACCCCAACAGCGATAACGTTGTTAACACCTATGTCTGCCCCTACTGTTACGCCCACCCATATCCCTGTAATACCTACAAAGACCCCAACTGCGACCGATATTCCAAGGCCATCCCCTACTCCAATCCCGCCGACTACTACACCTGAACCTACAGAAACTATCGAAGTGAGGTATCCTTATGACTGTTCTTATATTGTTGATATTTCTTTGGTTGATGATCTAAATGGATGGGCTGTTGTTGATTGTTTTGCATTCGTGGGTAATCGTGCCCCACATAAGGGATTAGTCTATCGTCTAATCAATGGTCATTGGCAAGTTATGACGGAAGCTCCGGTACTCGGTCCTTCATATTCGTGTTATAAAGCTGTATCTGCGGTGAGTGCAGAAGAGATGTGGGCAGTAGGTTTAACAGGAGGAATTTATAACTGTCAAGATGGCAACTGGTTATTGCACTATAAGGATGGAGAGTGGGAAAGAGTTGATATTGATTCTTTATTTGCATCAGCCGGATTGGTACCAGGGTTAGTAGACATTGAGATGTTAGATACGAATAATGGTTGGGCAATTGGACATGGTACAATTTTACGCTATCAGCAGGGTGAATGGTCAATTGAACTTAAGATACCTCTGGATGAAGATTCATCACGAAAGATTACGTTTAATCCTGTCATCTTATTGTATCACTTATATGCCAACCGACCTTTCAGAGAATCCCTTACTCAGTACCGTGCCTTGTGAAGAATACTCGGCCCAGTTTCAATTACGACTATTGAGTCTGGATATAACCGAATTGATACAACCAATTTTGGATATTGGTTGTGGGGAATCAGGTCAATTGGTTAATAACTTAAGAAGTAAGGGTTATACGGCTTTTGGCGTTGACCGCTTTGCTCCGTCTACACCAAATTTTTTTCAACAAGATTGGTTTGAGTTTGATTGCGGGACGAATAATTGGGGAACAATTATTGCTCATCAATCATTCTCAACGCATTTTATTCACGCCCATTTACATCACTCCAGTAGAGCCGATGATTTTGCGAGCTTGTATATGAGAATACTAGGCAGTTTAAGAGTTGGTGGAGAATTCTGTTATACCCCAGGTTTGCCATTTATTGAGGGACATCTTGAGAAAATGGTAGGGTATTCAATGACCAAAACAACGATAGAGGCTGATAATATGCTGGGAATAGGTGAATTATTCTACTCTGTTCGAGTAAAAAGGGTATCGTAGAAAAACTGCCTTCAAAAATTTTCAACCCGACCGCCCAACCTTGGCTTTTTGCGAGGGAGTGTTTGAACTGAAATTGATTGTGCCTGTGGAGTCCCGCATAATTCAGGTTGTGATCGCTGTTGAAGGGGTGTCTGTACTCCGGCCAAACTTTTAGGCCAAGTTGTGCGCGGGCGGCGGGTTAAAATTGACGTTAGCCAGTACGCCAAATTCGACCTCAAATTTTTATCAAAATATTTGTGATAAAATGGTCAAAGTTATTCATAGTCCAAGGAGATATTTCTTTCTTCTTTTACTATTGCTAATCTTCACAGCTTGTACCAGTAACCAAAAAGCTACTCCAACTGTTGAACAGGAAGAAATTCAATTCTCGTCCAGTGGAACAGCTTTACTTTCTATACCCTCTTTGAATGGGAATAAAATAGCCATTCGTATAAAGAAACCGGAAGGAGATGGTCCCTTTCCGGTTCTTATTGGTGTGGCCGGAGGAGATGGTATGTATGCTTTTCGATCAGAACTTCCAACCAGCCTTCTTGAAAAGGGTATTATGACTGTAGATTTTGCTCTCCAGGGCCGAGGTGAAAGTGAAGGAGACGATAATCATCATGGTTTTGTGCACCAGGACGATCTGAAGGCTATCGTAGATTTTGTGAATGAGCTTTCGTTTGTTCAGAAAGATAATATTGGGATCCTATCCTATTCTTATGGAGTTGTTCTAGCCACAGGTGCCTTGGCGCGCTATCCAGATATGCCGGTTGCCTTTCTCATTGATTGGGAAGGTCCTTCTTGTCCGGGTAAAGATTTTCAACGAGGTCTGGAAAATGATGAGGCTTGGGTATATGAGACAATCCGGTTTTTGAACAATGGTCGTGAACCGGCCCCGGAAGAATTGTCTCATTTTTTACTTCATGGTGGGTCAATATTTGACGAAGCGTATTGGGAGGAAAGGGATGCATCTCGTTTTGCAGCGGATATTCCTTGTCCTTATTTACGAGTCCAGTTTGACCAAGATCATGCTCAAGGATCGTACAAGACCCATATGATAGCAATCATTAACGCTGCGACAATGAACAGCGGGCACTGGACACGCTGCAATGATAATCCCCCAAACATCATCTATTCCGAAGAAGAACTTTCCCAATATCATTTTCATCACTACTCGGGCAACGACATGCCGGGATTTTTCTCATCCAATTCCCAATCTGTAGATACGATTCTTCTTGGTTATGCGGAAGAAATGTTCTTTTCCCGGCCTTACGAAAGTCAGTGAACATTAAGGGTTGGCGAAAAACTGGCTAACAACGGCGTGGTGCCGACCCCAACAGCGGGGATTTTTATTGAGAGTCGTCTTGCGGGGGTGAGTTGGTTTTTATAGTCAGGTTGCGGGCGGGCGCTTAGCCGAGCGTTAGCCAACAAGTTTTTTTTCTCTTGTTAACAAATAGCATTGCAAAACAGGAAAAATATTGTTATTGTTCCCAAATGTGTGGTAATATCGGACACTTAGACCTCAACCAATGGCGGAGAAGAGTGTCCTGAATGAATTCCCGACTACCTGCAATTATGCAGGGTTTAACCGCAACCTTGATTTGGTCCTCGTCGTTTGTCTTCTCGAAGATTGGACTAGCCTACTTAGGACCATTTACGATTGTAAGTTTGCAGTATATCATTGCCTTTTTGGTGCTGCTGCCATTAATTATTCGACAATGGAACCAAGTTCAATGTCTTCCCTTCCATATCTGGAAACGATTATTAGTCATCGGTCTGTGTGCTTATACTATAGGAAATGGTACCCTCATTTGGGGTTTGCAATATATCCCGGCTGCTACGGGCGCTCTCTTGTTGAGTTTCTCACCCTTGCTTGTTCTTTTGGCCAGTATTGTCTGGCTCAAAGAAGTGCCTGGACAGTGGCAGGTGGTCGGTGTATTTATAGTTCTTGTTGGGAGTATTCTATTTTTCTCACCCGGCGTTGAGTCAGGAGAACCGTTAGGGATTTTGGTAGTATCCTTTGGGTTAGTAGGATTTGTACTGTTCAGTATTTTGGGTAGGGAAATTGCTGGAACTGAACAGACGAACACTTTATTGCTGACCGCTTTCCCTTTTGTATTTGGTGGTGGTGTACTGCTAGTGATAGCTGTCATCCTGGAAGGACCACCCCCTTTATCGATCCCTGGATGGGGCATTATTCTTTGGTTAGCCATTATTGACACAGCGGTTGCCTATGCCCTTTACAATCATTCATTGCGTATCTTGACTGCTATTGAAATGAATGTCATGCTCGCGCTATCTCCATTAGGTACAGCTATTCTAGGTTGGTTTTTGTTGAAAGAATCGCTCAGCGTCATTGAGGTTATCGGTATCTTGATTGTTATATTCGGTGTCTTCTTGGTACAGCAGTTTGCTTGTATGAGTGCAAGGTAAAAGTTCATCTAAAAAAAGAAGAATTAGGTATCCACTTAACGCGAACTAATGCAAAAAAACTTCACCAATTCTTAGAGGTTCGGCCCAAAGCCACTCAGAACCGATTATGCGTAATTAGTCAGGTAGCATCCTGAGTAGGTTGGAGCGCAGCGGAAACCGTATCGAAGGGTGCGGTAAACGCGCCGATTCGATGCAAAACCGCACCCTTCGATACGCGCTCCACTC
>DAOUMU010000300.1:0-21387 GCA_034409055.1 Anaerolineae bacterium
CTCCGGCGGCAAGGAATAAGGCAGCCGCTCTGATGGGGAAATGCTGCGGCCGGGTTTAATCAGTTCCGCCGCCTCTGTTTGGGTATCGGCGGCGGGTGCGGCCTGCGGTTTGAACACACCGAACAACCCACGCCGTGACACCGGCGGTTGGGTGGCATCAAGCAATTGCCGGGGGGTAACAGGCGCATCTGGCCGTTCTGAGCGAAGGTAGATGGTTCCGGCGTTGGCCAGCAGCGCGGCCCAGCCGTTGGCTTCGGCGGCGGTGTGGGCTATTGTCGGCTGCGCTACTCCCAACAGGCAAGCGGCGCAGTGGCTGTCATCCAGCCAGATATCTTTACCGGCGGCAGCCAATTCCAGCAGCGTTGCCGCTGAGATAGCCGCCAGGCAGCGGCGGGTTTGAACCGCATACGGAGTCGCGCCCACTACCAGGTTGGGCGACTGCGGGCAAATCAACTCGACCGGACCATTTGGGATGGCGGCGGTGCGGGTCAACTTACGAGAGAAACCGTCGGGGCGAGTAAAGGCACCGGTGGGGCAGCGATGCAGGCACAGGCCGCAGTGGAGGCAAGTGTCGTTATTGATGGCAGGTCGCCCCTCGATGACAGTGATGGCCGCCTCCGCCGGGCAAATGTCAGTGCAGTAAGTACAACCGGCGGTCCGGAAACGAGCATTCAGGCAGGCTGCCGGCTGCAAGGTGATGGAATCCGTCTCAAACTGTTGGCTCAATGCCAGTAAAAAATCGGCAACGGACATAGGTACAGGCTTCGCTTTGGGTGATGGTTTGACTATGCCGGTAATTAGCCGGCTTTTTGAAACGCCTCTGGAATGGGGTGAGCTGCCGGTTCGTCCGCCAGTCGGTAGTACCGTTCTCCAGCACAGGGGCGGCAGAGAGTCAGTCCTGCCCGGCGCACTTCCCGCTCGTTGATGATTTCTTCGCCGCAGATGTCACAATTTACCCGGTAGCCGTCTTTGCTCAGAATTTCGGCCAGCGAGACCTCCAGCGTCACCTTTTTCACGGTAAAAAGCTCCTCATCCGGGATGCGTTGATAGCCCAGCAGATAAGCGTGCCAGCGGCTTTCAGCATTGGGGGCGTAGGTTTTAGCTAACTGGCGGCTCTGGGCGCTGGGTACAATTCGCACGGCCCGGCCAGTCTGCGTATCAACAAAGGTGGCGGCAACTTTGCCAAAATCGTACACAACCATACTGCGGCGGCCAATGTGGCAACCGGCGGCTACGGCCAGGCCATCAATGAAACAACCATCGGTTTCCACAATGGTTAAAATCCGTTTGTCTTGCTGAGGCACGTTTAGCCCCAGCCATCGACCGGCCAACAGCCCCATCCGTACCCCCAACACCTGCCGGGGACAGAGATGGTTGTGGAATGAGGCGGATTTTTGCAGTAGTTCTTCAAAAGTGGACATTGGGTCTCCTTAATTAACCTGTGCCAGGTATCGTCGTTTTCGTTTGGCTTTGGCCTGTTCGGCTTCGGCTTCAACGGGGCGGTTGAGGGTCAGCAAAACACGGGCTTTGGCCTGGTTGATGTCTGGCTCCAGCCAGTTGCGCTGTTCGGCTTTTTCAAAGGATTTCAAAGCTCTGGCCGGGCGGTTTAGCTGCTCGTAACACAGACCTTGAATGTAGTAAAGATAACGTATTTCGTACCCGGCCGAGAGCATAGTTTTGGTTTCGCGTAGGGCGTCTGCCCAGCGTTCCAGAGCAAAGAGGGCGCGTAGCCGCTCGCCGTGCAGGGCCGGTGTTAACGATTTTTGCTCCGTACCCGATAGTACTTGTAAGGCTTGCCGGGGTTGGTTGCCGTAATTGAGGATGGTGGCCTGGTGCAGCAGCAGCGCCCGGCGTGTGTCAGGGTCTCGGCCGTTGGCAGCTAATCCGGCCTGGGCAACGGTGAACGCTTCTTGCAGACGACCCTGGTTTTCCAGGCAGCCGAGCATGTGCAAGAACCATTGTCCATCAACCTGGCCGCCGGCCTGCGTCCGCTGCTGTGAGAGCAGTTGCAAGGCGATTTCTGCGCCGGTGGCCGGCTCCGGCGGGCGGTCTTCAGATTTGAAAAAGTTAGTGTCGGCCAGCAAGGTGGCGTGGACTTCGCCCAGGTGCGGGCGCATTTTGCGGCGTTCCCCGGCCTGTTCGACAATGGCATCGGCTTGTGCCGGTGAGAGACCCGTTTCAACGGTAAAGTAAAATCGGGGCGAGTGGACCAGGCCGGGTGACGTGGCATACAGCACCTGCCGCTCCTCGATGCAGATGCCGAAATCAGCGGGGTGCTGGTACATTGGCGAGCTGAGCAGCAACACAAAGGATGAGCTATCCATCGGGTAGCGTTTGAGAAATGTAATTTCATTTTGCAGCTCTGCCGGGGTGGTGCCGGGCAGGCCGATGATGAAGGAAAGCTGGGGGGTGATGCCAACCTGACGGCACAGGCCAATGAAACGCTCAACTGTTTCAATTTCGATCCCCTTCTCAATCATGTCCAGCAAACGCTGCGTGCCGGACTCGATGCCGACGTAGACCCAGCGCAGGCCGGCCCGGTAGGCCAGCCGCAGCAGCGACTCGTCAAAGGCTTTTTCGACGCGCACGCCTTCCGCCCCAAATTGAATATTCAGCCCTCGCTCCAGAATTTTCTCACTGAGGCGTCTGAGCATTTTGGGCGAGATGGCTTCATCCACAAACAAAAAGCGGCGTACGCCGTAGCAGTTAAACTGGTGGGCTATTTCGTCCACAATTTGTTCCGGCTGGCGCACCCGCACCACGGAACCGTAGGGCCGGGTGTGGCTGCAAAAGGCGCATTTGCCCCAGTAGCAGCCCCGGCAGGTGATGATGGGCAGCACCGGCTCCGGCGCAAGATAGTCCTCCAGGGAAAAATCATCAAAATTGGGGTGAGGCAGTTGGTTCAGCGGTAGGGGCGGGGCTTTGCCGCCCCCGGTAATTATACGGCCCTGCTGGTAGGCCAGGCCGTAAACAGAAGCGAATTTTTGCTCCGGCCAGGCGTCTATAAAATCAACCAGATTTTTTTCTGCTTCGCCAAAAAAAACGTAATCCAGCCAGGGAAAGGCTTGCAGCAGTTCGGTCGGTTCCAGATGCGACATCATGGCCCCACCCAGGGCGATAGGAAGCTTGAATCGCTGGTGGATGGCTTTGCCCAAGGCCAGGGCGTACAGCAAGTTTTGCTCAGACAGAATGGAAAAGCCAACCAGGTTTGGCTGTTCGGCCTGCACCCGGGCCAGTTCTGCGCCAAAGAGGGCGTCCTGGGCTTCTTTTGAGAGGGAGGTGCGGCCTTCGACAAAGGGGAAGAGGATATCGTGGTAAAAGCCGGCCAGCCGGTTGTAGAGGCCGTCCAACAGGCGGGCGGCCTGCATATAGCGATTTTGCTCATCCAGGGTAGTGGGTAGGTGGGTCAGGTCGGCCAGAATCATCTGCCCTACGTCGCTTTGAGCGATGAGCCAGGGGCAAACCGCGCCCACCATGTGGGTGGGGTGCAGATGGCATAAGTCTGGCATATTGCCGCCAAGCCAGCGACGGAAAAAGGCCAGATTCCAATCGACGGTTTTTACGGCCACCTCCGGGCGGGCTTGCTCTACCGCCCCTTTCAGGCAGGCCAGCCCAAAGGGGGGAGAGGCGGGCGTATGAAAAGGGGTGAAGGCGAGTAGTAATTTCATAATGGTGAACGATGAACGATGAACGATGAACCAAATTATTCCTGGTTCATCGTTCATCATTCATTATTGGTTAACAGCTTGGCTCTTCGGGTTCCGGGGTGGCGGTGGGGCCAGGCGTGGGCAGGGGGTTGTTTTCTGTCCACTCTTGATAGGCCTCAATACCGCCTTCCAGATTGTATACATTAGTATAGCCCAACTCACGCAGCACTACCAGGGCGTGGGTGGCTCGTTTTTGGGTATGGCAGTAGACCAAAATAGGGTGCGATTTGCTGTCGGGCAATTTATCCAGGTTTTGGGTGAGTTCACGCAGGGGAATGTTGACGGCATTGTCGATGTGACCGGCTTCGTACTCGTCCGGTTCGCGCACGTCCAGGATAAAGAATTGCTTGCCGTTGACCTGGTCGGCCAGGAAATGTTCGGAGTTGAGGCGATAACGGCTGTCGGGCAGGGTGCGCAGGTAGTTGTCGGCAGTTTGCTTCAGAACGGCTTCTTCAAAGACAGACCAGGCGGTATTATCGGCCGGATTGAGCCGGGCGGCCTCCTGGGCCAGATTTTTGGTGGCTTCAAAATCGCTGTTTTCAAGGGCTTGACGCGCCTCATCCAGTTTGGCGCGGTAGGCAGCGCTGTCTACGGTGGGCGCAGCGGTCACGCCCGCCGCCGGATTAGGGACAGCGCCGGTCTGGCCGCAAGCAGTTAAGCTGATCAAGATAACCGTAAAAATCAGGCTCAGTACATCCAAATTTGCTCTAGCTGGACCACAGTCCAGCGGCCAAAACGCGGACTGTGGTCCGCTCCGAGCTTGAAAATTGGATCTACTGAGGCTGGTTACTTTTTTCATTTGAGGTGATCCACAGATTCGATACTTTTGGTAACCCAGTATCTTTTGAGTATTTCCCACTTGACGTGGGCAAGACGCGGTAGTGACGACTTTAGTCGTTCTTTTGGCCTGAAAACGACTGAAGTCGTTACTACAATCCACGCTATGAAATACTCTATCTTTTTAGATTTTGCATTTTAGGAGGAATACGGACAAAAACAACCAACCCGTATTCCTCCCGTCTGTATTTTTATTTTGCCTCAAACATTCAGTTTTACGCCTTCTCTAGCTTAACTTTGGTGTCAAAGAAGCTGGCGCTGCCGCCGATGGGGTCGGTCAGGCAAACATCGCCCAACACGGGGTCAATCCGCATGGCCGGGTTGGGCACAATCCCACGGGCGCGGCGGGCTTCGCCGGGAATGGTCTGGCCGTCAACAACCACATCGTGCGAACCGTAGGCCCAGTGGCCGTAACTCCAACTGGCGGCAATGACGCCAGGGCGCATTCCTTCGGTGATGCGCACTTTGCCCACCACGTTGTATTCTTGCGTGTCGTTGACCTGCACTTTGCCGTCGGGGTTTGTGGCCGACAGGATACGCACCTGGTCGTCGTTTTCTAACCCAAGTTGGCGGGCGTCACGGCTGTTCATCAGTACATAGTTTTCCGGCAGAATAGCGCCGTGCAGCCACGGTGAGGGAATGGTACGACTTTGGCCGCCGGTGACTTCCTTGTAGGTGATCAGGTTTAGGTCAAAGCCATCGTCCTGGATTTCATTGCCGGCGGCGTCTTTGACCGGTTCTACCAGGGGTAGCGGGCTGAAACGTTCGCCGGTCATGCTGTTTTTACCTTTGCCCACTTTTTTGACAAAGAAGTGCCAGGCCAATTTAGCCGTGTGGCCCACTTTGTCGCCGTTTACGGCTTTAGGGGCGGCTTCGGCGCGGGTGCCGCGATTGAGCAGGTAGACTACGCTGGGCCACAGGTCGGCAGGCACGGCGGCTTGCCAGACCGCCTCGTCGAACACGGCTTGGGGCAGATGGCGGCGCGCTTCGCGGAAGATGCGCATTTCTTCGTCATCGGCAGCGGGCAGGGTTTCCGAGCCGTCTTCTTTATCGCCAAAGGCCAGGTTGGCGGCCAGGGCCAGGTAGTACTGTTCGGGCCGGTCAAAGTTCCAGCCCTGGCCCAGGCCATCTTTGCCAAAGCCGGCCAGCCCCAGCTTTTTGCCCACGGCAATCAAAAAGGCTTCCATACTGAGGGGCATCTCTTCGCCGTCAACCGTTACGATTTCGGTTTGAGGCGGACCGGCAGGCTGGCGCATTTTGCTAAACTTGTTGTTGACGTCAACCGGCACGTGTGGCGTGCCCCACCGTTCCAGGTAGGTCAGGTCGGGGATGATGTAGTCGGCGTACATGCTGGTTTCGCCGATGGTCACATCGCAGGCAATAAAGAGGGGGATGTTGTTGGGGTCACGCAACATGTCGATTTGTTTGTGTCCGGCGGGTGTAGCCAAGACCGGCGTGCCTTTGTTAGTGAACAGGGCTTTGGCTTTGTAGGGATAGCCAGCGGCGGCACTGGGAATGACGTTCTGGTACAACTCGTTGGTAAAGGGATACCAGGGCCGCTTGGCCGGATAGCCGTCAAAGTAGGTGCTTTTTTCGTAGGTAGCGCCTTCGCGGTTGATGTGGATGCCGAACTTTTTCATCCCACCAGGGGCATTAACCACCACGTCTTTGGGAAAAGGCGCGCCCGCTTTTGAGCCGTCTTCGTGCCAGTGGCCCCCACCGGCCGAGAGGCCGCCTTTCCAGTCCGGGTTGCCGATGAGCAGGTTGAGGGTGATGATGGCGGTGCCGTTGTAGTAGCCGTTGGTGTGCTGCACCGGGCCGCGATAAAATTCGGCGGCGGCTTTTTTACCGTGGCCGGTAAATTCGCTGGCCAGGGCGACAATGTCGTCTACACTGACGCCGGCAATTTCGGCGTACTCTTCCAGCGTATATTCTTCGGCCCGTTCTTTGAGCAGTTGAAAGACCGATTTGACCGGAATGTCGTTGACGGTGGTATCCACAAATAGCTCGCCGCCGGCAGCGATGGCGGACAGAGCCGGCGCGCCGTCTTGCATCACCACGTAGCTGTCTTCCCCTTCCAGGCCGGCATCGGCAGGGGTCAACAAGATCATATCGTCGGTGCGCACCAGGTGAGTAGCGTCGGTAAAGTTGGTTTCGCCGACGGTGGCCGCGGCATCGGCGTTGGGATTAGCCAGAAAGGTGGCGTCGTAGCGTTCGTTTTCAATGATCCAGCGCACCATGCCCATCGCCAAAGCGCCGTCGGCGCCGGGGTTGACGGGCAGCCACTTCCAGGCTTTGCTGGCGGTTTTACTGAAGCGCGGGTCTACCACGGCAATTTTCAGGTTGCCGTTGGTCATGGCCTCGGTGACTCTGGGGGTCATATTGGAGGGGCCAAAGTTGGCTTCAAAGGCGCCGGTGCCAAAGAAGATGATGAATTCGCTGTGCAGGCTGTCGGGTTTGAGCTGGGTTTTTGCGCCCCCGGTCATTTCATAGTAGGCAATGTGGTGGCTTTGCTCGCAGATGGTGGTGTGCAGGTAGAAGTTGACCGAACCGAAGCCATCGCCGGTGAAGCGTTTGGCCAGTTCTTTGCGGCCGTGTTCAATGCGGCCACCCAAAAAGATGAACTGGTTGTTGACCGGACCGGCATCGGGGTGGTCGGGGTCGATGAGCAAGTCCAGGTGGGCGGCGTGCTTGGATTTGAATTCGTCCAGGGTCATGTCGCCGCCGGCTACGGCGCTGGAGTCGGCAGCCAGTTCGGCGGCCAGTTCAGGGTCGCGCAGCTTGTAGATGTCTTTCAACCCATCTACCTGACCTTCGCCAAACAGGTCGCCACCGTTGACAATCTCATCAATGGCCTGGTTAAAGTCAATGGTTTGCCATTGGCCGCTGCCGCGTGGCCCGCTTCGTTTGAGCACTTTACGCAGACGGTAGGGGTCGTTGGTAATTTGCACGCCGGATTGCCCTTTGGGGCAGACCATCCCATCCACTTTGGCCGCTTCGGCCAGGGGGGTGTCTTCCGGCAGGTGGGGCAGCAGGTTTTGCGGACTGTAGGGGTTGCCGTCAATCTTTACCAGCAGGCCATCCTGAATTTTGGTTTTGATAGTGCAGGCGGTGTGACAATTCAGGCACACGCTGTAGATAATATTTTCCGGCTTGTTCAGCGGATATGCGCCGGAGGCTGCGGCCGGGAGGCTGGCCGCGCCGTTGGCGGCTTCGGCCTGATTCATCACCCAGGGCAGGCCGCCGGCCAAGGCTACGGTTCCGCCGACAAAGGCGGTGGTTTTCAGAAAGTCACGGCGGGTTACATTTTCGTTCAAAATAGCGCCGTTATCGGTTTTTGTTTGGGGTGTTTTTGTTTTAGTCGTCATAATTAAGCTACCTCCTTGGGTTGGCGAACTAACGGTAACAGGCTATAGCCGATCAGGAAGAGCAGCCCGGCCAGAGATATGGTCCAGACAAAGAAGAGCCATTCCATACTGCTGGGGAAGTAGTCGAAGCTGAGGCCGGGGCCGGTGAAGGCGTGTTTTAGCCCTTCTAACTCTTCAACGGCCAGGGCCGGGATGACAATGTTGAGCCGGACGCTAAGGAAGGTGATGGCAATGAGCGCGCCGGCGGTGGCTACGGCGGCCATGTTTTTACGGGCAAAGACCAGCAACAGCAGGGGAATGACCGAGCCAATGACCAGATGCACTATCCAGAAAACCCACCAGTAGTTGCCAAAGAGCACCAGGCGCAGGCTTTCGGTGTGGGCGGGGATGGCCGCGTACATGCTGGTAGAATATTCGGCCCACTCCAGCAGCAGGTCAAACAGGAGTAAGCCCAGGACAATCTGGCCCAAAAAAGTGACCAATTTGCGGTGCGACTCACTCCCCCGGTCGGGTCCCCAGATGGCGGTGACAAAGACCAGCAAGGCCCCGCCGGAAACCAACGCACCGACCAGAAAGGTGATAGGCGTCAGACCGCTGTTCCAGAAGGGCCGGGCGCCCACTACGCCAAACAAAGCCCCAACCCCGCCGTGGAAGGCCACGGCCAAAGGCACGCCGATGGCGCCCAGCACCCGCAGCACTTTCATATCTTTTCCAACGGCAGTTTCTGAGGTGTCTTTACGGCCAAAGGCAAGGAAGTTGCAGAGTTTGCCTTTGAAGCCGGGTTCGTTGGCGCAGGCAGCCATGTCGGAACGCAAGGCAAACCATAGCTCAACCAATAAGAGGATGAAATAGGCCGAGTAGAGCCAGGCCATCCAGCCCATCATCGAGCCAAAGTTGGTGTTGAGGAGCAATTTCCAGGCTCGCTCCGGGTGGCCTATGTCAAGCCAGATGGAGAACATAGCCGCCGCCAGCGTAACCAGGGCCGTGAAGAGGGCCAGCTTGCCGATGGGTTTGAGCAGTTTGATTTGAAACACGTAAACCAGGGCCGAGAGCAGAAAGGCTCCGGCGCTCAAGCCGATAAAGTAGATATAAGCGGCCACCCACAGCCCCCAGGGAATGTAGCTACCGTAATTGGTGGCGGCGTGCCCCAGGGTCAACCGCTGGAATAGCCCAACCAGACCTACTAAAAATCCAACGATAGCGATAAGCCAGGCTAATTTTTGTATAGAATTACTCATTTTTCAGCCTCCTTTCCATTAGACCAGGTAGTATACTTTGGGTTCGGTGCCCATTTCTTCTTTGAGACGTACCACGTTGGGCGAAGCAATCATTTCGGCCACCAGACTGTCCGGGTCGTTGGCGTCGCCAAAATAGTTGGCAATGCCAAGACAGGTACTCACACAGGCCGGCACTTCCCCTTCTGCCAACCGATGCAGGCAGAAGTGGCACTTGCGCACATTCCCAACCGGCGATTGTTCTGCGCCGGGCGTGCGTTCCCGTTGTTCGCCGTACTCAAAGTTAGCCAGCAGTTCATAGCCCTGCTGCTCGATGGTTCCTTGGGTGTAAGTATGCCCGGTATCGAAAGTCCGGGCTGAGTAGGGACAGGCGGTAATGCAGTAGCGGCAGCCGATGCACTGGTCGTAATCCACAGCCACAATACCGTCGGGCCGTTGCCAAGTGGCATTGACCGGGCAGACGTTCACACAAGGGGGATTTTCACAATGCATACAGGGCCGGGGAATGAAACGTTTAGCCACGTTGGGATACGTCCCGATTTCTCGCTCCAGCACCGGGCGGTAAACCACGCCGGGCGGGAGTTTGTTTTCGGCCACGCAGCTAACGGTGCATGAGTGGCAGCCCGTGCATTTGCGGGTGTCAATCACCATTACCCAGCGTCGCCGGTCTTCGGGCTTTTGCAAGGCGCGTTTGATGTCTTCCTGCATCCGCACCATGACGTTTTGCTGTTCTAAAATTTCAGCCATTATTGATCCTCCTTTCGAGTATAACCTGGATGTTTGGGAATATCTGTTGCATAGGTGGCTCCTCCGTAAATACAGTAATCGGTAGTCAGACAGGTTTTATACGACTTTGGCTACCAGCTTCTTTTTTCGTCACCGACAAATTCCAATAAAAAATGAAAGGGAGCAAAGCCCCAGGTGTGGCTTGCTCCCTTTTCAAGTCAGTCCATTTGCAGGTTGGACTTCGGAAGGCCGCCGGGTTTCCCCGGCCACCCGACCCCGCTAATGGGGCAGTCCTGTTCTCATAGGCTACTTTACCCGTAGAGAATCAGGCTCGGAAGTGTTTATATTGTATGATATTTCATAGGAACTTTGTAGCGGGAGAATCCCGCTAGTTTTTTGAGGTAATGTGGGGAAAAAGCGAAATTGTTTGTCAGGGAATCCCCTGACAAAGAGATAAAACCAGTCCATAGATAAACGCAGATGGCCCAGATTTTTATCTGTGACCATCTGCACGCTTCGCGCCTGTGGATTGGTTTTATCCTGTGTGGCCGCAGGGGCCTGTCCAGGTTATGAGGTTACAGGTTTAATTTAGCGGGCCGGGTTGGAGCGGGCTTCACTGCGGGCCGCTCGACAGCAGCGGGTTGTTCTTCGGCGGTTTCTTCCCGTTCGGCCATATACTTGATCAAACCGGCAATGGCCACAAAGATCAGTGTGCCCATCAGTGTCTCACCCAGAAAAATCAAAATTGCAATGCCGGTCATGATTATCCTCCCATAGAATGTGATCTTCAGCCGGGGCGCAATAATTGAGCGCCCGTGAATTCATCATCGTGATCTCAGTATAGCCGAAGTGACGCCGGTTTGTCTATCACTCAAACAACTATATTCGGTAGTAACTTTGAGGGGAAAACCTACTACAAATGAGGGATACCGAACGCAAGGATAACTTTTATGCCTGTGACTCTATATCGGTCAGGCCGTGGCGGATGGCGTATTTAATCAGGTCGGCCCGGCTGTGCAGGTTGAGCTTTTGCATAATGTTTTGGATATGGGTTTGGATAGTATAGGGGCTGAGGACCAGCTTGTCGGCGATTTCCTGGTTGGTATGGCCTTCGGCCAGCAGTTGGAGTACGGTTTGCTGCCGCTCGGTCAATTCATCGAGCCGCTGCTGTTCCTCCGGGTGGCCGCTGTGACCCCGTTGCAGGTAGTCTTGCACCAGCCAGCGCGTGACCGAGGGGTACAAATATATTTCACCGCGATGAACGGCCTGAATCGCCATCACCAACGCCTGCGCTTCGGCCTCTTTTAACACATAGCCGGATGCGCCAACCTCCAGGCCACGGAACAGATACTCCCGGTCATCATGCACGGTCAGCAGCAGTACCCGCACCTGGGGGAGTTGTTTTTTTATGATTTCGGCGGCATCCAGGCCGGTCATATCGGGCATAGCGATGTCCATTAAAATCACATCCGGCTGTAATTCAACGGCTCTGTCTACGGCCTGGTGACCGTTGGCCGCTTCGCCAATAATTTCCATATCGGGCTGTTCGTTTACCAAACGGCGGAGGCCTTCTCTGAATAGAGTGTGGTCATCTACCAGCAACACGCGAATAGGGTTCATAAGTCCTCCAGCGGAATTGTAACCCGCACCGACGCGCCGGCACCGGGTTGGCTGTGTATCTCCAACTCGCCGCCCAGCAATTCGGCCCGTTCCCGCATCCCCAACAGGCCCAGACAGCAAGTTTCGTTGTTGGTTGCGGTTAAAATCTGTTCTGGCGCAAAACCAAGACCGTTATCGGTAATGGTCAGTGTAACCTCCTGGGGATTAAAGCAAAGGTTGAGCTGTACCTGACCGGCGCGAGCGTGTTTGACCACATTGCTAATGGCTTCCTGGGCAATGCGAAAAAGGGCGGTTTCAACATCCGGCGGCAGGCGGCGTTTTGGCCCGGAAACTGTCACTTGCGCCTCGATACCGGCCAGGTCTAGGTGGTGCTGGGTGTAGCGGCGCAGGGCCGGCAGCAACCCCAAATCGTCCAGGGCCGAGGGGCGCAGGTCAAAAATCAGACGGCGGGTTTGCTCAAGAATGCGCAGGGCCAGGGCGCGGGTATCGCCGACTCGCGCGTGCAGGCGGTTTTGGCCGGCGGCGTCCGGGCGGGACACCTCTTCCAGGTCGCGGATGAGAACGGCCAGACTTTGGGCCAGTTCATCGTGCAGTTCGCGGGCAATGCGCTTACGTTCCTCTTCCTGGGCGGCTAGCACCCGGTCTAGCAGCGAGCGCCGGAACGCCTCACGCCGCTGCGCGTCTGACAGGTGGGCATTTTCGATGGCCATGCCAATCTGGCGACCTATGGCCGTGAGGAGTTTCAGGTGAGCCGGGGTGAAGCCGCCCGGCCCGGCAGCGGCCAGGTGCATTACGCCCCACACTCGGGGGCGCGAGCGCAAGGGCACGGCGGCGTGACAGGCAGACTCAATGGCGGGCGCGTCGTCATTTATTTTTAAGCAGGGGCAGGGACGGTCCTGATGGACAATGATGGCCTCCTGTAACTCATCCAACGAGGCAGGCAGGCAGCAAGCGGGTAGGCGGCCAGCCAGTTGGCGGGCGACGTCCGGGGGCAGGCCACGCATTGCTCGCAGGGTGGGAGGATCGTTGGGAGTATCATTGGCTAAAAAGACCCAACCGGCGCTTAAATTCATCACCTCTAATGATTTGGCCAGGGCGGCTTCGGTCAGGCTATCTACTGTATCGGCGCGAGCAATGGCGGTGGCCACGGCGTACAGGGCGGCCAATTCTTCGTTGCGGGCTTGCAAGGCGCGGTTTGAGTTTTCGAGCGCAGCCTGAGAGCGGACCAGGGCCTGGGTCATCTCGTTAAAAGCCACGCCCAGTTGGGCCACTTCATCCCGGCCTTCTACCGGAACCTGGCGAGTTAATTCCCCCCGGCGAATGGCGTTGATCACCTCGACCAATTTCAGGAGGGGGGTGGTGAGGGCGCGGCCCAAAATGTAGGTAACAGCCAGCACCGGCAGCAGGCTGAGGGCCATTAACCCCACCAATTGCCAGGTGTGGCGATTGACCGAGGCGATGATGGCCTGTTCCGACATCCCCAGCCGCAGCGTACCGGGCTGCCCTTCCAACAACGGCGCGGCCACGTCTACTATATATCCTTCTTCTGTATTGAGCCGGTTCAGATGCCAGGCTTCGCTGGGGGCGACGGTATTGGCTTCAACCAGGCCACGTGGCACGCCCGGTCCAAAGGTGTGGGCGTGGACGTTGCCGGCATCGTCCAGCACCATAATGTAGCGTACGTCGGGGGTGTTGACCAGGGTGTTATTGAGCAGTTCGAACAGACCAAACAGATCGTTGGTGAGTAACAGGTCGGTGGCCTGGCCGGCCAGGGCCAAGGCGGTGGCGACGCTGCGCCGTTCAAATTGTTCGCGGGCCAGGTCGTCCAGGGCCAGGTGCGCCCGAAAAGCGTTGCCCAGGCCCACGGCCAGGGTAAAAGAAAGTACCAACGCAATAATTTGTAACCGGAGACTGATCTGTCGAAACCAACGCATCCTCCTCCTCCCAACAGGCTAGGGCTGCGCCTCATGTTGAAGCAGGTTCAAGTAGCGGCGCATCTCCCGGACAGAGTCGTAGGCGGCGTCATCCGGCAGCACGAAACGGTCAATACCCAGGGCAGATAGAATTTGCTGCCCGTCCGGGTTCTGGTGCATTTGCAACAAAAGTTCTTGCAGCCGCGCGGCCGTGTCAGAGTCCAGATTGGGGGGAATGACTACCGGGTTGGACCCAAACGGCCCATAGTGGGCAATGATTTTGGTCTTGGCCACCCGGTCCGGCTCGGTGGCGGCCAGGTAATCATAAATGAGGCTATCTACTGCCGCACCGTCTACCAGGTTCTCGGCCACGGCTTTGATGGCATATTCGTGGCTGTAGGTAAAAATATAGCGCGAAAAGAAAGACTCCGAGGTTTCCTCCAGCAAGGCCAATTGGTACACAATCACCAGCCGGCCGGAGTTAGAGAGGGGATCGGTGAAGGCAAAGGTTTGGTCGCGCAGGTCTGGCAGGCTGTGGGCCGGGCTGTCTGGCGGCACAATGAGGTATGAATAGTAAACGGTTTGGCCGTTGACCTCTGGTACGGCCAGGGCTTGCATCCCAAAATCTTCCTGGCCTTCCACGTAGGGGTTGGTGCAAACCATCGCCAGGGTGACATTGCCCTCGCGCACCAGGTCGTTGATTTCGGCGTAAGTTTTGCCTTGAACCAACTCGCCGGGTCTATTCAACCGAGCGGCCAGGTAATTGATCAGGTGGGTGTAGTGGGTCAGCGTAGTTCGGGGGGAGTTCACCAAGGCCACTGCCATCCGCAGGGTACGGCGGTCGGGCGAAGTGGGGGGATCATCGACGGCAGGGGTTACCAGATCCGACAGGCGGATGTCCAGGGGAGGGGCGCTGCCCTGGCAGCCGCCCAGCGCCGTCAGGATAATGAATAGACTGACTGCTCGCAGCAACCAGGCCGGGGCTATGATGTTCAGCAGGAATATTATTGCGGATTTCACCGTTCTTCATCCAGCAGGCCATGCTTCAGGGCAAAGCGAACCAGGGCGGCCCGGGTTTTGAGGGCCAGCTTTTCCATCAGCCGGGCTTTATAGGTTTCCACCGTTTTGACGCTGAGATAAAGCATATGGGCAATTTCCTTGTTGGCATGGCCCAGGGCAATCAAGCGCAGCACTTCTTGCTCGCGGTCGCTCAGTTGGGCCAGGGGGTCAAAGGCAGAAGCAGAAGCGTGTGTTTGCGCTGAGGCATCTTCCAGCAGTACTTTGGTATGGATGGGGTGTAAAAAAACGCCGCCGTTGTACACCGTCCGAATGGCCGTGAGTAGCTCGGTATCGGCAGCCTGCTTGAGGACGTAGCCGGTCCCCCCGGTGGCTAACACCTGGCGTAGATATTGGGCATCATCGTGCATAGTCAGCATCAGGACCCGGCTGTGCGGAATACGCTGGCGTAGAACCCTTAAAATGTCCAGTCCGTTGCAACAAGGCATATTGATGTCCAGCAAAACAACATCTGGTTTGGCGTTAAGGATGGGTTCCAGGCAATTCCCTTCACCGCCGGTTTCGCCGATTACTTCCATATCCGGTTCAGCGTTGAGCAGTGCCGTCAAACCGGCTCGCAGCACGGCATGGTCATCGGCCAGAAAGATTTTTATTTTGCTCATGTTGGCACCTCCACATAAACCGTTGTGCCCTCCTGGCTGCTTTCTATGTTTACCTCACCGCCTAAAAGTTCAGCGCGTTCAGCCATACTGTGCAGCCCTACACTGTCTTTGGAACGACGAACCACCTCCGGGTCAAACCCATGACCATCGTCTTCAATAATTGCCTGGATCCGGCTATTGCGGGTAATAAGGAGCACACTCAGGGTACTGGCCTGGCTGTGGCGGGCGGCGTTGGTCATGGCTTCCTGAACAATGCGGTAGAGGGTGGTTTCTACCGGCGGAGCCAGACGATAAGGCAAGTCGCAATGGAGATCAATGGTTAAGCCGGGATACCAACTGGCAAACTCAGTCGCGTACCGTTCCAGGGCCGGAGCCAGTCCCAGATCGTCCAGAACGCTCGGCCTCAACTGGCGGCTGAGCAGCCGTACATCGTCCAGGGTTTCAATGGTTATCTGGCGCAATTCGGTTGTTTTGTTTTCTATGGCCCGGTTGTCACAAAGCTGGTTGAGCAGTTTCAGCCCTACCATCAACGAGGTGAGAGATTGGCCAACGCCATCGTGTAGTTCGCGGGCAATGCGGCGGCGTTCTTCTTCCTGGGCGTCAATGAGTTGAGCCAACAGGCGGGTGCGGGCGGCTTCTTTTTCGGCAATAGCCTGCTGGCTGGCTTCCAGATCACCCACCATCTGGTTAAAGGCATCGGCCAGGTCGCCGATTTCGTCATTGGCCCAGTGGGGGGCGCGGGTGTTTAAATCACCGCCGCCTACGCGCCGGGTGGTTTCTACCAATTGCAAAATAGGACGAGTCAACAGCCAGGTAAGCAGGGTAGCCGCCACAATGCCGGCCATAGCTACCAGCAGGGTGGTTAGCAACATCTGGCCGGTGATAATGTTGATGGTGTCTTGCAATTGCGCTTCGCTAACCCCTAACCGCACAACTCCTGCTTTGCCCTCAAAAATAGGGGCGGCAAAGTCGTGTATACGTCCTTGATTGCTGGTGTAAAGTTGGTGAGTAGCATCCCCATTGACAGCAGGCATATTCAAAGACTGAAGCGCGGTGGGAAAACCATCCTCAAAAGTATGCGCCAGAACCTGCTCCTGAGGATTTACGACAAAAGCATAGATTACGTCGGTGTGGTTAGCCAAAGTCTCCTGCAAGAGTTGGTGAAGCGCAAACGTGTCGTTAAGTAAGATGGGATCAACACTGCGGGCCGCCAGGTCGCTTACAACCGATAGGTTTCGCTCTTCTAATTCTGCAATGAGCGTCTGGCTCATCATCACCCGCACCTGCCAGGTAACGCCCAGGCCCAAGACGATGGTCAGGGTTAAGACAATGCCCAGAATTTTGGTGCGGACGCTAACGGCTCCGGCTATCGCCCAAAATCGGTCAAAAAATCGGTGGATGATAACGTCAAGGCGCGTGGTTTGGCCTGATAATCGGTTCATCTCAACTCCAATGAGCCAACCTGCGCTTCAAGTGTACGGACGGAGTTATAATAATGGTCATCCGTTAAAACAAAGCGGTCAATGTCCAGAACATCCAACACCGCCTGTCCATCCGGATTGTTGACCATATTTAAAAAGATGTTTTGCAATTCTGCTCGAATCTGGGGCCGCAGATGGGGCGAGATGACCACCGGCGGAATACCAAAAGCCGGGGAGCGATGAATAACTTTAGTTTTTTCGGCCAATTCAGGTTCACGGGCTATGGCGTACCGGTAAACCAAGCTGTCAACGGCGGCGCCATCGGCCACACCGTTGGCTACGGCCCGGATGGCGTCATCGTGACTGTAGGTGAAGAAGGTGCGGCTAAAGAAGGTTTCGGGGGTTTCGCCCATCTCTTTGACCAGAACCGTAGGGTACATACGGCCGCTGTTGGACCAGGGGTCGGTAAAGGCAAAGGTTTTGCCGCGCAGGTCGGCCATAGTTTGGGCCGGGCTGTTAACGGGCACAATCAGCCACGAGTGGTAAACCGTTTCGCCGTTGACCTGGGGCGCAACCAGTAACGCCATGCCAAACTCCCGCTGTCCGATGACATAGGCGCTGGTGCAAACAAAGGCCACATCTACCTCGCCATTTTCGATGAGGTCATTGACCTCGGCATAGGTACGGCGCTGCACCAATTCTACTGGCCGGTTTAACTTTTCACTCAAATAAACTGCCAGAGCGCTGTAGCTTTCAAAAGTACCCTTTGGCGAAATAACTGCGGCCACTGCCAGGCGCAGCGGAATAACCTCGGCCTGGGCAACGGCCGGCAGCGTCTCGCGTTGGCTCAGGTCGAGGTAAGGCAGTTCTTCGGCCTGGAAAAAATTTACTGTTAGCCAAATTACGGCCACCAGACCCAATATTAGCCCCAACAATACAGCAATACCCGCACTTTCGCGACAGAGATTAGCGAACATTGTTTTTTGCTCTTCTGTATGCCGATTTTCCTCTTTATTTTACCGGATTATTAAAAAAATGTAAGTGACATTTATCGTATCAAGAAGATGACAAATGTCCTGTTATCACGTTTGCATCAGTTGAGGGATTGGGGGAGGGAAGTAGATTAGCACCTTAGAAATTGAGTCCTTGCACGTTGGGCAAGAAGTTTGAACGACTTGAGAAATTAGAAAATAGAAATTAGAAGTTGTCTGTTCGTCAGCCACTACATATTGCGATTGAAAGATTTACAAAAGCACAATATATGGGTCTCAAGTTGACAATAACGAATTTTCGCCAGACTCCAGTAAAATAATCATGCCGTACTTTTTATTTTGGTTCTTCTTTAGGCAGGTCTGAGATTGACTTGCCATAACGTTCAAGTTGTCCAACTTTGAGAATTTTTTGATCAGTTGTCTTTTTTTTACCTTTATTTATTCACATACGTACCTTTTGGTTCAAAACCTTTGCGATAAAAGTTAAAATCACAACAGGTGCCGCCTTTAGCAAGCGTGCAAGGTCTTCTAAAAGTTGCATTGACTCGATCTTCGATAGGTGGATAACCGGCCAAATCATGATCGCAGCCGAGCTTGGCAATTTCTGGGCAGTCAAACATTTTACCCGCTTCTACATTGAGGCATTTGTCAACAATGATACGTAGATGATTCTCTGATTCTTCTATCGCTTTCACATGAAAGTCTTGAGTTGAGCCTTTGAACATGGCAATATTAAATTTTTTGTAGTTGTCAAACATATCTCCTTCGCATTTTTCCAGATCGTCAAGCTGGTAAAGGGCAGGCATACTTCGTAAAGCAACGCTTTGGAAAATGCTTTTGACAAATTCATAAGCTTTTTCTCTCGATTCTCTTTGAGCAATAACATTGAACAAAGAAATCATCATAGTAATTTCTGCTGCTCCTTTAGGAGTAAGTTTTTGGAGATTTTGATATTCTTTGGCATATTGCTTGAGCAAGTGACGCCGCTCCTTAAGCACACGAAACGTAAAGGGCAATAAACCGAAAAGTCCAAATTTTTTACGAAATATTCGGAACATAATTTTCCCTTGCCCTTTAAATGCCTCTTTAGGCAGGTCTGAGATTGACTTGCCATAACGTTCAAGTTGTTCAACTTTAAGAGTTTTTTGATTCGTTGTCATTTTTTCACCTTTTACACATTGTTTAATATGACTTGGATCACGTCTATTTTTATCGGGGTCTACCCGCTGAACCGAGATAAGCGACAGGCCCAGGTCTCTAATACCGTTGAGGATGCCGTGCAGGGCGGCCTGGTCGGTAATGGGGCCGGAGAGGATCGTGGTGCCGTCGCTGGCGCGGGTAAACGTCATCCCCTCAAACCAATCAGCCCACCGGTCATCAAGGTGTCCCTTTATTTTGATTTCGTAGATTTTTTGTCTTTCAGTCATAGATCCTCGGCATAAACTCATCAGGATTTGACCAACCTATTCCAGTATTTTGTCAGACCCTTGACTCATAATCTTTTCTAGCGCTTCGGGCCATATTGTTTTACCATTACGACTCATACAATAAGTACACGCTCCTGAATCTATAGTAGATATCTGCGTTAAACCAATACCCATTGCTTCAGCCATCTAAATAAGCATCCAATGATTTTTCCAGTTTCTTTGATTTGTCGAGGTAGTATCCGTGTTTCATTTTTCCCTCACTTTTTAAAATGTTTTTTGACTGGCAAATTCTCTGTTTCTATCACCTCATTTGTTGTTTGACCAAACTATATCAATTAATGTGGGGAGATGTCATCCCCACATGTGATGATTGAGGTGGGGATGTTATGGTATGGGTGGGGAGAAATATGAGGGGGGCTAAAGCAAGCCTAAATTTTCGGCTTGCGCCACTGCTTGTCGCCGGTTATGCGCGCCAAGCTTGCCGTAGATATTTTTGGTGTGGGTGCGAACCGTACTCAGGGAGATCATCAGTTCGCGGGCAATCTCCGGACCGGATAGCTCGGTTTTGAGCAGCCGGAGGATTTCGAGTTCACGCTCGCTGAGTGGTTCGACCAATGATGAAGGATCAGAGGTGAGGGACGAAGGTAGTGATTCCAGGGTTTGGCTTTCATCTTTCGTCTCGTCCCCAAACGCTGCAAGTAGTTTTCTCACGTACTCTGGCACCAGGCCATGCGAGGCTGCCTGGCGCAGCAACTTGGCCATCGGCTTGCCTTCATCCACAAAGAGACGCACATAGTTTTCCGATTCGCCAATGGCGAAGGCCCGCTCCAGTTTGATGAGGGCTTGCTCGGTGCGGCCCTGGGCAGACAGGGCCATCGCTTGTAACGCCAGAATCTCAAGCACGCTCTGCATTTTTCCGATAGACTGGGCGATTTGGTGCAGCCGTCCTAATAATGACAAGGCTTGCTCGAATCGATTTTGCGCCATAAACACTCGGGCCAGGGTCAGGTATTCAATATCCCGGTGGAATTTAAGGTCATCGTCAATGTTTAAATCACTGGCCTGCGCCCAGCGTTCTGCAGATTCGACCTCTCCGCGCGCCAGGTCTAATCGGGCCTGATAGGCCGTTACCCTATCCACTCCCCAGTGAGAAAAGCCGGCAAAAATCTGTTTTGCCTCTTGCAGCGCTTCGTACGCCTGTTCATCATTGCCAAGAGCCTGGTGAATGTGAGCCAGGTCAATACAGTTTAAAGCCAACAACTCCGCCACCTTCCAGTCCCGGCCTAAGGCGATGCCTCTACTGATGTAGCGATAAGCATCGTCCAACTCATTCCATTGGCGCAAGATACAGCCCAGGCCAACATAAGCAGACCCGGCAAAGGGCATATCCGGCCGGCCTGTATGGCGTTTGGTAAATTGAAGCGCTTGTTCATAGATGCTCTTGGCCTGATGCAAATGAGCTTGATCGATATACAGTCCAGCCAGATTGAGAAAGCTTAACATTGCGATGAAACTGCCACCCATTTTCTCACTGACAGCCACTGCCTCGGTGAAAATGTCCAGGGCTGCCTGAAGCTCACCTTGATGACGATAAGCAACGCCCAGATATAAGGCGGTTTGAGCCCGGATCGCCGTGGCCTCTGGCGGCAACTGTGCCAACGCTTGACGAGCATGGATGATTGTTTTGGCGTGTTCGCCTCTGATAAAGGTCAGGTAGGCGCGATGGGAGTGAATATGCCCGCGAATGATTTCCGCCTCCGCGTCATTCTTCTGGCCAAGATTAGCCATTGCTGCTTCGGCATCCGACAAACGGGCTTCGGCGGCCTCAAATTGTCCGGTCAGGTGTAGCGTCCAGGCGTGAATAACGCACAAATATGGTTGCTCTCTCACCAGGCTTTCAGGGAGGGCGTTGATCCAGCCGGAAACGGCGGCGTGTTCACCCCTCTGTAAAATCTCAAGAGCCAGGGTTTTCAGCAAGTCAGCCGCCCGTTGATAATCTTTTGCCGCCAGAGAATGATGCAAGGCCTCGCGATTCAATCCTTGTCCGGCGAACCAATCACCGGCCCGGTGATGTAGTTTGGAAATACGGTCCGGTTCATTTTCGCGCAAACGCCGGCGCAGCAGGTCGGCAAACAGGTGGTGGTAGCGATACCATTGTCGCCGGTGGTCCAGTGGCACGATGAACAGGTTGCTCCGCTCTAACCTTTCCAGGGTTGCTTGACCATCCTCGCGGCCAGTGACAGCATCACAGAGCGAACCGGTCATACGGTTGAGAACGGATGTTTTCAGCAAGAAGTCCTTGGTATCCTGGGAGCACCGAGCCAGGACTTCATCAACTAAATAATCCGCAATATAACGGTCATCGCCGGAAAATGTTGAAATGAACTCGGTGGTATCTCCTTGACCTTGCCTGGAAAGTGCCCCTTGCAGCAATCTTTGAGATTGCAGAGCAGGCGGCGCGT